>JANXTL010000329.1 GCA_025352375.1 Acetobacteraceae bacterium | reverse complement strand
ATCATGGTCTAAGCCTTTGTTTGAGAGGGTGATTCACGCCCGAGGTTGAAGTCAACCTCAGGCGATCACGCTCTAAGCCTTTGTTTGAGAGGGTGATTCACGCCCGAGGTTGAAGTCAACCTCAGGCGATCACGCTCTAGCGACAAAGCGCACTCACACTGACAGCATGAACCAGGGTGACCGCTTACCGGGAGGGTGCTTCTCGCTGATGACAATGCCGAACGCGCCGGGGCACTGGCGCGTTCTGACGGCCGACCCGGCGAACTGCTGGTTGACGCCGTCGCCGCCGTCTGACCTCACGGATGCCATCCAGCGCCTCGCGGTGGGGACCGCCCGCGACCCGCACCCGATCGTGCTGTTTGTCGACGAAGACGACCCCGCCTTCATGGAGGAAGCGATCGGCGCCGAGGTGTCGTCCTCCAACGTGCTGGGCGTGCCGCCGCCCGACGTGAAACCCATCCTGCGCGCCGCTGTATGCCGTGGCCGCGCCCCCCCTTGCAACATGATGGTAGAATGACAACTATACGATGATCGGTTCGCCAAAACGGGGACCGGGAAACGCTTCGCTCGATGGAGGGGGCCAATGTCGACGACCCGCATGTTTACCTCGCCGTTGTTCCTCGGCTTCGACCATCTGGAACAAATGATCGAACGCGCGTCCAAGACTGCGTCCGATGGCTACCCGCCTTATAACATCGAGCAGATCAGCCACACCGGGCTGCGCATCTCCTTGGCCGTGGCCGGTTTCACGATGGACGACCTACAGATCACGCAGGAAGACAACCAACTCGTGATCCGGGGACGGCAGACCGACGATACCCAGGGGCGAGTGTTCGTCCATCGCGGCATCGCCGCCCGGCAGTTTCAGCGCGCATTCGTGCTGGCGGAGGGGATCGAGGTGAAAGGCGCTTGGCTGGACAACGGTCTGCTGCACATCGACCTCGTGCGCCCGCAACCGGAGGTCCGGGTGAAGTCGATCCCGATTACCCAGCCGCGCAAAACCAACGGTTCGGCGATCGCGACGGTGGTCGATGGGTCGAGCGAGTAAACCAGAGAAAAAGCGGGACAGGAGAATACGACGATGACCGACGAACATAGTGCTCAAGATACCGCCCCGGTGGCCGCTTTCGATATCCGCCACCTCTCGGCCGAACAGCTCGCGCAGCTGGGCGTGTCGCAGATCGCCTACGTGAAGCCGGTGACGGTCAACGGCCAGCACGGTTTCGCCATCCACGCAGCCGACGGTACCCCCATGGGGTTAATCGGCGACCGTGAGGTCGCGATGGCTGCGATCCTCCAGCACGAGATGCATCCGCTTTCCGTGCATTGACAGGCTGAGCGAAGTATCATCCCGGGGACAAGCCGGGATAATACGTGCGGATAGTGCTTCCGTTTCCTCCAAGCCGACTCCGCCGCCCGTCTGCTAACGTCGTCGTGTGAGCGACCCAATCCTGCCGTTGCTGGTCCTGATCGTTGTTGCCCTCCTGGCCCTTGGGGCGGCGGCGCGCTTCATCGCGCGTGCCAGCCGGCAAGCGATCGGACTGGCGGGCGCGGGGCTGTCCGGTCTGGGATTCATGTTGACGCTCCTGGCCCTGATTGTTGGGCAGGAGCCTGGAACTCTGGTGCTGCCGTTCGGCCTGCCCGGCTTCTCGCTGGCTCTGTCATTCGACCCGCTCGCCGCGTTCTTTCTGCTGCCGGCGTTCCTGACCGGCACCGCCAGCATCGCCTTCGCCGCCGAAATCGCGGACTCCAGCCCAAAAGCCAGCCTGTCGGGCCTGTCGCTGTGCATTGCGGGCGTGGTGCTGGCGATTCTGGCGGCCGACGGGGTGACGCTGGTGTTAGGACTGGCATTGGCCGGCGGCGCCGTCTGGGCCAGCGGCGCCGTCTGGGCCAGCGGCGATCCCAGTCCTGCCCGAACGCCGCTGCTTGGCGTCACCGCGCTGACCGTGCTGGCGGTTTTGGGGGCAACGGCCGCATCCGGGTTCGCCTTCGTGGCAATGCGGGAGCGGCTGGATTATCCGACTGCCCTTTTCGTGCTGGCGCTGATCGGGCCCGGCGCGCTGGCTGGCCTGGTGCCATTCCACCGATGGTCCATCCCGGCCCATCGCGCTTCTCCAGCCCGAGCGGCGGCGTTGCTGTCGGGGATGGTAAAGCCGCTTGCGCTCTATTTGTTGGTGCGCCTGCTGCTCGACCTCGGTGCCCCAGCGTCTGCCGGCTGGTGGGGCATAGTGCTGCTTGCCATGGGATCCGCGACTGTCGTGACCGGCGGCTGGCGCGCGGCCTCGGAGGCCGAGGTTGGCGCTTGTCTTGCCGGCTTGGCCGAATCCCAGAGCGGAGTGGCAGCGATCGGCATCGGATTGGCGCTGTTGGGTCGCGCCTCGGACCTTCCCGTTTTGGCCAGCCTCGCTCAGGCGGCGGTGCTGCTGCTCGTCGTTTCGCAAGCGGTATGCGGCACTTTGGGGCAGCTCTCGGCGGGTGCGGTGCAGGCCGAGGCCGGCAGCCGCCGGCTGGTGCTGCTGGGCGGGTTGATCCACGCAATGCCCGTGGTCGCGACAGGGATGGCCGCCGCATTGTTCGGCCTGTCCGCCATGCCGGGCGGGGCCGGGTTCGCCGCGCTCTGGCTGCTCTTTCAGGCCTTGCTGGCCGCCCCGCATGCCCCTTGGATGGCACTTGTCGTGGCCGCGCTGGCGGTATCGACGGCGTTATCCAGCGCGGCGGCGGCGCGGGTATTCGGGGTTGCGTTCCTCGGACGCCCGCGCGGCCCCCGCTCCGCGGCAGCAACCGACATCGCCAAGCCGGCTCGTCCCGGTATGCTGGCGCTGGCGGGAGTCGCGGTTTTGATCGGCCTGTTCCCCGGGGCGGTGCTGATGCTCGCCGATCCCGCGATCCGCCAACTGCAAGGCATCGGCCTCGACGACCGCATCGGCCCGCTCGGCATACGGGGGTATGAGGTCCTGGCGCTTGTCGCGGGCGTTCTGGCCATTTGTGCAGGCGTCCGTTGGCTGCTCCAGCGCCGGGGCGTCTCCGCGCCGCGAGAAGGGCCCGCTTGGAACGATGGCTTTACCCCGCCACCCGCATGGCTGCCCTTTGGAGACCCGCTCACCCAATCTGCCGGCGGGGGGTTCCTGCCAACGCTGCCCAAGCTGCCGCCGCTGCCTCTTCCGCGTTGGCATTGGCGGCCGCGCCATGTTCCTGCGTTGCCGGCAATGCTCGCCGCGATGGCGGTCTTTCTGATCGCGCTGCTGTGGATGGCGGGCCCATGAGCGTTCTGCTGTCCATCGTCACCCAGCTTCTGCACATGGCCGCGGTCGTGCTCGCGGCGCCAGTGCTGGCTGGGGTGGTCGCCGTGCTGACCGACCGTATCGCTGGGCGCGTGCCATCGACGGTTACACGTTCCTGGCGGCAAATAGCACATCTGTTCCGTAAGCAAACAATCCGTATGCCGGGCGCCTCGCCGGTCACTCGCTTTGCCCCGCTGCTATCGGTCGCTGTCGCGGCATGGACCGTGTTCTTGATCCCCTCCTTCGCGCTGGGCATGGTCTCGGCGCCGTTGTCCGACATCGTGGTCATCGCCGCGCTGTTCGCGTTCGGCCGTGTCGTGCTCATGCTCGCGGCGATGGACGCCGGCACCGGGGCGGCCGCGGTCGCCGCCACCGAAACCGCGAGCCTGGCGGTAGCCGCCAAGCCGGCGCTGCTGCTGGCCGTTTTTGCCCTTGCGTTGCTGGCCGGCGGCAGCAACCTGGATGCGATTCTGGCCGCGAAGATGGAGGGTTTGCTGCCGTCCAGCGCTGCCACCGGTCTGGCAATCGCCGCTTTGGCGATAGTCGGTTGGGTCGATCGGGAGTGCCCGCCGGCGGACGCGACCTTCAGCGGCGCCGATCTGGCAGTGCTGCGGATTGCAGAGCAACTGCGCATCCTCGCCTGGTGCGATCTGATCGGGGCGCTCGCGCTGCCCTTTGGCATGGCGTTGGCGGATGCTGGGCCGGTGTCCTGGGGAATCGGTTTGCTGGCCTGGATTGGCCGCCTGCTAATGGCGGCGTTGGTCTTAGCGGCGGTCAGAGCCTCGGGTGCATCCGACCGCGCTCGGACGGCACTGACGTTGGCGCTGGCCCTCGGCGGTATCGCCGCCATGTTGGCGCTGACCGGTGGAGACCCCACATGACCGCCGCCGACGCAGGGCCGATCCTGGTCCTGTCCTTCGGTTTGCTCCTCTCGCGTAGGGCGGCGACCGCCGCGATCGTTACGGCATCGCAAGCGGCGGTCCTGGCGTTTTTGGTGTCGCAGCGGGGGCTTTACCCCGAAGCCGCGTTGCTTCTGCTGCTGAATGCGGCGGGCCTGCCCTGGCTGCTGTCGGGCGGCACGACCGTCACCCCGCTCCGGCCGCGGCTCGGCCTCGCGGCCAGCCTCGCGGTCGCCGCCGTTCTGACGCTGCTGGCCGCGCCGGTCAGTGCGCCGTTGGCGGTGATCCTGCTGGGCATTCTCGTCGCCGCGACGTCGCGGGACCGTACCATCCAAGTCCTGGGCCTGCTGGCGATGCAGAACGGAATTGCCCTGGCCGGGCTGGGACTGGCGGAGGCCGAACGGATGGCGGCGATCGTGCCGGTTATCCCCGCACTCGCCTGGGTGGCGCTTTGGACGTCCCGAGGGCGCGCCGCATGATCCCGATTGCTTTCCTGCTGGGCGTGCCTTTGCTCGCGGCGGTGGTGCTTTCGGTCACGCAGCCGGCCGGCACCCGGTTTTGGCTGGATATCGGCGCGGGCCTGGTGGTGCTCGCGATGGCGATCGGGCTGATCTGGGCACCGGCCGAGGGGATCCCGCTGCTGCGGCACGATCGCCTCGGGATTTTCGCCGCGATCCTGGTTGCCACGGCGTCCGTCGCATCCCGGCCCGGCGGCGCGCTGGTCGCGAAACATCTCAGCCTCGGCGGCATGTTGCTGGCCGCGCTTTCGGCGCATCCCTTGCTGACCGACGCGGGGCTGGCCTTGGCGGCCGCTGCCGCCCTGACGCCGCATCTCGGCGCCGGTTGGCACCGGGTCCCGCTGGCCGGGGCTGGTCTCGGCCTTTTGCTGTTTGGCTCCATATTGCCTCCGGCATCGCTCGCGTCGGGGTGTGCGCTGTTGGGGCTGGCGACCCTGGCGGTCGCCATTCCGGCCCTGCTGCCGGTCCTGCCGCTGCTGGCGCTGCGCTATGCCGGGCCTGAACTGGTCGCGTTGGGGAGTGTGTCGGTCGTGGCCTGCGGGGTAGGGCTTTGGCTGTGGCCGATACAAAAAACGCGGCTGACGTGGATCGCGATGGGCCAGGCGGGGGTCATCGGCGTGGCATTCGGCCTGGCATCGCCGGACGCCACCTTTGCCGGATTGGTGCTCGCGATGCTTCTGGTGCTGAGCCAGGCCGCCCGCGCCTGGGCCGAGGGCGACGGACTGGCGCACTTGCTGTCTGCGGCGGGATTGGCCGGGCTGCCGCCGTTTGGGGTGTTTCCTGGCCTGGCGCTCGGGATCGCAGCGGTGGCGAAGCTGGCACCGTGGTTGCTGGTCGCTCTGCTGCCCGGAATTGCGGCCATGGGCTGGGCTTCGATCCGGCGATTGCCCGCGCCGCGCGCCGTGGCCGACGACCGTTGGTCAGCCGCATGGCTCCCGCTGGCCGCCGCCGCGCTGATCGGCTGGTTCATGCCCGACCCGGTTACTGCCTGGCTGCACGCGCTGGCGTTGGAACTCAGAGGATGAGCCGAGCGCTTGAGATTGTGGAGCCCGCGCCGCGGGAGCCGTGCAGGCCGTGGCCGCGCCATGTTCTGTCCGCGGCGCAGTGGTCCGACCTCGTTCGGGAGCCGGTCACGTTGCTGGCGGCCTGGGCCGACCCAATGCAGGTCCTCGCGCTCTTCGAGGACCCGTTTTCGGAAACCATCCTCCTTGTTTCGGTCGCGATGGACGCCGGATTTTACCCGGCGTTGTCGCCGCATCATCCCGGGGCGAGGTTCTATGAGCGGATGATCCGCGACCTATGGGGCCATATGGCGGCGGGTGGCGACGATGGGTCCTGGCTGGATCACGGGCACTGGCCGCACAGCAAACCGCTGGCCATCCGCCCGGGGCCGCGCCCGCCCACCGCCGATCCGCCCGAGTTCCAGCCGGTGCCCGAAGACACCCTCATGCAATGGCCAATCGGCCCGATCGGCCTCGGCATCGGGGAGGCGCATCATCTGCGCCTGACCCTCGATGGCACCAGGATTGTGCGCGCTGAAAGCCGCCTCGGTTACACGCACAAAGGGGCGCTGACCCTGATGCGGTCCAAATCTCCCCGCATCGCCGCCCGTTTCGCTGCCCGGCTGGCGGGGGATTCCACGGTCGCCCATTCCATTGCCTTCGCCAAGGCAACCGAGGCCGCACTGGCGGTCCTCGCGCCACCCCGAGCGGTTGGGTTGCGTGGGTTGATGCTGCGGCTGGAGCGGATCGCGACCAATCTCGACGACCTCGGCACCATCGCCGGCATGGTTGGGGCGCCGGAGGCGCAAGCGCGCTGCGGGGTGCGGCAGGAGTATCTGCGGCGCGGGCTGGCGGACGCGTTCGGGCATCGGCTGATGATGGACTGCGTCGTGCCGGGCGGGGTGTCCGCCGATGCGGACGCCAATGGGCTGGCTGCGTTGCGTCAGGTCCTGGCGGCGCTGGAGGACGAGATACCGCAAATTCGGTATCTATTTGGAACCGGTGTTCTCGCGGCGCGCCTGACGGGATTGGGCGTTATCGCGGGTGGCGACGCCGCGCAGCGCTGCCGGGTTCGGCTGCGTGCCATCGACCGGGATACCGGTGCCGCCATCGACCTTCTGACCGATCTGCCGGAAGGACAGCTGGCCGTCGTCCTGCCGCTGGAAAGCGGGGAGGGGTTGGGCAAGGCCGCGTCCGCCCGTGGCGACATTTGGCACTGGTTGCGGCTGGATCACGGCCAGATCGCGGCGGTATTTCCGCGCGATCCCGGCTGGGCACTGTGGCCGCTGGCCGAGGCGGCACTGGCCAGTTCGGAAGCGCGCGACGCGGGATCGATCTGCGCCTCCCTGGGTCTGCCGGTATCTGGGATGGACCTGTGATGGAGCCCCGCGCATGCTGAAACCCACTGCAAGACGAACCACGCTCCCCCCCGCCGAACCCGCGGAGCCGGTGGATACCGAGACGGTGGCGTTGCTGGCGGATCGGCTGCGCGCCGCATCGCAGGCACGGCTGGGGCATGAGCTGGCGATCAGGCATGTCAATACCGGCAGCTGCAATGGCTGCGAATTGGAGATTCGGGCGCTGACGGGCGTGGTGTACAATCTGACCCGATTCGGGCTGCACTTCGTCGACAGCCCAAGACATGCGGATGTGTTGTTGGTCACAGGCCCGCTGACGCGAAATCTGCGTCAGGCGCTGGAGCAGGCCTGGGACGCCACGCCAGAGCCCAAATGGGTGGTTGCTCTGGGCGATTGCGCCGTCGATGGCGGGGTGTTCAAAGGCAGCTATGCCGTTATGGACGGCACCAGCAATGCGATACAAGTCGACCTTACGATCAGCGGTTGCCCACCATCGCCAGCCCGGATTCTGTCGGGACTACGCGCCTTGTTAGAGGCGAACAGTCCCTGATTCGATGGCTTTAGTGAGCAGCGACGTGCGCCGTCTTCGGCTTGGCCTTGCGGTGCGCAATCGTGTGGTGCGTGCTGGCCTTGTGCACGGAACGATGGGCCACGTGCGCCGGCTTCTTGTGGGGGGCCGCCATGGATGGGGTGGAGGCCAGCGCGGCGATCGGAAGAGCGAGTGCGAGCGCGGCGAGGAGGGACATACGCTTGATGGTCACGGGATTGCTCCGAGGCAGAACTGTTGGGGGGAGGGTACGACAGCATGTCGCCGATGGAGCATTCACAAGGTAGGCGAGGAACGCGCCATAATTGACTGAGATCGTTATGCATGATCTCCCCCGACTCGGCAAGCGATTTTGGCTTCGCGTCTCGCGCGCATCTGAGTCCCATCGCCGAAATGGCTGGAGTCTTGCCGTTATGGTCCCCCCAGCGTACTGTGTCGGGATAAATGCGAATCATTCGCAACACGAAGGGCACGCCCCGCTATGCGGAAAGAGACAAATATCGCCCGGCGCTGCGAGCGGGCCGTGGTCACTGCGTACCGCGAACTGCGCCATGTCGGCTCGGACGATTTGTCAGCATTTCAGGCCTGTACAGCGCTTTATCGTATTCATCACCCTGAGGCAACGATAAACGAAGCCCGCCGCCTGGTCGCCGAATGGATCGACCAACATGTCGTTAGACCATGATCGTTTGAGGTTGCACGCGATCTCGGCGTTCGATCATGGTCTAAGCCTTTGTTTGAGAGGGTGATTCACGCCCGAGGTTGAAGTCAACCTCAGGCGATCACGCTCTAGCCCGCAGGATGTCGCGACGTCACACTGATCCGCGTGCCGCACCGATCGCCGCGAGCACGGCGGCAACCGTGATGCGATCCGTCCCGCCATCCTTTTCGTAACCTCCCGGCGGCTCGATCGGCACGATTCGCGGGCTGTGGGTAATCGGTTCGGTGGCGCCGAATATTCCAAATGTCTGGCGCCCGACCGCCGCGGCGATATTCATGACGCCGGTGTCGTTCCCCACGTAGAAGGCCGATTGCGCGCACAGCGCGGCGACCTCACCCAGGTTCCAGCCGATGGCTTGCACCACGCCTTCCACACCGGTCGCGATCTCCGCGGCCAGCGCCGATTCGGCCGAACCGCCGACCAGGACGATTCGCGGCCAGCCGTCGTGCAGCAATGCCTCGGCCAGCGCGCGGAATTTTTCTGCCCCCCACTGCTTGTACGGTTCCGAACTACCGATACCCAGCAGCACGAACGGGGTGAGGCCAAGCCGGTCCATCACCGCCTGACGGGCGGTATCCGCAACTGGAAGCAAGGGTTCGGCCTCCTCCATCGGGATCCCAGCCTTTTGCAGCCACAACGTCGCTTGGCGAAACGGGTGCAGCCGCAGGTCCTGCGCGTCCAGAAACGGCTGCCGATTGAGGAACAGCTTCTGGATACCAAACCCGTAACCATAACGTTCTGAAATGCCGGCCAACGCGGTGTAAATCGCCAAAGTCTTGCTATGGTGCAGCAGGTAAATCCGGTCGAAGTTTCGCGCGCGCAGCTTTCTGACAAAGCCGAGCGCGCCGAGGCCTTCGTCGCGGCCGCGCCGGTTCTCGGGGTTGCGGTCGATCCAGAGGCAGTCGGACACGGTGGACTCAGCGCTGAAAATCTGATCCGCGGCCGAACGGGGTTTGGTCACCAGCGTCACCGGTCCGCCGGTGAAAGCCGCGATGGCGCGGATATGCGGCAAATGCCAGATCGTGTCGCCGATCCCCGGCAGCGGCTGAACCACGGCGACTTTCATTGGTGTTTGGTGCGCCCATAGGTCTCGGCCATTGCCCAGCCCAATAGCAGATAGAACCAGCCGCCCATTGGCATCGACCAGAACGACGGGGTGGATTGCACGGGGAAAACCTGCGCCAGCATCACCGCGAATAATCCGACCCGCATGGGGTCGGGGTCGCGCCATAGGCCGCGCCCCAGCGGGATGAGGCAGGCCAGGCAGAACGCGCCGAACAGCGCCAGGCCCGGCACCCCGCCATCGACCAGCGCCTGGAACCAGAAGTTATGTGGGTGAAACCAGCAGATGTCTTTGCCACCGCCATCCGCGACCGTTCCATCGAAACTCGGGCGGAAGTACCGCGGATTCGGGCATGCGAGCCGGAACCCGTCGAAGCCCGTACCATTCCAGGGTTTTTGCCGGCCCACTTCGAAGGCGCGATTGTACATTTCGCCGTAATATCCGACCGCAAAACCCTTCGCCATGGTCTGCGAGCGCACCACCATATGCTCGTAAGTTTTGGGAGAAATTACCGCGAAACTGGGGAGCAGCAGCGCGAGAAGCACCAAGGCGGCCAACGCGATCGGGCGCATGCGGCGGATCAGCAGCGCGGCGACGGCCAGCGTGCCGATCATGATTACGACGGGAATGCGCTGCCCGACGATCGCAACGACCGCGAGGCCGCCGATCAATATGATGTAAGGCAGAAAACGCCGGTCCAGATAACGGGCGGCGAACGGGATAAGCACCGGCGGCAGAATGCGCGCCATCAACGGCGCCGCTCGGGCAGTCCCGAAGGGCCCGGTGAGCAGCGTGTCCCAGGCCTTTGGCACGCCGTAAAGATTCACCCCGAACATGAACTGAAACACCAGGTGCACCGAGACGTACGCGGCCGACGCCGCGATCGTGCCGAACATCCAGCGTCTGGAATCGGCGCCTCGCAGCACCCCGAACGCCAGCGCGGCCGCGAACATGGGGAATCGCAGCGCCATCAGCCCTTGCCCCAGGCTGTGCGCACCGCCGTCGCCCAGCCCCAGTGCCGGGATGGGCAGCGAACATATCACCATCCACGCCCACCAGATCAGCGCCAAAGCCACCCATGGGGTCTTAATCCACGCCCAATCCTTCGTCGCGAAACAGCGCAGCAGGAAGCTGAGCGCGGCGATCGTGACCGAAGCCTCCGCGAAGCCATGCGCATGCATCAGCAGCAGCGGCGTCAAAAGCGTCGAGATCAGCGCGGTACGATCCATCGCCGGTAGGAATTGGGGGTTGCTCAGCATCGGGCGCGTGGTGCCAGCCGAACGCGCCCTGGGCAAGGGGGTGTCACAGGTGAGCACCGATCATGGCGATTGCATGCGTCACCGCCGCTGCCCGGATCGCCGTTCGGTCGCCCAGGAAGACCCGCTGCTGACTGATGGCCGGCCGGCCGATCCGTGCCAGGCCGAAGCATATCAGACCCACCGGCTTATCCGGCGATCCGCCGCCCGGCCCGGCCACGCCGGTCACCGAAACCGCGATCCCGGCGCGGGACCGGTCCAATGCGCCGGCGGCCATTGCCCGTGCGACCACTTCGCTGACCGCGCCATGCGCCTCGATCATCGCCATGGGCACGCCAATCATCTGGTGCTTGGCGTCGTTGGAGTAGGTGACGAAGCCCCGGTCCACCACGTCCGACGACCCGGCGATCGCCGTCCACGCCCATGGCGGCGAGGCCAAGTGCCCCCATCCCGCGACGGGTAAGCCAGTTGTTAGCGAATGACATGAAAACCTTCCCCAGTTGTTCGGTGCGGAGCACCTTGGATCGATGCTGCCGCAGTCCTGCTGTTTGGACCTCGTGCGGATGTCCTATCCGGAGAAAGTTGGCCGTGAAAATGGTTAGCCGACGCTCCCTCGACGAACAAAAAGCAAGTTCTGTGCCACGCATAAAATGGCGCGATCGGGCGGATGTTCAGAGGCGCCTGCCCCTAGGGCGACGCAGGTCGCCAGCAGATAGCCTCGCGTCGCTCATTTTTTGGGCATCTTTGCCGCACCGGCGAGACCCCAGCCCATCGCGACAACGAAAAAGGCGGCACCCGACCGGGCACCGCCTTCTTCAGATTTGACCGGCCAACCGGCCGGCCGAATGTCAGGCTGGATTAGGCGCGGCGGCGACGCACCAGGCCGAGACCGGCGAGGCCGGCGCCGAGTAGCAGCATGCTGGCGGGCTCCGGCGCTGGGGTCACAACCAGGCTCAGCGACGCCGGCTCTTCCAGCGAGAAGTAGGTGTTGCCGCCGGGGGCAATGCCGTTGAAGAAAGTAACGTCGATGCTGTTGCCGAGGTTGTTGGAGAAGAATCCCAACGGACCGCCATAACCGGTAGTGTCCGGATTGCCAGCAACGGGACCACCGAAAAATGTGTTGATGCCATCGCTGTCAAACCCACCGATGGAGGCTCCCACAAGGTGAAAGCCGTTGACCGTGAGGCCCGAATTGTTGATCACGCCGATCAACGCGTCCTCGACGCCATCATAGGTCGCGCTAGCGCCGGTCGGAACTGAGGTGCTGATCGAACCACCGGCGTTGAAGGTGATCTCAAGGTTGCAGATGCCGGCCGAGGCGGCGGTGCCCGGAGCGCAGACGCTCGCCGCCTGAGCCGGCGCCGTGGCGCAGGCAAGCCCAGCGAGCATGGTGCCCGCGACCAGGAAAGTAGAAAGTTTCATCGCTGTTCCCCTCTGGGTTGTGATAACAAGGTGGAATACAACAGCGTGAAGTCTGCGCTGCCATCCAAATTTATACGATGCAATTTCGATGCCAAACAATTTATTTAGGTTATTCAATGTAATAGGCACGGTTTCGTTCGGGACTTCGCGATTGTGTAAAATTTCCCGACTCACAGCAGGCGGCCCATTTCGCCCGTGGCACCCCAAATTCGCCCGGCTGGATGCCGGTGATCTTGGCGCTATAGTCGTCACCGAATAGATGGAGACGATCATGACAGACAGCGCTCTCAATCCCGGCCTGTTCCACCCCGATGCCGTCTCCGCCGAGACCACCACCATCAACGCCGCGATCATCCAGGCCATGACGCCAATGCCGGAATGGTGGGAAGTCGGCGCCGAAGCCACGCGTGAGGCCCGTCGCCAGGGCCGCGGGCCCTTCCCGCCGGTGCCGAAGTCATCCCGCGCCACGGGGCAAAAAATCCCCGGCAAAGCCGGCGATATCCCGGTGCGGATCATAGCACCTACCGCCACACCGCGCGGCGTCTATCTCCATATCCATGGCGGCGGCTGGACCCTGGATGCGGCCGACCAGCAGGATCCGATGCTGGAGAACATCGCCGACACCGCCGGCCTGGTCTGCCTCAGCGTCGAATACCGCCTGGCGCCGGAACACCCCTAGCCGGCCGGCCCGGATGACTGCGAAACCGTGGCCCTGTGGCTCGCCCAGCACGCCATGGCCGAATACGGCACCGATCGGCTGACCATCGGCGGCGAGTCCGAGGGCCGCCGCGATCAGGCCCCCCGTGCAGCTTTCAGCCGTTGCGAGCCTGATGCCTTTGGCGCGGCAGGCAGCCAACAGGCGTTCTGCGTCTTTCAAGGTCTGTTCCGGCAGCATGGTGCGGTCTCCTTGGCGCGGGATTTCACCGCCTCGGGGCTTGCGCGGCAAGGGACGGCGCGGGCTTGATGCGCGGCGGAGGAATTCAGCATGACTCAACAAATGTGGGTGCCGATCCCGATCCCGGCTCAGGCGCCGGTCACCGAGGGATACGTGGACGTGCGCGGCACCAGGCTGTGGTACTGGGATAGCGGCGGACCGGGCCATCCGGTGATTCTGCTGCACGCGGGGACCCAAAGCGGGGCGGGTTGGGTGTACCAGCAGCCGGCGCTGGCCGCGGCGGGGTACCGTGCCATCGGATACTCCCGGCGGGGATATTCCCGGTCGGACTCAACAACGGATGACGGCTGGACGGTGGCTGGCGATTTGCATTGTTTGGTAGAACACCTCGGATTGGCAACCGTCGATCTGGTGGGTGCCGCGCAAGGCGGATTCGTCGTGTTGGACTATGTTTTCGCGCAGCCGGACCGTGTGCGGAGCATCGCGATCGTTGCATCCTACATGGGCATCCAGGAACCCGATTACGCCGCCGTCAACGCTCGGCTGCGCCCCCCATTCTTCGCGGCGCTGCCGCACGATTTTCAGGAGTTATCGCCGTCCTACCGAGCGGGAAATCCGAAGGGGGTTGCGGATTGGCATGTTGAGGAGCAGCGCGCGGTCACCGGCAAACGCATCGCGCCGGTGTTGCGGACGACGCCCACCTGGGCGTTGCTGGAAGGCATTCGTCATCCGGTGCTGCTGGCGACGGGGGATTCCGATCTATACGTGCCGCCGTCTTTGTTGCGGATGCAGGCGTCGCATATGCCCGGGGCCGAGGTGCATGTCGTGCCGGAGGCCGGGCATTCCCCGTACTGGGAACGACCCGATTTGTTCAACGATATTCTGTTGGGGTTTTTGGGACGGTTGTGAACTCAATACCCCACCGCCGCCCCCGCGGGACGCCGAGGGTCGTTGGCACCATAAAATAACCCTGGCCGCATTCCGCGGGTGGCTGTCGCGTCGTTGCCCGAAGACACGCCACCGGGCTGCGTCGTTGCACCGCCGACGGTGATCGACGCGGCTGAGCCCCAGGGGGTTTGCTCGACGATTTTGTAACCCATTGCCGTCAGGGCCGCTTTGGTATCGGCCGACAGCGCGAAGGGTTCGGCCGCGATGACGTCTGGCAGCCATTGGTGATGGATGCGCGGCGCATCGACCGCCGCTTGCGGTGCCATGCCGTGGTCGATCGTGTTCAGTGCCACTTGCAAAACGATTGTGATGATGCGCGATCCGCCCGGCGAACCCAATACCATCGCGACATGGCCATCGCGCAAAACGATCGTGGGGGCCATGGACGATAGCGGGCGCTTGCCGGGGGCAATGGCGTTGGCCGCGCCCTGCACCAGGCCGAACAGGTTGGGGCTGCCGGGTTTGACCGTGAAATCGTCCATTTCGTCGTTCAGCAGGAACCCGGCCCCCGGGGCCATGACACCGGCGCCGAACATGCCGTTGATGGTGTAGGTGACCGCGACGGCGTTGCCTTTATGGTCGATGACGGAATAATGGGTGGTTTCCGGTTTCTCATGCGGCGCGGTGCCGGGACGAAGGTCCGAGGACGGTGTGGCCTTGTCGGTAATTGCGCCCCGGATCGCCGCCGCATGCTCCGGCGATAGCAGCCAGTCCAGCGGGTTGGCAACGAAAGCCGGATCGCCCAGATAGGTGTTTCGGTCGAGGTAAGCGTGCCGCATCGCCTCGGTCATCAAATGCACCGAACGGGCGGAATTGAAGCCGGACTCGCGCAGATTGTAGGCCTGCAAAACCCCCAATATTTCGCACAAAGCCGTGCCGCCTGACGACGGGGGAGGGGACGACAGAAACACATACCCCCGGTAGATGCAGGACAAAGGCGCCGACTCCACGATTTTATAAGCCGTGAAATCCGCCGCTTTCAGTGCGCCTTCCGATATCGTTTCGATTGCGGCGGGTATCGGCCCCTGGTAAAAAGCCGCCGGCCCCTGGGTGGCGATCCGCGCCAGCGTCGCCGCCAGATCCGGTTGGACCAGACGATCCCCCGGTTCCGGCGGCGATCCATCCGGGCGCAGAAAAATATGTGCTGCCGCCGGGTCGCGCCGCAGGATCGCGGCGCCGCGGGCGATCAGGTCGGTATCGCCGCGCGTCAGCTCGAACCCGTTCAGCGCCAAGGATATCGCGGGGGCCATCACCATCTCCCGCGGCAGCGTGCCGTATTTGGTCAGGGCGGCGTCCAGCCCCGCGACCGTTCCGGGTATCGCGACCGAACGCCAACCGTGCAAGCTGGCATCGCGGATCGGTTTTCCTTCGGCATCCAAATACATGTTCGCGGTGGCGGCGGACGGCGCGGTCTCGCGGAAATCGATGAAAACGTTTCGTCCGTCGGCCAGCCGGGCAACCATGAACCCGCCGCCGCCGATATTGCCGCAGCACGGGTTAGTGACGGCCTCGGCGTATCCCACCGCCACCGCTGCGTCGATTGCGTTGCCACCCTGTTTCAGAATGGCGATACCGGCCTCGGCCGCGAGGCGTTGTGCCGACACGACCATGCCGTGTTGGGCTTCGGCGGCTGGAGGGGAGGCAGCTTGCACGGTTGATGCTGAAAATAGGAACCCACAGATGTACACTGACAAAAACAGATGAAAAAAATACCGGCCCACGACCAAAATAGCCCCCGCCATTGCGCCCGCGACGATGTCGTCGGCCATCACACCGGCCGGCGTGTGCCACCGGTCGGCCCAGCCTACCGGCCCCGGCTTCCAGATGTCGAATAGGCGGAACAACCCGAACGCGGCCAGCAAACCCGAGGGGGTCAGCACGCCGAGGCCCAGCATCGCGATCCATTGTCCCGCGAACTCATCGATGACGATCCAACCGGGGTCGCCTTTGGACTCCGACGCTCGCACCGCCCAGACCCCGCCAACCGAGGCAATCAGCGCCGCGCCAGCCAGAATCCAGGGGGAGAGCGCGAACAATCCCGCGCCGATCAGCAGCGCCACCAGCGATCCCGCCGTTCCCGGTGCCACCGGGACGAATCCGGACCCGCCGCCGCTGGCGATGAAACGGGCGAACGTCACGCCAGGAACCGGTCCAGCGCCAAAGCCACAGGTGCCTCCGCCAAAGTCGGCGCGTGCCCGATCCCGGGCACGGTCACGACCGTCATGTCGGGGCGGGTCGCCTGCATGCGAGCGATGGTTGCTGGCAGCAGCACGGTGCTGACCTCCCCCCAAACAAGCATAAGCGGCACATCGGCCAGCCCGCCGAACAGCGGCCAGAGGTCGCGGGGCGGTTCGTTCAGCAGCGACGCGATTCGCGTGTCCCAGACCGGGTGGAAGCGCCCATCCGAACCGCGGGCGTAAGTCAGCGCCACCATCCCACGCCATGCCTCGTCTGTTTCCAGCGACAGCGGCGGCAGGTGGACGCGCAGCCAGTCCACGCAGTCTTGTTCTGTTGCCAAGGCGGGGTCGTTGCCGACGAAATCGCGGATGATGGCGGCGCCGGTCGCAGGCACCTCCGGCCCGATATCGTTTAGCACCACGCCGCGGATCAGGCCAGGGCGGGCGGCGGCGAGTCCCATGGACAGCAGCCCGCCAAAGCTGGTGCCGATAGCGATGGCGTGCGGCACATGCAGCGCGGCGCAGACATCCAACACGTCCCGCAAACAGGCTTCCGGCCCGTAGCGCCCGACATCCCGAACCCGGTCCGAACCACCACGCCCGGCGTAATCCAACGAAATCACGCGTCGTCCGGCCCCATGTCGTTCCACTACCCCAGCAAAATCGCCGGACGTCCGAACCAGTCCCGGAAGGCATAAAAGCGGGAGCCGGAAGTCCCCGTCCGCCCACTCCCGCACCAAAAGGGAAAGCCCGTCGGTGGCCGAAATACGATGGGTCAGCGCGCCCATTGCGCCAGCAGCGCCGGCATGGCGGAGCCCACACGCGCGCGATAGACCGCGACGTTCTCGAGCACGCGCTGCACGTAGTTGCGGGTTTCGCTGAACGGGATCAGCTCCAGCCAATCGGTCATCGCAACGGCGTCGGTGCGGGGGTCGCCGTTATCCACAAGCCATTGGTCGACCCGGTGCGGCCCGGCGTTGTAAGCGGCGGCAGCCAGCGGCAGGGAGCCGCCGAAGCGGTCCAGAACCTCCTGTAAATAAGACGTGCCCAGCAGCATGTTCTGCTGGGCGTCGATGGTCAGGGTCGGTACCGACACCTGTATGCCCAGCTTCTTGGCCACGGCCTTGGCGGTAAGGGGCATGAGTTGCATCAACCCACGCGCGCCGGAGGGGCTGACGGCACCGACCTCGAAATTGCTCTCCTGGCGCATGATGCTGAGGGAGGCAGATTCATCCGGCGCCGGCGGCGGGTGGAACGGCATTGGCCAACCGGCCTGAGGCAGGGCGATGCCATCCCGCCCCATTCGGCGGGCGATCGATACCGCGGCGTCGGGCAGGCCCAGTTTCAATGCCAGGTCGGCGGTCAGCGCACGTTCCGCGGGGTCCGGCGCGAGTTCGTCCATGCGTGACAAAAACACCCGCGCACGTGCCGGGTCGCCCCAGCCTGCCAGCAAGGACGCGGCCCGCGCCACCTCATGCCCCGCGAAGGCCTGGGCTGTTGCCTCGGACCAGGCGGGATCGCGCAGGGCGGCGATTCGCGCGTTCAGTGCGGCGGGATCGTCACCCAGCGCCACGGCCGCCAACTGGCCGTAGAACGTCGTGGTCCAGATGGCCGCTTGCTCGTATTTCGGCTTGGGGTCCTGACCCATCGCCGCGAGGGTTCGGCCCATCCAGTAATGGGCACGTCCCTGGGTGATCGCAGCCGGAGACGCGGTCGCCAGCGCCTTGAAGTGGGCCATCGCTTCGGCGGGTTGCTTCAGCCGCCGCAAAGCGATGAAGCCCGCGAGGAATTCGGCGTCAGCAACTTGCTCCGCCCCGGTCTGCCCGTGGGTCGCCGCGAGGTCGTACGCCGCCCGATCCTGGCCTTGTTTCAACAGCGACCGGATGAGATAGCCGCGTTCGGTCCAAAATGCCGCGAGACGATCGGGAGAGGCTTTTTGCGCGGCGGGCGCCTGTTGTTTCCAAAGCGAGATCGCGCCGGGATAGTCATCGGCGACCCGCAGCGCTTTTGCCTGGGCCAGCACCCGTGCCGGCGCGGCATTCGCCATCGCTTGGTGCCTGGCGTCGAGGCGCGGTAGCTGCCGGTCGGCGGCCGGAGGGGACGACCAGCTGAGTTGCTGAAACCGAGCCCAGTCGTCGTCTTGGGTGAGGGCGCTGCCCCAGCGTAGCAGGACAGCTGTCTCGGTCGCTTGATCGGTAATCCCGGAAATCCAGGCTTGGCGCGCATAATCCGCCGCGTTCAGGTCTGCGGCGCAGCGGAGCAAGGCGGCAGTCAGGGTCGGGCGGGGGGATTCGCATTGCACCTTGGCGACGGCGGGACTGGCTTCGAAAATCAGCGCTTCCTGACGCCGTTTTTCGAGCAGCGTCTGCCCCGGCCAGTCAGGATTGGCGGCGATGAAGCTGGCGATTTCGGTGGTGCTGGCACCACTGGGCGTGATCATTCTGTAATAGCGCACAAGCTTGGCGGCAACCGGATCGGCGACTCCGGCGACTGCTGCCTCAGCTTCGGGCCATCGGTCGGCCCGCACGGCGGCCAAGGGATTGGGCGCGTCCGCACGCGCAACCTGCCCGGCGCCAGATAGCGCGAGACAAGCGAGAATCGAGCGAAGGATACAGCGCATACCGCATTCTAGTCCGAAATGCGGCGGCGGAGGAACTCCCTAGACCATGATCGTTTGAGGTTGCACGCGATCGCGGCGTTCGATCATGGTCTAAGCCTTTGTTTGAGAGGGTGATTCACGCCCGAGGTTGAAGTCAACCTCGGGCGATCACGCTCTAGCTCGACTTTCCGCATTCCACGCTGCCAGCGATAGAATCTGGACGAATCGTTCTAACAAAGCGACGCCGATTATGACGCGGTCGCCGTCATGCCGCGACATCGATAAATCCAGTGGGGAACAAAACACGCGACGGATCCGATACTGAGCTTAGGCCCTGTCCAAAGATAATCGAATCGATCATGCGGATCGGACAGGGCCTAAGCTCTTGTTTTAAACGGCAACTTTGCCGGCGTGCTGACGCACTTATTTGCCGGCGTTGCCTTACACTGCCAGCAGCGCCTGCGCGCAGGCATCCAGAATCGCGTCGCGGTCCAGCCCGTATTCCCGATACAGATCCACCAGATCGCCCGTCTGCCCGAATCGGTCGGGGCCGAGCGGCACGACGCGTTGGCCTCGGACGGAACCGAGCCAGGCATGCGCGGCGGGATGGCCGTCGAGGACGGTGACGAGGGCGGCCCCGCGCGCCAATGGGGCGAGCAGGCGTTCGATGTGGGATGTTGCGCCTGGATTGCCGGAGCGGCGGTCGCGCTGGGCAGAAAGCCAGCCGGCGTGCAGCCGGTCGGGTGAGGTGATGGCGAGCAAGCCGGCACCGGGTTCCTCGGCCACCACTTCGGCGAAGGCGTCCTCCACTTCCGGCGCGATGGGGCCTTGGTAGCCCAGCGCGATGCGGGCGCCGTCGGCAGGGGGGACGACCCAATGGGCGCCGGCGATCACGGCTTCGGGGTCCAGCACCCGGTCCTTTTGATCCAGCGCGCGGGTAGACAGGCGCAGCCACACGGCCGATCCGCCGGGCCGCTGCATGTGGTCGAAAGCGTGGCGCAGCAGGATGCCGAGTTCGTCGACGTAGGTGGGCTCGAAGCTGGCCAGGCGGTCGGCGGCCATCCCGATCAGCGGGGTGTTGATGGACTGGTGCTGCCCGCCCTCGGGGGCGAGGGTGATGCCGGACGGGGTGGACACCAGCAGGAACCGGGCGTCCTGGTAACAGGCGTACAGCAGCGCATCGAGGCCGCGGTTGACGAAGGGATCGTACACGGTGCCGATGGGCAGAACCCGCGCCCCGGTCATCGATGGGGTCAATCCCGCCGCGCCCAACAGCAGAAAAAGGTTCTGCTCGGCGATGCCGAGTTCGATGTGCTGGCCCTTGGGCGACATGCCCCAGCGTTGGGCGGAGGCAAGCTTGGCGTCGCGGAAAACGTCGTTGCGGGTGTGCCGGTCGAAGATGCCGCGCCGGTTCACCCAGGGGCCCAGATTGGTGGAGACCGTGACGTCGGGGCTGGTGGTCATAATGTGTTCGGCGAGGTCTTTCAGCTCTCCCTGGCCGCGGCCGATTTCCGCCAGGATGTCGCCGAAACCGCCCTGGGTGGACATTTTGCGGCCAGCGAGTTTGGGGACGGGCAGGGTGGCAGGGACGTGAACCATGGGCGCCGACAAGAATCGGCCTTCCGGCGTCAGCGGGGTGGCGAAGGGGACGGCTTCCAGGAAAGCCTTCATTTCGCCTTCCGGGACGTCCAGCCCCTCGAACAGGTCCCATTCGTGGCCGGGACGAATATTCATGTCCTGGCGGAATTGCTCCATCTGCTCCTTGGACATCAGCCCGGAATGGTTGTCCTTGTGGCCGGCGAAGGGCAGGCCCATGCCCTTGATCGTGTAGGCGATGAAGCAGGTGGGGTGGTCGCCGTCGGCTTCGGCCTGGCGCATCGCCTCGGTAAGGACTTCAATATCGTGTCCCCCCAGGTTCATCATGAGGTCGGCGAGTTCGGCATCGGAGTGAGCGTCGATAATGGCTTTCGCCTTGGAGCGCCCGAGATCGGAAAGCAGCGTCTGTCGCCACGCCGCCCCGCCTTGGAAGGTCAGCGCGGAATAAAGGCTGTTGGGGCAATCGTCGATCCAAGCCCGTAATTCGTCGCCGCCCGGCAGCGCGAAGGCGGCCTGCTGCTTGCGGCCGTGCTTGATGGTGATGCAGTTCCAGCCCATGTCGCGGAACAGGCCCTCGATGCGCCCGAACAGGCGGTCGGGGACGACGGAGTCCAGGCTCTGGCGGTTGTAGTCGATCACCCACCAGACGTCGCGAACGTCGTGTTTCCAGCCCTCCAGCAGGGCTTCGTAGATGTTGCCCTCATCCAACTCGGCGTCGCCGGCGATGGCGATGTGGCGGCCCTGGGGGAGGTCGGTGCGGCCAAGGCCGTGCAGACGCACATAGTCCGCCATCAGCGCCGAAAAACTGGTCATGGCGACGCCTAGCCCAACGGAGCCGGTGGAGAAATCGACTTCGGCCCCGTCCTTCACACGGGACGGATAGGGCTGGATGCCCCCCATCTGGCGCAGGCCCTTCAGCTTCTCCGCCGTCTGGCGGCCGAACAGGTAATTGATGGCGTGGAACACCGGTCCGGCGTGGGGTTTGACCGCGATCCGGTCCTGCGGGCGGGCGATCTGCATATATAGCGCTGTCAGGATGGAGATGGACGATGCGCAGGAGGCCTGGTGCCCCCCGACCTTCAACCCGTCTCGGTTCGGGCGGATGTGGTTGGCGTTGTGGATGGTCCAGGCGGAGAGCCACAGCAGTTTCTTTTCGATTTGCTTCAGGATGTGGACGTGCCGGTCGGTCAGGATCGGCTGGGTGGCGCTGATCGGCATGTCCATGGTGCGGGTTCGTCCTCGGGGCTGTCGGACTGAGGTATAGAGGGACGCTCGTCCGGATGCACCCCCATGTTCGCGCATGGGCGGTCGGCGCAGCTAGACCATGATCGTTTGAGGTTGA
>JANXTL010000314.1 GCA_025352375.1 Acetobacteraceae bacterium | reverse complement strand
CGACGTCGCGGCTGGAAAATCGGCTTCACCAACGGCTGCTTCGACCTGCTGCACCCCGGTCACATTCATTTGCTCGAGCAGGCCCGAGCAACATGCGATCAGTTGATCGTCGGCCTGAACTCCGACGCCAGCGTGCAACGTGTCAAGGGTGCCGGCCGGCCGGTGCAGGCAGAAGCCGCACGCGCCGCGGTGTTGGCCGGCCTGGGCTGCGTCGATCTGGTCTGCGTGTTCGACGAAGATACCCCGGAAATGTTGATCGAAACGCTGCGACCGGACACGTTGGTAAAAGGCGCTAATTACACGCTGGAGCAGGTGGTCGGCGCCGATTTGCTTCGGGCGTGGGGCGGCAAGGTGGTACTGGCGGTTTTGCTCCCGGGTCATTCGACCTCGGCGACCTTGGCGCGGATTCTCAACTAGACCATGATCGTTTGAGGTTGCACGCGATCTCGGCGTTGGATCATGGTCTAAGCCTTTGTTTGAGAGGGTGATTCACGCCCGAGGTTGAAGTCAACCTCAGGCGATCACGCTCTAGCCGCACATCCGCCCTTGGGTATTTTCCGAACCTTATGGCTAGGTGTCCCGACGGCTAGGTTCACACTATCGAGCATCGTGCTCGCGGGAGTGCACCAGAATGCCCAATGCCAAAGCCGACACGCCGTTCGTCACCGACGTCAAGAAGCTGCGCGCCCGTGCTCGGCAGCATATCGAGAACGGCGCGGTGACAAGCGGTTATCTGGGCGACACCGACACTGCCTGCCGCATTTTGAATGAGGCGCTGGCGACCGAACTGGTCTGCGTGCTTCGTTACAAACGCCACTACTTCATGGCGCAGGGCATCCACGCCAGCTCGGTAAAGGCCGAATTCCTGGAACATGCCGCGGAAGAACAGGATCATGCCGACCGGATCGCGGAGCGGATCGTGCAACTGGGCGGCGCACCCAATTTCTCGCCCGAGGGCATGCTGTCGCGCAGCCATTCCGAATATATCCCGGGGGAAACCTTGCTCGATATGATCAAGGAAGACCTGATTGCCGAACGGGTCGCGATCGACAGTTACCGGGAGATCGCGACGTATTTCGCGAAGTTCGATACCACGAGCCAACGCATGATCGAAGACATCCAGGCTGTTGAGGAAGAACATGCCGACGATCTTGCTGAGCTGTTGCAGCAAATCCCGCGCGATTCCGCGTAACAACGGACAAATCCCATGAACGGTATCATCTACATAATCGGATTGGTCGTGGTCGTCGTGGCAGTGCTGGGCTACTTCGGCATGCGCTGAACCTCGCCTGCCCCCTGGTCCCTAAACCTTCGTTGGTGCTAAGTCCGCCCATCGCACTTTCGAGGAATCACCAGCATGGCCAAGGTCATCATCAGTTGCGCCGTCACTGGCGCCATCCACACGCCCAGTATGTCGCCGTACCTTCCGATCACGCCGGAGGAGATCGCAAAAGCCTCCATCGAGGCCGCCGAGGCCGGGGCCGCCATCATCCATCTGCATGCGCGGAATCCGGTCGATGGCTCGCCCACGCCCGATCCCGCCGTGTTCATGCAGTTCCTGCCCCGGATCAAACAGAACACCGACGCGGTGATCAACATCACCACCGGCGGCGGTCTGACCATGACGCTGGATGAGCGCCTGGCCGCGCCGCTGGTCGCCAAGCCCGAGATGTGCAGCCTCAACATGGGATCGATGAACTTCAACATATCCCGCGCCGGCGACCGCATCAAGGAATGGAAGTTCCCGTGGGAGAAACCATACCTGGCAGCCACCACGAACTTCATTTTTCGCAATACGTTCGACGACATCGAGGGCATCGTGGAGCGGCTGGGCAAAGGCCACGGCACCCGTTTCGAGTTCGAGTGCTACGACATCGGTCACCTCTATAATCTGGCCTATATGCTGGACCGCAAGGTCGTCGAGGGGCCGCTGTTCGTGCAGTCCATCTTCGGCATCACCGGCGGCATCGGAGCCGAACCGCGCAATCTGCTGTTCGCCAAGGAAACCGCCGACCGGCTGTTTGGCGATCAATACGTGTGGTCGGTTTTGGCGGCGGGGCGCCACCAGATGGCGTTCACCACCATGGCCGCTATCAACGGCGGCAATGTGCGGGTCGGGCTGGAAGACAGTCTGTACATCGGAAAAGGCGAGTTGGCGGTGTCGAACGCCCAGCAGGTGGCGAAGATCCGGCGTATCCTGGAAGACCTCAGTATGGAGATCGCGACGCCGACCGAGGCTCGGGAAATGCTGAAGCTGAAAGGCGGAGATCTGGTTGGGTTCTGAGGACGTGGCGTTGTATCCGCCGCGGTAACGAGGGACAGCGACCGATCCAGCGGCGAACGCTGCTCGTATAAACGGATATGGAACAAAAACTGGCAACCAATCCTTCACCCCTGAGCTCTTCCCCACGATCCGGTCGAAACGAACGGCGGTTGCTACAGGCCGCCATTCTGGTGGCCGGCATCGTGCCGGTATCGGCCGGGGCGGTGGGCGTATTGCTCGGTGTCGGGATGGCAGGGGGGGCCGGCATGGCGGGGGGCGCCGGAATCGACCTGGACAGTCACGTCCGATACCTGTCCGGGCTATTGTTGGGGATCGGTCTGACGTTCTGGTGGATGATTCCGACAATCGAAAAACGCGGGCCGATAGTGCGGGTGCTGACGGGTCTGGTCGTAATCGGCGGGTTGGCCCGTCTGCTGGGTCTGTTCGTGCTCGGCGTTCCGTCAATACCCATGACCGCCGCGTTGGGAATGGAGCTGGTGGTCACACCGCTGTTATGTTTCTGGCAATCTCGGGTGGCAGCATCGTCGATCGCATAAACCCGGCCAACCGAGGCGGTATTCCTTCCTGGCGGGAGGGTGGGCGCACGATCGCCCTGGTCACAATCATAGTATTTGCCGGCGGCACCGCCGCGCTGGCCGCCGGCGACGCACCCGGCGCACCGTCCCAGGTGCTGTTCATCGGCCAAATCCTCACGCTCCTCGTCGTGGGAGGACTGATGGGTGAGGGCATGCAGAGGATCGGCCAGCCCGCCATCATGGGGCAGCTTCTGGCCGGCCTGCTGCTGGGCCCATCGGTATTCGGTGCCGTCTGGCCAGATATGCAGCATCGGTTGTTCCCAGCCGTCGCGGCGCAGAAAGCAATGCTGGATGCCGTGTCCCAGCTCGGCATCATGCTGCTGTTGCTGCTGACCGGCATGGAAATGGACCTCGCGTTGCTCACCAAAATGCGGCGCGCGGCAGCCAGCGTGTCCATCGCGGGCATGGTGGTCCCGTTCCTGGCCGGCGTGACGCTGGGCGCGTTCCTGCCCGAAAGCCTTCTGCCCCGGCCGGAGTCGCGGCTGATCACAGCGTTGTTCCTGGGCACCGCGTTGGCGATTTCCTCGGTAAAGATCGTCGCCGCCGTGGTGCGAAGTCTGGGTTTCATGCGCCGGCGGGTCGGTCAACTGATTGTCGCATCGGCAATCATCGATGACGTGGTCGCATGGATCATGATCGCGGTCATCTTCGATCTGGCTCTGCACGGCAGCGTGGAACCCGAATCGATAGTGACGAGTATCGCCGGGACCCTCCTTTTTCTGGTCGTCAGCCTGACGCTGGGCCAACGTATCGTGTCGGCGATCATACGGCGAGTGAACGATCGCTTCGTGAGCGAATTCCCAGTGATCACCGCTATCCTGATCATCGCGGGAGGCTTGGCGCTGATAACCTCCGCCATCGGCGTGCACACAGTTCTGGGTGCCTTCGTGGCGGGCATCCTGATCGGGCGATCCCCGATTTTGACGCAGCATATCCGCGACCGGCTGCAGGGTTTGACCGTCGGTTTGTTCATGCCGATTTTTTTTGGTTCGGCCGGACTGAGCGCCGATCTAACGGTCTTGCGGGATCCAACCTTGCTTTTGGTGGCCGTCATCCTTGTCGTGATCGCCAGTATTGGCAAATTTGGCGGCGCCTTCATCGGCGGCACGATCGCATCCCTTTCAGGCCGGGAGTCATTGGCCCTGGCATTCGGCATGAATGCGCGCGGTTCGACCGAGGTCGTTATCGCCACCATCGGGCTATCGATGGGGGCTCTGAGCCAAACCCTCTATTCCATGATCGTCGCGATGGCCGTGATTACCACCACGGCTATGCCGCCCATGCTGCGCTGGGCGCTCGCCCGCCTGCCCATTTCATCGGAGGAAAAGGACTGGCTGGCGCTCGAAGATCTGGAAGCCAAGGGGTTCATCGCCAACCTCGAACGCCTGCTGGTCGCGGCCGACAAATCCGCGAACGGCCAGCTCGCATCGCGGATCGCTGGACTATTGTCGATGTCGCGTGGCATGCCGCTGACGGTCCTGGAGATTGCAAGTACCCACGCGACAGCGGCACCGGCTACGCCGGAGGAAGCAGCACGCAGCGGCGCGACGGCGGCCGTTCGTTCCGACAAGAAATCCGCAGGACCCGATATCACCACGCGGCGGCCGACCGGTACGGCCGAAGACGCCGTCGCGCATGAGGCACGCAAAGGTCACAATCTATTGTTTGTCGGCCTTGGCGATAGGTTCGACGATGCCGCCACGCGCCTTGCCGCATCCTTCGCGGGTCCGGTCTGCGTTGTGGTCGCACGCGGCATTCATGGTGCGGAGCCGACGCGCGTTGGCCTCGACATTTTGGTCCCGGTGTCCGGCACGCCGGAATCCCAGCGGGCCTTGGAAGTCGCGGTCGCCCTGGCACGGGCCGGATCGACCGCCATCACGCTGCTTTACGTCGAACCGCCCGGCCGCGGTTCGGGCGTCGGCGTGTTC
The DNA here is from genome assembly GCA_025352375.1 of Acetobacteraceae bacterium. Taxonomy (GTDB): domain Bacteria; phylum Pseudomonadota; class Alphaproteobacteria; order Acetobacterales; family Acetobacteraceae; genus Rhodopila. The sequence continues at coordinate 3,559 of JANXTL010000314.1, read as the reverse complement.
AGCCAACGATTGTTTGGGACCCGCGGAATCGAGCTGCGGGAAGCGGCCCAATTCGCCGACCGGTACAATGTCCGAGCCAGGACCGTGTCGCGTAGCGGGACCTCGATCGAGGATGCGATCGTCGATCGGATCAAACGCGGCCGGCACAATATTGTCCTTCTGGGTGTTCGGCAGCGGTCGAGCGATGTCAACGTTTACGGCGCGGTGGCGACCGACGTGCTCGACCGCGGGGCATGTTCGGTGATGCTTATTTCCAGCTGACAGTGGGCGCCGTCCAGCGTATTGTTTTTGAGCGTTTCACCAAAGGAGATCAGTGATGGCGCCGAGCGATAATCCCAACCCCACGCCTGAGATACCGATGGACGATCCTCTGCCCGAGGATGGGGGTGTGCCACACGAGATCGATTTGCCGCCCGTGATAATACCATCGAGGACGCCGCCGACAGATAGATAGCTATCCGATATCTGTCGGATATTGAACATCGCAGCGCGGATTAATCCCCAGCTTGCCCTCATCCCCCCCTTCCATGCTAAGCACTGCGCGGGAGGTCGGCGGCGGACGGGCGCCTCGTCTACCCCGGTCAGATCCGGAAGGAAGCAGCCACGGTGAGCCCACGCTCGGGTCGATGGCCGGCCTCCCACCTTTAAACGAACAGCCGCCGCGGCGGCCAGGTAGCGCCCCGCATGTCCGGCCTGTTCCAGGACGACGAAGCACCGCAGGACCAACTCCCGCCTCCGCCGCCCGATGGGCCGGGGCTGTTTGGGGACGCGCCGACGGCACCCGAGCCTGTGCATGCCACGCCCTACCGGGTTCTTGCCCGGAAATATCGCCCGACCACGTTCGACGACCTGATCGGACAGGAATCGATGGTGCGCATTCTTCGGAATGCCTTCGCCGCCGGCCGCGTGGCGCACGCGTTCATGCTGACCGGTGTGCGCGGTGTCGGTAAGACCACCACCGCTCGCATTATCGCCCGAGCACTGAACTGCACGGGGATCGATGGGAAGGGTGGACCGACGGCGGATCCATGCGGCGTGTGCTCCAACTGCGTGGGCATCCTGGCCGACCGCCATCCCGACGTCGTCGAAATGGACGCGGCATCCAACAACGGTGTCGGCGACGTTCGGGAGATCATCGAGGCCGTGCGCTTTCGCCCAATGCAGGCCCGGTTCAAGATCTTCGTCCTCGACGAAATCCATATGTTATCGACGCAGGCCTTCAACGCCTTGTTGAAGACGCTGGAGGAACCGCCGCCGCATGTGAAATTTGTCTTCGCCACGACGGAAATCCGCAAAGTCCCGATTACCGTGCGATCCCGCTGTCAAAGCTTCGTGCTTCGCCGGGTTCGCATTGCCGAACTGCACGCGCATTTCGCCCGGATCGCGGAGAAGGAAGATGTCCCGGTCGAACCCGCGGCATTGGACCTGATCGCGCGCGCCGCCGACGGATCGGTGCGCGACGGGTTATCCATCCTGGATCAGGCGATGGCACAGGCCGAGGGGGTCATCACCACCGTCCAGGTCAAGGACATGCTTGGCCTCGCCGACCGCGACTCGGTGTTCGACCTGATGGAAGCGGTCATGGGCGGCAAGGCGGCGGCCGCGTTGGCCATCACCGACCACGCGCATGAGCGTGGCGCCGATCTTGGTACGCTGTTGCAGGATTTGCTGGAGCTGTTGCACACCGTCACCCGGCTGAAATCCATCCCGTCGCTGCGGGAAAGCCAGGAACTGCCGGAGACCGAACGCACGCGCGGCGCCGAAATCGCCGACCGGTTGACGGTGCCCGCATTGGCTCGGGCTTGGCAGATGCTGCTGAAAGGCGTGGGCGAGGTTGAAACCGCCCCCGACCGACGCGCGGCGGCCGAGATGGTGCTGATCCGGCTATGTCACGTGTCCGACATGCCGATGCCCGGCGATCTGGTGCGGCGGTTGATGGCATCCGGCGCTTCGACGTCCCAGCCGTCCGCACCCGGCCCCTCCGGTGGGGGCGTAAGGGCGGTCGCCAACGGCGCGCCGATGACAATGGCGGCGCCGGACAATGCGCCGCGTCTGTCCAGTTTCCGCGAAGTCGCGGCTTATGTGGAAACGCAGCGTGAACCGACCTTGCACGCGCATCTGTTGCACTCGGTGCATGTTGTCCGTTTTGCGCCGCCGGTGATCGAGTGGCGGCAGGAACCCGAGGCGCCGCGCGATCTGCCATCGCGCCTGGCCTCGCTGCTCCAGGAGGTCACCAAGATCCGCTGGACCATCGCCGTGTCCGCGTCCCCCGGCGAACCGACGCTGGCCGAACAGGGCAACGCCGCCGACACTGCCCGGCGCAACGTCGCCACCGATCACCCGCTGGTTCGGGCCATCCTGGACGCCTTCCCGGGCGCCCGCCTGGAATCGGTGCGCGACGCCACCACCGACCGATACGGCCTGCCGACCGAGGTGCCGTTAGGCGAACCCGACATGCCCGATTTCGCGCCCCCAGACGCAGAACTGGCCGACGCAGAACTGGCCGACGCGGCGCTATTCGACGATTCCTCTTCTCCCTGGGAGCTTGACGCATGAAGAACCTCGCCGGCCTGATGAAGCAGGCATCGCAAATGCAGTCCAAAATGGAGGAGATGCAGGCACGCCTCCAAAGCATGGAAATCGACGGCGAGTCCGGTGCCGGCATGGTGCGCGTGACGCTGAATGGCAAAGGCGATCTGCGGCGCATCAAAATCGACCCGAAGATCGTCGATCCCGCCGACACGGAAATGCTGGAGGACCTGATCCTCGCCGCGCATCGCGACGCCCGCGATAAGGCGGACACCACCAATAAGGCCGAGATGGAGAAACTGACGGGCGGGTTGAACCTGCCGCCGGGGATGAAGCTGCCGTTCTGATGGGCGGACCCGAAATCGACCGGCTGATCGGGCTTCTGTCGCGGCTTCCCGGCATGGGACCGCGCAGTGCGCGGCGTGCCGCGTTAAAGATGCTGCAGCAGCCGGAAACCCGCATGCTGCCTTTGGCCTCCGCTTTGGCGGAGGCGGCGCGGGCGGTAAAGTCGTGCGGGGAATGCGGCAATTTGGATAGCAGCGACCCCTGTTCGATCTGCGCGGACCCGAACCGCGACCGTTCGATTGTGTGCGTGGTAGAGGGTGTCGGCGATCTATGGGCGCTGGAGCGCGCGTCCATCCTGCGGGGTCTATATCACGTGCTGGGCGGCACGCTGTCGGCATTGAATGGCATCGGGCCCGAGGACCTGAATATCGCGCCGTTGTTAGCCCGCATCGAGGGGGGCAACGTCAAGGAAGTCGTCCTCGCCTTGGGCGCCACCGTCGATGGCGCCACGACCGCGCACTGGCTGACCGACCGGCTTCGGCCATCGAATGTGGCGATCACGAGAGTGGGGCAGGGCGTGCCGATCGGCGGCGCACTGGACGTGCTGGACGACGGGACATTGGCGGCGGCATTGCGGGGGCGGCGGGCGTCCTGACGCGATACGATTATTTGATTCGACTATCCCGGCCTGCGGCTCCCACGATTGGGCAAACCAAACGTAGGTGCGAATGTGAAAAAACTCTTT
>JANXTL010000272.1 GCA_025352375.1 Acetobacteraceae bacterium | reverse complement strand
CCTTACGTCCGAAAGCCCTGAGATCGACGCTTTCCGGCAAAGAACGTCTTCAGCAACGCGGCCGACTCGGTTTCCCGCACGCCGCCGACGATTTCCGGCCGGTGGTGGCACGATCCGGCATCGAACACGCGGGCGCCATGCTCCACGCCGCCGCCTTTGGGGTCGTAGGCGCCGAAGATCAGGCGGCGGATGCGGAAGAAGCTGATGGCTTGGGCGCACATGGGGCAGGGCTCCAGCGTCACCACCAGGTCGCAATCGGGCAGCCGAGCGGAACCTCGGGCAGCGGCGGCGGCGCGCAGGGCCAGGAGTTCGGCGTGGGCGGAGGCGTCGTGCGTCGCCTCGACCGCATTGCCGGCGCGGGCCAGGACTGTGCCGTTGGCGTCCAGCACGACGGCACCAACGGGGACGTCGCCTCGCTGGGCGGCGGCGGCGGCCTCGATCAAGGCGATTTCCATGGCTTCCATGTGGGATTGCTTGCCGTGTTGCCTCCCAGGGGTCTAGCAAGCCCACCATGAGCAAGCGACCCATCATTGGCCTGACCCTGGATTCCGAGCAGCCGGGGGGATATTCGAAATACCCGTGGTATGCGGTGCGGCAGAACTACGCGGACGCCATTGTAGCAGCCGGGGGGCTGCCGGTGGCTTTGCCGCACAACGCCGCATTGGCCGGGCAGTACCTGGAGATGATCGACGCCCTGGTGGTGACGGGCGGCGCCTTCGACGTCGATCCCGCGCTGTATGGCGAAGGCGGCCGCCACGCCACCGTCACCCTGAAGGAAAACCGCACCCAGGCCGAGCTGGCGCTGACGCAGGGCGCGCTGGAGCGGAACCGGCCGGTGCTGGGCATCTGTGGGGGCGAACAACTGCTGGCGGTCGCGCTGGGCGGGGCACTGATCCAGCACATTCCGGACTCCGTGCCGAACGCGCTGGCGCATGAGCAGCCTAACCCCCGCCACGAACCGGGGCATGCCGTGGCGGTAACGCCCGGCACGCTGCTGCATCGCATCGTGGGATCGGCGGAGATGCAGGTGAACTCCGCCCACCACCAGGCCGTACGCTCCCCGGGGCCGCGGGCGGTGGTCAACGCTGTCGCCCCCGACGGGGTCATCGAGGGGATCGAGGATGCGGGGTATCGCTTCTGCCTCGGGGTCCAATGGCACCCGGAATACCTCATCGACCCCGGCGACCGGCGCATCTTCGACGCCCTCATCGCGGCGTGCGCGGCATGAGCGACACTGAAAAGGGTGACCGCATCGCCAAGTTCCTGGCGCGGGCCGGGGTCGCCAGCCGGCGCGATGCCGAGAAGATGCTGGCCGAGGGCCGCATCAAGCTGAACAACGCCGTCGTCACCCACCCCGCCACCTTCGTTGCTAAAGGCGACCTGATCGTGGTGGACGGCAAGCTGGTGGAGGAACCCGAACGCACCAGGTTGTGGCGCTACCACAAGCCCGATGGGCTGGTGACCACCCACCATGACCCCGAGGGCCGGCCCACCGTTTTCGATAAGCTCCGCCAGCAGTTGCCGCGGGTTATCAGCGTCGGGCGCCTCGATCTGACCAGCGAGGGGCTGCTGCTGCTGACCAACGACGGCGCCTTGGCGCGGCATCTCGAGCTGCCCTCCACCGGTTGGATCCGCCGCTACCGGGTTCGCGTCTACGGCCACCCGGACCCCCACGCCTTAGCCGCGCTGGCCAACGGCGTGACCATCGAGGGTGTTAAATACGCCCCGATCGAGGCCGCTTTGGACTCCCGCAAAGGCGACAATGCCTGGATTACCGTCGCCTTGACCGAGGGCCGCAACCGGGAGGTCCGCAAGGTCATGCGGCACCTCGACCTGCACGTTTCCCGCCTGATCCGGTTGGCGTACGGCCCCTTCCAGCTCGGCACCCTGGCACGGGGGGAGGTCGAGGAGGTGCCGCCGCGCGTGCTGCGCGACCAGCTTCCGTCGCTCGCCAGCCCGGTGCCGGCGCGGCCGCATCAGCGCGGGTAGCGGGTGCGGATCGTCGCCGGACAGTGGCGGGGGCGGGCGTTATCCGCGCCCTCGGGGACCGTGACACGGCCGACCGCCGACCGGGTGCGGCAGGCATTATTCGACATGCTGCTGCATGCACCGTGGGCCGGGCGGGACTGCGTCGACGGCGCCGATGTCCTCGATTTATTTGCCGGCAGCGGGGCCATGGGCCTGGAGGCGCTGTCCCGAGGCGCCGCCACGGCCGTGTTCGTGGAGCAGGATCGGGCGGCTTTGGCGGCACTGCGCGCCAACATCGCCGGCTGCCGCGCCGAGGATCGGTGCCAGGTCCTGCCTTTGGATGTGCGCCGCTTGCCGGCGGGGGCGGCGGCGGCGCTGGTGTTCCTCGACCCTCCCTATGGGATGGGTTTGGTGGGGACGGCCTTGGCTCGGCTGCGGGCCGTCGGACGGATCGCGCCCGGCGCGCTGGTGGTGGCCGAGACCGGGCGGGACGAAGCCGCGCTGGAGGTCGAAGCCCTGGCGGAGCGAACCCACGGTGCCGCTCGGGTCACGGTCTGGCGGGAGGGGTGAGACGTTACCATTTCCGCACTGCGGACTCTTTCCCCGGCGAAATGCGAGTCTGCGCACGCCGAGCGTCGGGCGGGAGGGGCCGCGATTGCGCGGTTCAGGGGGAGAGGATCGGTGTTGGCCATCTTCTGGGTCCGTGTGCCGCAACAACTGCCAGGGCCGCGCCCCCGCCGCGTCATCCCCAGGCTTGCCCCAGGGACCCATCGCGGCACAATGCCGGCAAAGAGTTAGGAAAACGCCAATGCCCCCCGATCACCGCATCGACTACGAGGTAAAAGACCGCGTTGCCGTCATCGCGATGAACCGCCCCCGGGTGAACGCCATCGACCACGCGATGATCGACGCCATTCACGCGGCGTTGCGCCAGGCTAACGCCGATCCGGGGGTGGGGGCGGTGATCCTGACCAGCGCACTGCCGGGCATGTTCTGCGGCGGGATGGACCTGCGCATGGCGTATGAGGGCGACGCGCTGGCCATGCGCGCCTTTTTGGGGAAATTCTACCTCGAGACGATGAACATCCAGTACGAGATGACCAAGCCGACCATCGCCGCGGTGAACGGGCCGGCGCGGGGGGCGGGGATGACGCTGTCTATCACCTCCGACATCGTGCTGGCGGCGGACGATATCGATTTGGGGTATCCGGAGATCGATGTGGGGCTGATTCCGGCTATCCACTACGTTCATCTGCCTCGGGTGATCGGGCGGCATAAGGCCTTCGAACTGCTGTTCGGGGGCAAGCCGATTTCGGCGGCCGAGGCTGTCTCGCTGGGGATTGTGAACCATGCAGTGCCTCGGGAGGGGTTGATGGATCGGGCGTTCGAGATGGCGCGGGCGTATGCCGCGAAGTCGCCGGTTATCATGGCGCTCGGGCGCGGGTCGTTTATGCGGGCGAACGATCTGGATTACCGGCGGAACGTGGAAAATCAGATCGAGACTTTGTGCAATATCTTCAGCACGGCGGATGGGAAGGAGGGGTTGTTGGCGTTTTTGGAGAAGCGGGAGGCGCGGTGGGGGTGAGGGGCGGATGTCGAAATAGTTGGGCTGGGCTATGGTCACAGCCTGCAAGCAGAGGTCATCCAATCGGCAGTCCCGCACCGAATTGCTCGCGCTGCTGCTCGATGTTGCCGAGCGGGGTTGAGTTCCTCCCCTCTGCATAGGGGCCACTTCGTCTGATGCGCGTTCTTCGAGTGCGAGCATCCGAACACCGCGCGATGGTCGCCTACACCACGAGCCAACCCTGGCCACTCGCTGCCCAACGGCCCGACGCCGGCGTGCGGAAACGGGTTCTAGGCCAACCCCACCCTAACCGGTGCCAACCCCTCGAACTCCACCACCACCTCCCCTGGCGCATCCAGCCAGACCGGCGGGGTCACACTGCCGAGCATCACGGTTTGTCCGGCCTTCAACCCGCCGAACGCCGCCGCGACTTCGGAGCTTGCGAGCCACGCCAGACACGCGAACGGGTGCCCCATCAGGTCGGACGACACGCCCTGGTCCCGCACCACGCCATCGACAGAAATCCGCCCGCGCAGCGCGCCGAGGTCCAACCCACGCCAATCCTCACCACCC
>JANXTL010000260.1 GCA_025352375.1 Acetobacteraceae bacterium | reverse complement strand
TGCCAGATGCAGCGCCCGGCGGATACGAGGGTCCTCGAACGCCTTCTTCTTGTTGTTCACCCAGACCGCCTGGATCACACTCTGGTTGAATTGCAGCGACGTCATACCCGGTGTCGCCTTGGCCTTGCGCCCGGTCACGGGGTCCAGGATGCGGGCGTAATCGACCCGGCCGGACAAAATAGCCGACCCCAGCTCGGGGGAGAACGGGATCAGGTTGTAGAACTCAATGCCATCCAGGTACGGCAGGCCCTTGTTCCAATAGCTCGCATTCTTCTCCATGACCCAGATTTCGTTCTCGACGCGCCGCTGCGTCTTGTACGGGCCGGTGCCGGGGATGTTGAACACCTTGCGGAGGTTGTAGGCGTTTTCCTCCAGCGTTTTTTTGCTCAGGATCACGTTCCAGCCGCTGGCGAAGGCCGACATCATGAAGTTGGGGGACCGTGGCGCGGCCAACTTGAACTCGATGGTCTTCTTGTCGCGGGCGTTGATCTCGCTGACGGCGGTAAACAGCGAGCTGCGGGGCATGCTGACGCCGGCTGGCGGTTTGGAAATGCGGTCGTAGGTGGCCTTGACGTCGGCGGAGGTAAACTCCGTCCCGTCGTGGAACTGCACGCCTTCCCGCAAGTGGAAGGTGTAGGTTCGGCCGTCCTTCGAAATCTCCCAGCTATGGGCCAGGTCGGGCACGATGGTCTTGCCGCTGTCGCGCGGGTCGCGGCGGATCAAATTATCGAACATGCACCCCTGCGTGCCGAGGTTCCCGATGGTGCCGGACTGGTGCACGTCGAAATGTGGCGGGCGGTTGAGAATGCCGTATTTCAGCACGCCGCCGCGTTTCGGATTGGCCTCGGCCGGCGCCATCTGGAACTTGGACCCGTCGTATTCCATCGGAATGTCGGCGGCGAGGCCGTAGCGCGGCCCCATCGCATAGCCCCCCATCAGGGCGGCGGCGCTGGTGCGCAACATGTCTCGGCGGGACCAGCCCGGCTTTGTCGGATAATCGGTGCTCATGGCGTCGGTATTCTCCCTGGGGTCTTTTTTGGTCGTCGTATCGCATCTGCCGGCGGGCCGGTCCCGCCCAACGGCAGATAACACACCGATATCCCAGGTGCCACTGGGTGCCGGTCAGGCCTTGTCCAGCCAGAATGTGTCGAACCGGACCACGTCGTAGATCCCGAAATAATCCTTCGGATTATGGCCCTTCACGTAATTGTACCAGATATCGAGGATATTCTCCCAGGCGACCGGGATCAAAGGCGGGTCCATCTCCATGATATCCTCGGCCTTGCGGATCAGCGCCAAGCGCTTGCCGGCGTCGATTTCGATGTCTATTTGGTCCACCAGCTTGTCGAATCCCTCGTTGTGCCAGAACGAATAATTCTGCGGCCCGTCGGTCCGGTACCAGGCGTTGAAATAGTCGGATGGATCCAGCAGGGACGACACGATGGCGCCCATTGCCAGGTCGTAGTTGCCGGAGGCGGCATCGCCGAACCACGAGGATTCCACCACGGTCCTGATGTTGCATTGAATGCCGACTTCTTTCAGCAAGGCCTGGATGGCCTGGCCGAACAGCTTGTGATGGTTAAGATCCCGCACCATCAGATCCAGCGGCCGCATGCCGCCGGCCGCGGCCAGCAGCGCCTTCGCCTCCTTGATCGCGGCCGCGGCATCGTCCTGATATCCAAGCCGCTTGACCAGCTGATCCTTGGGGGTGGCGAACTCGGAGAACGGGTAGATGAACCCACCCATCATCAGCGGCGAGACATCCTTCACGACGTCCACCAGAAGCTGCTTCTCGAAGATCAGGTGCAAGGCGCGCCTGACCCGCGGATCGTCCAGCGGTTTGCGTTTGTTGTTGATCCAGGTCGCGTGAATCACGCTCTGGTAGAACCGCGCGGTGGACATGCCCGGTGTCGCCGCGGCCTTGCGGGCGGTGACGGGATCGTTCGCTCTGGTATAATCCACCCGGCCGGACAGAACCGCCGACCCCAGTTCGGGGGAAAAGGGCAGCAGATGGTAGAACTCGATCCCATCGAGGTAGGGCAGCCCCTTGTTCCAGTAGTTGGCGTTCTTCTCCATCACCCAGATCTCGTTCTCGACCCGCCGCTGGGTCTTGTACGGACCGGTGCCGGGAATGTTCAGTACCTTGCGCAGGTTGTAACCATTCTCCTCCAGCGTCTTTTTGCTGAAAATCGTGTTCCAGCCGCTGGCGAAGGCGGACATCATGAAGTTCACCGAACGCGGCGCGTCCAGCTTGAACTCGATGGTCTTCTTGTCGCGCGCGTTGATCTCGCTGACCGCTTTGAACAAGGAGCTGCGGGGGATGCTGACGCCCGACGGCGGCTTGGCGATGCGGTCGAAGGTCGCCTTGACATCGGCGGCGGAGAAATCCGTCCCGTCATGCCACTGCACGCCTTCGCGCAGGTGAAAGGTGTAGGTTCGGCCGTCCTTGGCGATTTCCCAGCTATGCGCGAGATCGGGGACGATGGTCTTGCCGCTGTCGCGCGGGTCGCGGCGGATCAGATTGTCGAACATGCAGCCCTGGGTGCCGATGTTGCCGACCGTGCCGGATTGGTGCACGTCGAAGTGCGGCGGACGGTTGAGGATGCCGTAGCGCAGCACCCCGCCCCGCTTCGGATTGGGCTCCGGGGCCGCCATCTGAAACTTCGACCCATCGTATTCGTTCGGAATATCGGCGGCGAGGCCGAAGCGGGGCAACAGCCCGTAGGCGCCCCCCATCATGGCCGCACTGGCGCGCAACATATCGCGCCGGCTCCACCCAGATCGGGTGAGATTTCGCGTGTTCATGGTCCACATGCTCCCTGTCGATTTTTAAGCGATTTTTTCTTGGGGTACTTGTCTGGACGGCGCATGGCGTCACCTGCTAGTCGGATGATGCATGCCAGATACGCGAAATAGCACGATAAGAATCAGGGAGTCACTTGTTGAATCAGGATTCGGCGCCGGGACGGACGGTCCTCGAGATCGAGAACCTCCAGACCCATTTTTTCACGCCGGGCGGCGTGGTGCGGGCCGTCGACGGCGTTTCGTACTCGGTGAAGGCCGGGGAAACCCTGGGCGTGGTGGGCGAATCCGGCTGCGGCAAGAGCGTCACCGCCCTATCGATCCTGCGCCTGGTCACCGCCCCGCCCGGCCGAATCGTCGGCGGCGCCATACGCTTCGAAGGCCTAAACCTGTTGGAACAATCCGAACAGGAGATGGAGCGGATCCGAGGCAACGAAATCTCCATGATCTTTCAGGAGCCGATGACGTCGCTGAACCCCCTGTTCAAAGTCGGGGATCAGATCAGCGAAGCCATCGCGTTGCACAAAGGCCTGACGCGGCGGCAGGCCAGGGCGCACGCCATCGACATGCTGCGGCGGGTGTCCATCCCAGAACCTGAGCAGCGGGCGCAGGCTTACCCGCATCAGCTGTCGGGCGGCATGCGCCAGCGGGTGATGATCGCCATGGCCCTGTCCTGCGACCCCAAGGTGCTGATCGCCGATGAGCCCACCACCGCGCTGGACGTGACGATCCAGGCGCAGATTCTCGATCTAATGCGGGAAATCCGCGAAAGCTTTGGCACCGCCATCGTGCTGATCACCCACGACATGGGCGTGGTGGCGGAAAACGCCGACCGCGTGGTGGTGATGTACGCAGGCCGCAAGGTGGAGGAAGCCGACGTCGACGACCTGTTCGACAACCCCGCCCACCCCTACACCAAGGGCCTGTTGGCCGCGATCCCACATCTGGACGACGCCGCCCGCGCCGATGCGGGCCGCACGCGCCTGAACGAAATCAAGGGCATGGTGCCGTCTTTGGCGCACTTACCGCCCGGGTGCAGTTTCGCGCCGCGCTGCGGTTTCGCGTCCGATCGCTGCCGGGAGGCTTATCCGCCCTTCGAAGAGGTCAGACCGCGTCACTGGGCGGCCTGCTGGCACGCCGCCGCCCTGATGGGAGACGCACGATGACCGAAGCCCCCGTCCTGCGCGTCGAAGGCCTAAAAAAACATTTCCCCATATTCAAGGGCATTATCCCACGGCTCGCCGGGTTCGTTTACGCAGTGGATGGATTGTCCTTCGAAATCGGGCGTGGGGAGACACTGGGCCTGGTCGGCGAAAGCGGCTGCGGCAAAAGCACCGCTGGACGCACGCTCCTGAAACTGCTGGAGCCGACCGCTGGCTCCATCCATCTGAACGGCGAAGAAATCACCGGGTTGGATCGGAACGCCATGCTGCCATACCGGCAGAAAATGCAGATGATCTACCAGGACCCCTACGCGTCCCTGAACCCGCGCATGACCGCCGGCGACATCGTGGGCGAGCCGCTCATCATCCATAACGTCGCCACCGGCCAGGACTATCGCGACCGCGTGGCGTCGCTGTTCCACCGCGTCGGGTTGCGGCCAGATCAGATGGACCTTTATCCGCACGAATTCTCCGGCGGGCAGCGCCAGCGCATCGGCATCGCTCGCGCTTTGGCGTTGAGCCCGGCGCTGATCGTGGGCGATGAGCCGGTGTCGGCGCTGGACGTATCGATCCAGGCGCAGATCATCAATTTGATGATGGATTTGCAGGAGGAATTTCAACTTTCCTACCTGTTCGTGGCGCACGATCTGGCGGTGGTGGAGCACATCAGCCACCGGGTGGCGGTGATGTACCTCGGCCGTATCGTTGAAATGACGGACAAGAAGTCGCTGTTCGAGATGCCGTTGCATCCCTACACCGAGGCGCTTTTATCGGCCGTGCCGATCCCCAAATCCGGGGCACGACATCGGCGCCGGGTGATCGTGAAGGGGGATGTGCCGAGCCCCATCAATCCGCCGCCGGGGTGCCATTTTCATACGCGGTGCATGTACGCAACGGCACGGTGTCGTGTGGAGTCACCCGTGTTGCGGGAGGTCCTGCCGGGGCATCTGGCGGCGTGCCATTTGCACGATGGTGGGGTTCGGTTTCCGTTGGAGGTGGGGGCAGAGCGATCGTGACGGAGTGTCAGACCGATATTCATCCGAACAACAGAGCGCGCGCCATCCGATCCCCGCACAGGCCTCTCAACGCCGCCTGGATGCGAGTCGCCGCCTAGACCATGATCGTTTGAGGTTGCACGCGATCTCGGCGTTGGATCATGGTCTAAGCCTTTGTTTGAGAGGGTGATTCACGCCCGAGGTTGAAGTCAACCTCAGGCGATCACGCTCTAAGCCTTTGTTTGAGAGGGTGATTCACGCCCGAGGTTGAAGTCAACCTCAG
>JANXTL010000254.1 GCA_025352375.1 Acetobacteraceae bacterium | reverse complement strand
GGTGGAGGCCGATTTTCTCCTCAGCCACACCCATTTCGATCATATCTGCGGGCTACCGTTCTTTCAGGCCTTGTTCGATCCGAGTGCGCGGCTGCGGTTCTGGGGCGGCCACCTGACCCCGCCGGACGGCATCGAGCAGGCGGTGCTGGCCAGCCTGCGCGAACCCTTCATGCCCAGCCTGGACATCGCGGCCAAGGCCGATATGACGTTCCACGATTTCGTCGCCGGCGACGATCTCCCGTTGCATCCCGGCCTGTCGATAAAAACGGCAGCGCTGGTCCACCCCGGCAACGCCATCGGCTACCGCATCGCATGGGGCGGCAGCAGCGTCTGTTACATCACCGACACCGAGCACCCGGCGGAGGGGCTGGATACCGACCTGCTGCGGTTCGTCGAGGGGACCGATGTGCTGATTTACGACGCCAGCTACACCGAGGATGAATACAAAACCCGCGTCGGCTGGGGCCATTCCACCTGGCAAATGGCCGTGGCGCTGGCCATGGAAGCCAAGGTCGGGCAGTTGGTCTTGTTCCATCACGACCCCGATCACGACGACGACACAATGGACGCCATCTGCCGCGCCGCCGCCGAACGGTTCCCGGGCACCCTTGTGTCGCGCGAAGGCATGCGGCTGGAACTTCCGGTTAAACCTCAAGCCGCTGGATAGCCTCATTCGCCATTTGCAGACTGAGCGACGTGTTGCGTGCAATCGCCAGCACCAGGGCCAGGGAAGCGGGCGATGCCTCCCGCATCAGCGCCGCCAGCGTCGGGCCGGACAGGATCAATGCGAGGGATGGCACCGCGCAGACCACGTCGGCACTACGGGTGCCGGCTTCGAACAATGCCCGCTCCCCGATCACCGCCCCGGCCCGCAAATGCGCCAGCACGACGGTAGAGGCCCCGGGCAGCCGCACATCCGCCTGTCCCCGCATCAGGATAAAAATGGCATCGGCGGGTTCGCCGGCTCGGCACAAGGCCTCGCCCGCCGCCAGTTCCCGCGTTTCGGCGCGCGATGCCAATGCTTCAGCGTGCGCGGGGGCGACACCCAGGCCCAGGAACACCTGCGCGGCGGTGGTAAATACCGCCTGTTCGACCTTGGCTTCGGACAGGATCGCGGCCTCGGCGGCGGCCAGGGCGTCGGTAATTTCGGGGAATGATTCGCCGGGCTTGACGTCCAGCGCGGCGAGATAATCGGCGACGGGATGGCCGGCGCGAACGGGTGCCAGCGCCACCTTCAGCCCGTGGGCCCGGCGCTGTCGCACGATGGACATCAACCGCCTTGCGCCCGACAGATCGACCCTAACAATGCGACTGAGGTCGATGACGATGTGCCGCGCCCCCGCCGCGTGCGCCTTGTCCAAGGCTGCGCCGAGCGGGCTGATGTTGCCGAAGAACAGCGGCCCGGCGAGTTCCAGCACCGCGATCTCATGCCGATCCCGCAGCAATACCGCGATTTCGTCGGCGCTGCGGCGCACCCGCGACAATGCCGCCGCGCCGTCGTAGACTCGCCGGACAGCGCTGCCGGCCATCGCGGCGGTGAACAGCAGCAGACACGCGATCGCCCCCACCGCGACGGCAACGGCCAGTCCGGCGATCGTCGCCACCACGACGACAACCAGGGAGATCAGGGCGCTGCTGACGATCTCGGTGCGATGCGGGCCGCCCTGACGCACCGCCTGGCGCAGCAGTCGCAGCGGTTCGGGATCGAACAGCCGCCACCCGATGGCGAGAACCAGGCCGACCAGCGCGCCTTGCGGCACAAACGGCAGATATTTGCCCAGAAAAATGCCCCCCAACGCCAGCGTTGCCAGCCGGGCAATCGCGGCGAGGCGCCCGGTCCCGCCCATCTTCAGCAGGCCCATCGCGGTGACGGCGGGCGCGGTCACCGGCGGCCCGCCGGCCGTGGCGGCCACCAACAGATTGGCCAGTCCGATCGATGCCAAATCGCGCCGTTCGGCCGTTGGGATGGGGATATCCGACAGCGCACTCAGGGCGCCGAGCGTATCGAGTACGCCCAGGACGGCGACGGTCAGTCCGGCAACCAGGATGCCGCGCCATGGAAGTTGCCCGGGGTGCGCGCCCAAGGCGGCGAAAGCATCGCCCACCATATTGGGCCACACCAGCGGTGAGGGCATCGCCGGCAACATCGGCCCGGCCTGGATACCCATGCGCTTCAGCACGGCGTACACCACCATCCCAGCGGCCACCGCCGGTATCACCTGCGGCACTTTCCATCGCACTGGGAAATAGGTCATCGTTACGGCGGACGCCAAAGCCACCAGGGCCTCGGTGGGGTGCGACCGGAGCGGTGGCACCTGCGACAAAAGGATCAGCACCGCCGATCCGTTCAGCAACCCCGCCACGACGGGATAGGGCGCCAGCGGTCCCAGCGCCGCCGCTCCAGCCCAGACCAGTCCCAATTGCAGCAGACCGGCCACAGCGGCGACCGACAGGGCGATCGCCATGACATCCGGAACGGTCGGAAACATGCCCTGGGCTGCCAGACCACCGAACAAGCCCGCCAGCACCAGGGTGGTGGAACTGCCCGTGACTGCTACCAGGATCGGGCAACGCGCCAGGATCAAGACCAAGGCGCCGCCGATCAGGTTGGTAGCGAAGACGACCACCGACATCGCGGACGCGGTCTCGGGCCCCAACGAACCAAACGCGATAAAGGCAATCGCCAGGATCAGTGGCAAATAGGCCAGCCCGCTCCCTATTCCGGCGGCGATATCGCTGGTCGCGCTGCTGCTTTTCATGGCCGTTCCAACTAATTAATGGGATGGAAAGTAGCACCGTGGCCACGCCCGGCAAGCCGGGCCGTTATTCCTCGTACGAAGCAATCGCCGCGTTGGCCAAACGCAGATTCAGCTCCATGCGCGTCGCGATCGCTGTCAGCAAATGCCACGCGTTGTCCGGGTCCTCGGCCCGGAGGGCGTTGAGACCATCCAGGTCCAGCCGCAGACACCGCACCATTCCGTGGGCAGTCAGGTCGGCCGAGCGTGGGGCGCTCGACAGCAGCGCCATTTCACCGAACAGTGTTCCGGGTGCCAGCGTCGCGAGACGAGTGGAACGTTCTGGGGCAGCCCCAGCCGCATGCACGCGCAATGTCACATCGACACAGCCTTCAAGCAGAATGAACATGTCGCGGGATGTTTCGCCTGCCCGGATAATTGGGGCACCGGAGGCGAACGCGACCTCCGCCATGGGCCTGAGCAGTCCAGCGACGGCGGTGTTTGGGATGCCTAATGAAACGAGGGCCTCCGCGCCGGTCAACACGGGTTCTTTGACTATCCCCAGGCGATCCGACAGGAGTCGTTGCTCCGTGCTTTCGATGGCATCCTCCAGCGTCGGGAAGACCCGGCCCGGCGGCAGACCGCCGAGCAGATCGTGATCGGCAAGGTAATCCCAGGCGGGCACCCCGGGGCGCATGCCGGCGAGGACCAGCCATTTGCCGCCACGCCAGATGCGTTCGCAGGCCGCCAGCAGGCTGCGCGCGCCGGACAGGTCCATCCGGTGGATGCGGTGCATATCGAGCACGATATAACGGCCTCGCGTCGCTGCGTTGGTCTGAAGCTCCCCCGCCACCTGATCGGCGCTGCCGAAGAACAGGGCGCCCTGCAATTCGATGACCTCGATGTCCTGGCCATACTGAAGCAGGGTTTCGGTCTGTCGGTCGCCGCGGTGCGCTCGGGACCGGCCCAGAGGGCTGGTGTACCGCCGGCGCACCGGACCGCGCGCCATGTCGGCGACGAAGACCGCCAGGGACAGCACGATCCCCACCATCACGGCTGTGACCAGGCCCAGCGTCGCCGCGACGGCGGCCACGGTCGTCATCACCAGCAGATTGCCGATCCCCTCGATGCGATGAACGCGACCGGCGCGCGCGTTGGCAATCATCATTGACAGGCTCGACAGATCGGCCACATGCCACGCTGCGGCGATGATCAGCCCCGCCAATACGGCCGCCGGGATCTTGGCGAGCAGCGGCATCGCCAACAGTGCCACAACGACCAAAAAGCCGCAGCGCAACAGCGCTGTCACGCGAGAATGCCGCGCGGCGTTGCCCGCGGCCGGCACCGTTTCTTCCATGCTGCCCGCGGCGGGCAGGGCGCCGAGCAGGCCCCCGGCGATATTGGCGAACGCAACGGCATAGAGATCGCGGCGTCCGCCACTCCGCTCCCCTGTTTCGCTTTGCAGTGCCGAGGCACATGCGACCGTTTCCAGAACGCCGAGGATGGTCATGGATATCGCAGTGGGCACCAGTACCTCGGTCACGGCACTGAATGGGAGCGCCGGAAGCAGGGCGTTAAGCGCCGGGAGCCGTGCGGAGCCGGGCAGCATGGGTGCCATAAGCGCGCCAACCCATTCATGGCCCCACGGAAGCAGCGCCAGCGCGTGATGGGTCACGACGCCCGCGACGAGCGCCACGATGACGGGTGGAATGGCGCGCAGGCGGGGCATCCGCCAGAGCGTTGCAAGCACCGTCACGGTGGTCACCGCCAGCGCGCCCAGGTGCAGGCTTCCATGCCCGTGGGCCGGCATTCCGACCGCTGTGTGCACTTGCTCCAGAACGAGCAACACTGCGGTACCGTTCCGCAACCCCGCCAGTACGGGATAGGGCACCAATGGCGCGACACGGCCAACACCCAGCGCGGCAACCCCCGCGGTCAACAGGCCGCAACCCAACGTCAGGGCCATCGATAACGCCATGGCAGTGCCGGTACTGGCGGGGGTCAGCAATCCCCGCTGTATGAGCGTTTCCAGAGCAGCTGAAACCATCGGCGCAAGACCGAGCGACGGACCCCCGATCAATCCCCGCCGGTCGGCGATGACACTCAGCAAGGCGCTGGCGATGACGGCACCCAGAAAGGCCGCGGCGATGCCGATGCCGGCCAGCCCGTCACCGAGCGGCGAGAAGGCTACCAGACCCGCGACGATGATCGGCGGCACGGCTTCCAGACTTGCCTCGAACGCAAGGACAATCTTCGCGGCGCCGGTTCGGCTGTGTTGCCGGATGATGTGAGAGAGCCTTGCTGTCATGACGGCTTTGGTCACCCGGTCGCGGCGTTTGGGATTGCACGTATCGTCTGCCCACTGGATTCGCACCGCTGGCCGATACGGTCAAATCGTCGGTTCGACGGTGGCTGTCCGCGTGCTAGCCGCGCGGGGCGGACAGCGAGGTTTACAGGCTATGACGGTGGGCAGTCGTCGCCCGCGGGTTATAGTTGCAGAGAATGTTGGATCCGGAGCTTCTATCGCTGCTCCAGATTTTCTCAAGAAAATCAGGAAGTTGAAAGCGGTCCTTCGGGGCCATTTTTGCTTACAATGGCTTAGACCGAGTGTGCTGTAAGCTTGGTATAAGCGACTGAACGGCATCGTCCTTGAGGCTTGAAGGGGTCGCAGAGTCCCCGATTTGACTGCCAGCCTTCATGGTGGTGAGCCTGTTCCCGGATCCGTAGGTCAGCCGTCGCTGACACCGGGCTTTGGGGAACGGCGTCGGCTGCCCTGCCAATTGGCCCCAAAATTTATGGTGGGTAGCCCGCTCAGGCCTGGGCGAACGGATCGGACAGGCCGACACTGTAGTGCAACGTGCCGACTACGGCGCGCGCCGGCTGAAGGTAGCCGGCTGTAGAGATTCAAGCCCAGCCGTGGTGACAGCTTAGTTCGGGTTGATCAGCCCCCAGGTGTGGGTGTCGGACATGCCAGGCAGCCAAAGGGGCCATGCGGCCGAGTGGCAGGTGTGCCTGGCGCACCTGCCGCGCGATGCGAAGTATGCGATTGAAGACGGCGATACCGCGTTCAGCGCACCGTTCCGGCTGTTGTTGTTGCGGACCATCGCCATCGGACGACGACGCGCTACGCTGACGGATGGGACTCCGCGGCAGTATCTTTACGACCTCAACCGCCGGCTCGACCGCATCATCGTGGCAATCCCGGTTGGCGAACGAGGGCGTAAGCTGCGCAAGCGCATGCTCGCCAATCGAACGCATCTGTTTGTGTTCCTGACCAATCGGGCCGAGCCTTACACCAACAACACCTCCGAACGCCATCTCCGCCCGTCCGTAATATTCCGCAACGTGACCAACGGCTCCGTTGCGACTGGGGCGCCGAGACCTATGCAGCGTTCCGCTCCGTCATCAGCACTGCGAAGGCAAACCTACCCGCGGAAGCCGCCGAGCAGGGGGGGGGTGAGCAATTACGGAAATAATGCGGATGCCTTGGACGCCCGTTGGTCCTTTCGACGGCGAAGCTGTCGCTTTCGATTTGGTCGACGTACGGATCCGATTAATTGGAACCAGACCGTGGGGGCACGTTAAATTCTCGGGCGGCCGGAACAAAATCGCAATTGGATTGCACCGATTACCGCGGGGCAGAAGTGGGCTCACCCAGCGAAAGCATCAATCGGTTAGCCCAGTTGAAAAACGCGGCACCGTTGATCGTATCGACAATCTCGCCATCGTCCAGCCCTGCCGACCGCAAACGCGTGACGTGTTCGGCGCTGAAGGCGATCGGGGTTGCCGCCAGCGCGACTGAAGCGGCGACGATCGCGTTCCAGCGCTCGCCCAGATCGGCGCTGACACCGGTATCGAGCAGCCGCTGCACATCCGCCGTTCGTTTCGAGAAAGTGGCCGCGAATCGGGAATGCACCGATGCGCAATAGATACAGCCATTGTAACGGGAAGTCGCCGCGGCGGCCAGTTCCCGCTCGGCGCGCGGCAGGCCGGAGCTGGTGTTGTAAAAGATGTCCTTGTCGGTTCGGGTCCGCGCCCCGAGAATATCGGGATCGCGCGCCAGCAGCCGGAAATAAGCCGATTTGGACCGTGCCGGATCGACCAGGCCAGCGCGCTGCCGCTCGGTTAACGCGTCTTCCGCGGGGGGCGCCAGCCATGGCAGCCAATCGAGCATCGCCTGGGTGAAAACAATCGGTTCGTCGTTCTCCGGGTGCGGGATGACGGTCTCGGTCATGCGTCTCTCCTCAGGCCGGGGTCGCGGACAAGACCCGCAGGCCGGCGACAGTGCGGATCTGAAACGCGAGGAACGCCACCAATTGCGACAAGGTGACGATATCGGTGTTGGACCAGCCGGCGTCGAGCAGGGCCTGTAGAGCCATAGGGTTCGCATCCCGGGGGTGGAACACCAGCAGATGCACGTGCGCCAGCGCGGCCGACACACGGACACCGAGCGCGGCGCGACTGGCGGCGGCAACCCGGTAGATTGGGCCGGGAACGTCCTCGACACTCAGTGGGCCCGGTGGATAGGCGCCGTAGGGGCCGCTGGTGCGGCCGCTGGCGATTTCAGCCGCGATCGCCGCGGTGAACGCATCGGTTGGTTCTGTCTGGGCCAGCCCAGCGGCGTAGAAGGCGGCAATCTCGTTTTGCGCATGCAGACCGGCCACGAACATCGCGAGGGCGAAGCGCTCTTGCGATGTGACGTCGCCCTGGTCCGCCGGCTCGAAAAGCGCCCGATAACTGGCCTGGGCGTTCTGGCGGGTCACCGGCTTGCGGTCGCGGATCGCGGCCAGAGGCGAGCCCGGCGCCAATCCGGCCAGCAGGTCGATCGTATCGGGGTCATTCATGCGACACTCTCCGCCTCGGCATGCTGGGGTTGGTTGCCGGCCGGCTGCCAGCCGAAAGCGGGCGCCACCTCCCGTGCTACCAGTTCGATCGACCGTAGGGTCCAAGGATGCGGCGGGTCGATCGAATGCACCTGCACGGCGAGGTCGGTGACCCGCGCCAAGGTCTTGTCGGCCCGCAAGGAGGCGATCACGTCCTCGGGCGTGCCGACATGCACGTCGAACGCCCTGATGATATCGGCGAGCGAGTCGCCGTGCATGCGGTGGCCGCGTTCGATGAAGCGCCTGACCTGGGTACGGAGGCCGATATCGGCCAGACGCATTGCCTCGGCGCGGGATTCGGCGACGAACACGCTGCGGGAGCCGACGACGCGCGGCGCCCGTCCCGGAGGTAGCGCGGCCAGATAGGCATCGATGATCGGGCCTTGGATCTCGGCGAGCGTCGCGTTCGGGGTTTCGGGCGGGCGCGGCTGCGTGCGCGACA
The DNA here is from genome assembly GCA_025352375.1 of Acetobacteraceae bacterium. GTDB lineage: Bacteria > Pseudomonadota > Alphaproteobacteria > Acetobacterales > Acetobacteraceae > Rhodopila. The sequence continues at coordinate 12,795 of JANXTL010000254.1, read as the reverse complement.
GCATCAACCCATCGCCAGCCGCACCGGCCCGCGCGCCGCCGGAAACCGAGAAAGTCGCCTGCCAAATGCGCGCCGTCAGGCTCGGCTGGGACGGGTATAGCGTGTCGCCGCCAGGGATCGGCAGCCCGGCCAGGGCAGTGCGCATCCGCGCATAGTGTTGGACGAACAGATCGGCGCGCTGGGCTTCCCGCAGCTCGAACCCCGCGAACGCTGAGGGATTGCCGCCGTTGCCGACGCCCAATTCCAACCGGCCGCCGCTGATCAAATCGAGGACGATGGCGTCCTCGGCGACGCGGACCGGCAGTTCCATGGGAAGGGTGACGATCCCCGTGCCCAAGCGAATGCGCGAGGTCCGCGCGGCGACATGCCCGAGGAACACGAACGGCGACGGCAACCCGCCCTCATGCTCATGAAAATGGTGCTGCGCCACCCAGGCCGCGTCGTACCCGAACCGCTCGGCGTGGGCGATCTGTTCGGCTGCCAGGCGGTAGCGTTCGGCCGCAGGTGCCGCGTCGAGCAGGCGGGTGAAGAAGGCGAGGCGTTGGAAGCGGGGCGGGGCGGTCATCTGCCGACCCTAAGCAGAGATTCGAAGCTTGGCCAACAGCACTGCCCGATGAGGTGGTTGGCGGCGGCACGCAAACCAACGCGTTCGTTGGCGATCTGGCGCGGTCTGTGCTTCCCCTCGGCTATCCCTCCGCGTCGGGAGGGTGTACCCTGCCGGGTGTTGGCGGCCCGGAGGACCAAACCGGATGAGTTCGACCATTCGACAGATGCATATGGGTGTTTTCGTCCTTGGCACCGGCAATCACACCGCCGGGTGGCGCTTCGAAGGCGCTGCGACCAGCCACATGCAGCTTCCCGTCATTCAGGAAATCGCCCGCATCGCTGAACGCGGTAAGTTCGATCTTCTGTTCATTTCCGACGCGATGGTCATGGACCCGAGCGATCACCCGTCGTTCATGTGTCGCTTCGAACCGACGACGCTCATTTCGGCGCTCAGCGGCTCCACCACTCATATCGGGCTCGGTGCCACCGTCTCGACCAGCTTCTCCGAACCTTTCAATGTTGCTCGTATCTTCGGGTCGATCGATCATCTCAGCGGCGGGCGGTCGGCGTGGAACGTCGTGACAAGCTCCAACCCCAAGGCAGCGCTGAACTTCAACCGCGACGAACATCTGGAACATGAATTCCGCTATCGAAGGGCTAACGAATTCGTCGACGTCGTCAGAGGGCTATGGGATTGTTGGGACGACGATGCGATCGTCGCCGACAAAGCCACGGGCCAGTTCATAGACCAGGAGAAAATCCGCACGCTGAACCACAAGGGGCGGTTTTTTCAGGTGAAAGGGCCGCTCAACATGGCGCGTTGCCCGCAAGGACACCCGATCCTCATCCAGGCCGGTGGCTCTCCGTCTGGGCTGGAACTGGCGGCACGCACCGCCGATGTTGTTTTCTCGGTCGTTCAGGACCTGGACGCCGCCAAAGTCGCCTATGCGGAGCTGAAGGGGCTTATGGGCAAGTATGGACGCTCCCCCGATCAACTCGCCGTGCTGCCCGGAATGATGCCGATCGTCGGCACTTCCGACGCCGAGGCGCGGGAGACGCTTTCGAAACTGCAAAGCTGGCTGACGCCAGCCAATGCCGCGACTTTGGTCGCCAGCCGGATCGGCTACGACGTGTCCGGCCATCCGCTGGACGGTCCGGTGCCGCCACCGCCTGTGTCGGAGGGGAGCCGGACTTTCGCGCACGTGCTCTATGAGACGGCGCGGCGGGAGCATATGACGTTGCGCGATCTCTACAACCTGACAGCGGCGGCGCGCGGCCACTGGGTGGTGTGCGGGACGCCGCGACGCATCGCCGACACGTTGGAAGAATGGTTCCGCGGCGGGGCCGCGGATGGTTTCAACATCTTGCCGCCGTACTTCCCCGGCGCCTTCGCCGATTTTGTCGATCTCGTCGTGCCGGAACTGCAACGCCGCGGCCTTTTCCGGCGCGATTACCAGGGCACGACATTACGCGATCATTTGGGCCTCGCCCGTGTGGAAGCTGGCAACAAAGCGAGGCCGGATGGAGTCAGCGCAATTCCTACGCCCGCACCCACCACATAGGGCGAGGCAACGCGCGCGTCGACGACGAACAGCGGTTCTGAAAAACCGTCGATTGTCACGTCGTACTCCATATGATCGCCGCCATAGACCGCTCGGCGGATCGTGCCGTTCAGTGTGTTCGGCTCCGGGGTGCCGCCGGTCAGCCGTGGCGCGTGCGGGCGGATCGCGATTTCGGCTGGGCCGGTGTCCAGGCCGCGGTTGGGCAGGCGCAGGGTGGTGCCGCCGAGCCGCACTGTCGCGATGCCGTCGTCAATGGTTTGGATAGTGACGGGCAGGATGCTGGCCTCGCCCATGAAGTTAACCACGAAACGGTCGGAAGGAGATTCGTACAATTCCCGAGGCGACCCGCCCTGTGCGATGCGGGCGTTATTCATTACGATAATGCGGTCGGAGATCGCCAGCGCCTCCGACTGGTCGTGTGTCACATAGACCACTGTCAAACCCAGCGACTGTTGCAACGACCGAATTTCGTCGCGCACGTGTCGGCGGAGGCGGGCGTCAAGGTTTGATAGCGGCTCATCGAACAGCAGCACGCGCGGTTCCAGCACCATGGCGCGAGCCAATGCAACGCGCTGCTGTTGACCGCCGGATAATTCGCTGGGCAAGCGGTTCTCCAGGCCGGTCAGCCCGACCAGCGCGATGGTCGCGCGTGCTTGTTCGGCGGCGCGGATGCGCTTCACGCCGGACGAACGAAGGCCGTAACAGACGTTGTCCAGCACGTTCAAATGCGGAAACAGCGCGTAGGATTGGAACACCATGCTGACATCGCGCTCACCCGGCGATTTCGTGGTGACGTCGACGCCGTCGATGAAAATGCGGCCGGCGGTGGCCTGCTCGAGGCCCGCGATCATGCGCAGCGTCGTGGTTTTGCCGCAGCCGGAGGGGCCAAGCAGTGTCACCAGCGTGCCGGCGGCGATGTCGAAGCTGACATTGTCGACCGCCGTTACGCCACCGTAGCGCTTGCTGACGGCCTGGAAGACGACCCCGCCGCTCATGAAACAACCGCCACGGCTTCGTCGCGGCGGCCGAAGCGGGCCTTGCCGGCCACGGCCTGGATGGTCAGGAGCAGAATCATCATGAACACAATCAAGACCGCGGCGTAAACAATCGCAACGCCATACTCGCCCACATCCGCTCGGCCCACGATGTAGACGGTGGCGAGGTTATAGCCGCCGGTTACCAGGAAAATGACAGCGCTGACGGCGGTCATGGCGCGTACCAGGCTGTAGATCATCGCTGTCGCGATCGCCGGACGTAGCAACGGCAGGATAACTCTTCGCAACGTCGCCGCACGGCTCGCCCGCAGCATGAGCGATGCTTCGTCGAGGCCGCGGTCGATCTGGGTCAGAGAGGCTAAGGTGGCCCTGATCCCAACCGGCATGTTTCGGAACACAAATGCCGCCACGATGATTAGGCCGGTGCCGGTCAACTGGATCGCACCCGCATTGAAAGCGAGGATATAGCCGATCCCGATCACGGTGCCGGGGATGGCGAAGATCATCATCGTCAGGAACTCGAACGCGTCGCGGCCGCGGAAGCGGATGCGATCCAGCAGATAGGCGGTCAGTACGCCCAAAGCCGCGGTGATCGGCATGGCGATCAGGCCGAGTTCCAACGTCGTCAGGAAGGACGGCCAGGCGGAACCGCTCAGGAACCAGCCGCCGACGCCACGATCGACGGAGAACGCCGTCAGGAAATATTGCATTGTCGGGGTGTTGTCGCGGCCGATCTGCGCGACGAAGCCCCCCGCCAGGATGGTGCCATAGACCCCGATGGTCAGTAACAGCCACGGTACCACTGCCAGCAGGCTGGCGGCGCGCAGGCGCAGCGGCAGCGGGGCATGCAGGCCGGAGTCGCCCTTGCCCGTGACGGTCGTGTAACGGGCCTTGCCGAGCCACCAGCTTTGCACGGCGAAGGCGGCGAGGGTGAAGACCAGCAGGATCAGCGCCAGTACCGCCGCCCGTCCCTGGTCGTGGGAGGCGCCGACCACGGCGAAGAAGATATCGGTGGACAGGACATTGAAATTGCCGCCGATCACCAGCGGGTTGGCGAAATCGGCGAGGCTCTCGACGAAGCCGATCAGGAAAGCGCTGGTCAGGCCGGGGCGGAGCAAGGGCCAGGTGACGGAACGGAAAATCCGCCAGGGGGTGGCGCGGAGCATTCGCGCGGCTTCCTCCAATGTCGGGCTGATGCCGGCGAGAACGCCCGCCAGGATCATGAAGGCAATGGGGGTGAAGGCTAGCACCTGCGCGATGCCGATGCCCCAGATGCCGTAAATCCACCGGCTGCGCGGGATCCCGGCGTGCAGCGCGAGCCAGTTGGTCACCATCCCCGCGCGCCCGAACAGCAGGATCAGCGCGAGGCCGATCACGAACGGCGGCGTCACGATCGGCAGGATCGACAATCCGCGCAGCAGGGGCTTCAAAGGCAGGTCGGTGCGCACCGCCAGCAATGCGAAGGCGAGACCCAGCAATGTGGTGACGACGCCGACCAGCGTGGCCAGGGCGAGCGAATTCCAGGCTACCCCGCACGCCCCGCCGGTCAGGCAATCGAAGCCCCAGATCGAATGGCCGGTGAGCTTGGCCAGGAACAGGGCGGGGGCGAACGCGCCCGCATCGTCGCGGACGGCCGACGTCAGCACGCATAGGATCGGGTACGCGACGAACATCGCGATGGCCCCGCCGATCAGCAGCAGCGACCCGGTGACGAACGACTGCCCGTCACCGTAGCCGCGCTTCGCCAATTCGCGGGCCAGCAACGCACCGCACGCTACGACGAAAACCAGCGCACCCCAGCCCAGCGGGGTTTGCTGGGCTTGCAGCAGCTGCCAGGTCAGGCCGGCCGCGCCCAGCGCGAACCAGCCCCATCGCGCGATCGTGGGCAGGCTATTTCGCCCCGGCTTTGACCTCGGTGCTCCATCGAGCCAGCAACCGTTTGCGTTCGGCGGAGGAGCCGTATTTCGCGAAGTCGTAGTCGATCAGTCTAACCTTGCTCAGGTCTGGGCCCTGCGGCGGGATTGGGGCGTCGGCATTGGAGGGTACTTGGTAGCTACGGTTCGCGGCCCCCAGTTTCTGGGCGTCGGCGGTCAGCGCCCATTCATAGAACTTCCTGGCCTCGTCCGGATGCTTGCCGCGCTTGACGATGCTCATGGAGCCAATTTCGTAACCGGTCCCCTCGCAGGGTGAAACGACCTGAATCGGCTTGCCGCGGATCGCCACGTCGATCACGTCGTGCTGGAACGCGATGCCGATCAGTGTTTCACCCATGCCCGCAGCCTGCGCCGGGGCGGCCCCGGCTTTTGTGTATTCGTTGATGTTGGCATGGAGCTTCTTCAAATAGGCGAAGGCGGGCTCCTCGCCCATCAGCTGCACCAGGGTCGCGAGCGCGGTCCAGGCGGTGCCGGAGGAATTGGGGTCGGCCATCTGCACCTCCCCCTTGAATTCCGGCTTGATCAGATCGGCCCAACAAGCGGGGGGCGTGAGTTTACGGGATTTTATTTCCTCTGTGTTATACCCGAACCCAAGCGCGCCCAAGTAAATGCCGACCGTCCGGTATTTCGAGCGTTCGGCCTGTTTCTGGGCCCAGTCTCGCAACTTCGGCAATGACGCAGAGCGATATTCCTCGGTCAGACCCTCCTCGGCCGCCTGGAGGTGCGGATCGCCGGTACCGCCCCACCAGATATCGGCCTGTGGGTTTTCCTTCTCGGCGCGCAGGCGGGCATAGATCTCCCCGGCGCTCATGCGGATCATCTGCACGTTCACGCCGGACTGTTTCTGGTACTCGGTGGTCATCGCGCGGCACCAGTTTTCGTCGACGCCGCAATACATGATCAGGGTCGACTCAGCGGCGGCCGGCCGGGCAAGGCCCGCCAGACACAGCATTGCAAATGCCAGGTGGCGCGTGCGTGTCGAGAACATTGGCTTTCCCTCCCCGGATTCTTCCTTGACGCATGGCATCCAACGCGGAATCAAGCACACGATCCCGTCACGATGGCAATCCCAATACCGGGTGTTCCCGCACAAGGCGGGGGGGCTACAGCGGGGGACGTCGGGCGGGCCAGCCTTCTTGGTTCCGGCTCGTCTGGCTTAGGTTATGACGAACCCGGCCTGTCTCGCCGCCGCCGACAGATGGTCGTAACCCATCCTTGCATAGGTTAGCGGATGGGCGCGCGCCGGGTCCTGTTCGGCTTCCACCACAAGCCACCCTTCGTAGCCCCGCAGTTCGGCCAGCACGGCGGCAAAATCGACGCATCCGTCGCCGGGGACGGTGAACACGCCGGCAATCACGCTGTCGAGAAAGCTGCGATCCGGCTGCACCATCGCCGCCGGACGAACGTCTTTGCAGTGGACATGGGAAATGCGGCCCCGGTAGCGCCGGGCCAAAGCGACGGGGTCGGCGTTGGCGAAGGTCGCGTGGCCCGTATCGAGCAGCAGAGTCAGACTGCTCGAGGTCAGCGCCATCAGCCGGTCGATTTCGTCCTCGGTCTGCACGACGGTGCCCATGTGGTGGTGGTAGGCGAGGCTTATGCCCTCGGCCCGAACCGCCTCGGCGAGATCGGTCATACGGCGGGTAAATAACGGCCAATCGGCCGCCGGCAGTACCGGTCGTTGGGACAGCGGCACGTTCCGGTCGCCATGAATGGCGAGGGACGTCTCCGCGACGATCGCGACCGAGCAGCCACACGCACGCAACAGGTCCAGGTGGCGTCGCATGGCAGCCAGCTCGTCGGCAGCGTCCCGCTCCAGCAGATTCGTCGAATACCAGCCGGACACCAGAGCCAGATCGTGCCGCCCCAACACGGCGCGCAAGGCGTCCGGTTCGGAGGGGAATTTGTGGCCCAGCTCGATGCCGGTGAATCCTGCGGCGCGCGCCTCGGAGAGGCAGGTTTCCAGCGGAGTCTCACCGCCCAATTCCCGCAAATCGTCGTTCGACCAGGCAATGGGGTTGATGCCGAGGCGCACGCTCATGGCCGTGCCGCCTCATACGCTGCGCGGGCGGCGCGGACTTCCGCGCGGTCGGACACCTCGGGCACCGCCACATCCCACCAGCGGCCGCCGGCCTTGGTGCTGGCGGCGGGGTCTGTGGAGATTACGATCACCGTGGTGCGGGGCGCGGTGTGGGCCCGGCGCATGGCGTCCTCCAGCGCGGGTAGGTCTGCGACGTCCTCGGCAATGGCACCGAGCGCTGCGGCGTGGGCGCGAAGGTCGACGCCGTGCGGCACGAGGTTGTTGAACGACGCGCTACCGGTCGCTTCTTGCAGGCGGTCGATGCAGCCGAAGCCGCCATTATCCAGCAGTACGATCGTCAGTTTCAGGCCCAGGGCGACGGAGGTGGCGATCTCGGAATTCATCATCAAATAGCTGCCGTCGCCGAGCATCACGATGACCGCGCGGGTGGGATCGGCCATTTTAACGCCGAGACCTCCGGCGATCTCATAGCCCATGCAGGAGTAGCCGTATTCGAGGTGATAGGTGCCCGGTCCCTCGGCCGGCCAGAGTTTGTGGAGTTCGCCCGGCAGGCCACCCGCGGCGCAGACCAGCACAGCGCCTTTCGGGGCGGATCGTTGTACGGCGCCGATGACCTGGGCGTCGGAGGGCAGCGCGGCGTTGCCGGGGGCCAGCGCCGTCGCTGCCGTCTTCCTCCAGGCTGCGCGCCATTTGTCGGTCTGCTCGGTCCAGACGGAAGGGGCGCGGTGTTGCGCCAGGACGGCGGTCAGAGCGGCCAGGCCCTGTTGCGCGTCGGCGACCAGCGGCATGGCGTCGTGCTTGCCCGCATCGAAAGGTTGCACGTTCAGGCCGATCATCCGGCCTTGGAACAAAGCGCGGGAGCCGGTGGTGAAATCCTGCAAGCGCGTGCCGATAGCGAGGATGACGTCGGCCTGTTCCGCCGCGCGATTCGCCGCCTCGGTCCCGGTAACGCCGATGGCGCCGAGGTTTCGTTCGTGACCGTCCGGCAGGCATCCCTTGCCGGCCTGGGTTTCAGCCACCGGAATGGCGTGGGTTTCGGCGAAGCGGGTGAGCACGGCTTCGGCGTCGCTGTAAAGCACGCCGCCGCCGGCCACGATCAGCGGTTTTTTGGCGGCGCGCAGGGCTTCGGCCGCGGCGGTTAGTTCCCGCGCATCGGGCGGGGGGCGGCGGAGGTGCCATTTTTTTGGGATGAAGAAGGTTTCCGGCCAGTCGAACGCCTCAGCCTGGGTGTCCTGGCACAGGGATAAAGTAACCGGCCCGCACTCCGCCGGATCGGTCAGCACCTGCATCGCGCGGGACAGGGCGGCCAGCAGCTGCTCGGGGCGGGCGATGCGGTCGAAATAGCGTGACACCGGGCGGAAGGCGTCGTTGACCGAGACCGTCCCGTCATGGAACGATTCCACCTGCTGCAACACCGGGTCCGGCCGGCGGGAGGCAAACACATCGCCAGGGAGAAAAAGCACCGGCAGCCGGTTCACATGTGCCACCGCCGCCGCAGTCACCATGTTGGACGCGCCCGGCCCGATCGAACTGGTGCACGCCATCACCCGCCGTCGCCGGCTGGCCTTGGCGAACGCGATGGCGGCGTGGCCCATTGCCTGTTCGTTATGTGCTCGGAAAGTGGGGAGCGCGTCGCGGTGGGCGTGCAGCGCTTCGCCGAGGGCGGCGACGTTGCCATGGCCGAAAATGGCCCAGACACCGGCGAACAACGGCTGGCCCGTGTCAGTCTGTTGCGCGGCGAGGTAGCGGACCAGCGCTTGCGCGGTGGTGAGGCGGATCGTTCCCATGTGTCCCTCCGGGGCGGGATTGTCGGGGGAAGCGGTTTGTGGCGCAATCGGTAGAAGCCGCCGAGGTTTTAGCGGCGGCCACCGGCATGATCGCGGACCTGCTGGAAAAGGCCTCAGTTGCCGAGGAGGTCGCGCTGCCGATCGGCTCGTCAGTGTTGATGGCGATGGTGTAAATCCGGGTAATGCGGGTGCGTATGGCGTAAGGGGGTGTGACGGTGCCAGTGCGAATGCGGTTCTGTAACCGAGCCGTCGTGGACGTGCTGGTGATGGTCGTCATGCGTATGGCTGTGGTCGTGGTCTAGGGCATCGTGCTGGTGCGCGTGCTGATGGCGCTCCGCGAGATGCAGCCAGAGGCCGAACCCCATCAACGCGCCTGCAATCGCAAGTCTTGCTGTCAGCGGTTCATTTAGAAAAACGATTGCAAGCAGTGCGCCGATAAACGGAGCCAGCGAAAAATACGCTCCTGTCCGCGCCGCTCCGAGATGCCGCAGGCCAAGGATGAACAGAACCAGACTGACGCCGATCCCGACGAAGCCGACGATAGCCGCCGCACCGAGTATTCCCGCTGATGGCAGCGCCGCCCCCCACCAGAGCGCAAGCCCTGTATTGACCGTCCCGGCCACCAGCCCCTTGAGCATGGCAATCATCACCGGGTCAGCGGCGGAGAGCTTACGGGTTAGGTTGTTATCGACGCCCCACGCAAGACAGGCTCCGGCGATAAATCCCGACCCTGTGTTAAGTTCAACGCCCTGCCCCTGCCAAGACAGAACGACAGCACCGGCCACAATAGCGCATGCGCCAAGCAGCAAACGCCGATCAACATTTTCACGGAATACCAGCCACGCCAGACCCATCGTGGTGAGGGATTCCAGATTCAGCAGCAATGCGCCCGCCGCCGCTTGCGTGCGAAACAGACCGAGCATGAGCAGCAGCGGCCCGACGATGCCGCCGAATAGGATGACGGCACTGAACCAAGGAATGTCAGTTTTGCGCAACGGTGCTTCTTGAGCCGGAATGCCAAGGACAGACCGCGCGAGATGCACGAAGGCAAGCCCGATACCTGCGCCTAGGTAAAGCAGCCCTGCAAGCAACTGCGGGTCAACTGACCCAAGCAAAATTTTCGACAGCGGAGCCGACGCGCCAAACGCAAGCGCAGAGGACAAGGCCAAGGGAACACCCGGCCAGAGGTGAGAAAGGTTGCCTTTGGTCATATTGGAATCGTAGCACAGCCGGATTACGGCCGTCGGCGCATAAATCAAGATTTTCGCAGCAACGCAGGACCGTTGAAATCATGCGCACTTTCTGCTGAGAAACACCGTTGCGAGGGATCGGGGCCTTCCGCGATCGCCCACAGTGCATCGGGGACAGCCACCGCGAAGGATTTGTGCGGTCATCGGCGACTCCCGAAGAGCGCCGTATCGCGTCGTTTGCCTCCGCCAGCGACACAACAGCTTCCGGGCCGGTGCCATAATCGGCGACGGCCTTCATGGTGTACGCCGATCCCAGAAACGACCGGAAACTGGGACGGAGTTGGAGCGAGCGTCGCCCCGCGCGCTCATTGCCCCACACCCAACGACGCGCGACACTCCCTTCCATGATCGACATCGCCATCATCGGCGCCGGCCGCATCGGGCGCATTCACGCCGGCAACATCGCCGCGCACCCGAATGCGCGCCTGGTTGGCATCGCCGATTTCGATCCCGCCGCTGCCCGCGCCCTTGCCGACTCGCTGGGCACCAAACCCATACCAGCGGACGAGGCTTTCGAAGCCGACGCGGTGCTGATCGCCTCGCCGACCCCCACCCACGCCGGTTACATCGAGCAAGCCGCCGCCCTAAACCGTGCCGTGTTCTGCGAGAAACCTATCGACCTTTCCGCCGCCCGTGTCCGCGCCTGCCTCGCCGCAGCGAAAAACATCGTGCTGATGGTCGGCTTCAACCGTCGCTTCGACCCGCACTTCGCGTCGCTGAAACGTCGCCTCCCCGAGATCGGATCGCTGGAACTGCTGACCATCACCAGCCGGGATCCGAACCCGCCGCCGCCCGCCTATGTCGCAACCTCCGGCGGGTTGTTCCGTGACATGACGATCCACGACCTCGACATGGCGCGCTTCCTGCTCGGCGAGGAACCCGTCGCCGTCACCGCTGCCGCGTCCTGTCTGGTCGATCCCGCGATCGGCGCCGCGGGCGATGTCGATACGGCGGTGGTCACGTTGCGCACCGCCTCCGGACGGTTGTGCCAGATCTCCAACTCCCGCCGCGCCACGTACGGCTACGACCAGCGGATCGAGGCGCATGGCGCCACCGGTCTGCTGCGCGCTGGCAACGTATTCCCGACCACGGTGGAGCACGCCGGTGCGGACGGTTTCCGCTCCGACCCCGTGCTGCCGTTTTTCCTGGAGCGATACGCCGCCGCCTATAAAGCCGAACTCGACGCCTTCATCCGGGCGGCGAACGGGCAGGGCGCCGCCAGCCCGGACGGCAACGATGGATTGCGAGCCTTGCTGCTGGCCGATGCGGCGGAAAAGGCCGCCCGTACGGGTGAAACCGTCCGTCCAGAGGAGCCTTGAAGCATGCAGATAGGATTGGTCACCGACGGTCTGGCGGACATGAAGCTGGAAACACTGCTGCCGACCGTTGCGAGCTTCGGCATAACGATGGTGGAATTCGGCTGCGGCAATTGGTCGCCGGCACCGCACCTCGATTTGGACGGTCTCCTGGCATCTCAGGCCGCGCGTGCCGATTTCTTGGCGCGGCTGTCGGCGCACGGGCTTTCGGTCAGCGCACTCAACTGCTCCGGCAATCCGCTGCTGCCCGGTCCGGCCGGGGAGGCACATCGCACAGTTACCAGCAAAACCATTGCTTTGGCGGGCCTTTTGGGCGTTCGGCGGGTGGTGCTCATGTCGGGCTGTCCTGGCGGGCCGAACGATGCAAATGCCAACTGGATCACCACCGCCTGGCCACCCGAGGCGGCGCGCGTGCTCGATGCGCAATGGTCCGAACAGGTGATCCCCTACTGGCGCGGCCTGGTGGCGGAGGCAACGGCCCATCGGGTGGATCGTTTGTGTCTGGAATTACATGGGCAGCAACAGGTCTACAACGTGCGGACCCTGTTCCGGCTCCGCGAGGCCGTGGGGCCGGTGGTAGGCGCCAATCTCGATCCGAGCCATTTGTTCTGGATGGGTGCGGATCCCCTGGCAGCGGTGCCGGTTCTGGGGGAGGCGATCTACCATGTGCATGCCAAGGACACCCGGATCGACACCGCCATTGCCGCGGTGCATGGGCTGATCGACACGACGCCTATGGCGCAATTAGGCCAGCGGGCCTGGACCTATGTCACGCTCGGCCGCGGCCACGATGTGTCCTGGTGGCGGGCCTTCACAGATGCGTTAAGAACGGCTGGTTACGACGACGTGCTGTCCATTGAGCACGAAGATGTCGCGCTGCCACCGCTGCGCGGTGTTGCTGAGTCGATTGGATTGTTGCGAGAGGCCTTGCATATGGCAGCATAATCGCGTATTTCGCGAGGGTTGCATTCTGTGCACGGCACCTAATTAACGCGCCGCCAGCCTTGCACTCAGAGCGCCTCGGAGGCCGGTCGTCGTACCGCCGCCGGAGAGGGCAACGACAGGAGGCCTTTGGCGAAGTTCCAGCCGGAACACTGTTTCGGCGTGACCGACCGCGCATCCGATCCCGTCCAGCAACGGTACCGTGACGCGGGCGCGAAGCCGATGCGCGATGCCTGCGACGGCGGCTCCGGTGACGACAACGACATCCGCGCCGGCCTCGGCGATCGATGCCCAATACGCGCTGGGTTTTCGTCTCGAGGATGTGGATATTGAACGGCAGGTCGTGTGCGCGACTGAAATCCGACAGGAAAGCAAAATACTCCTCGGTAACACGTTGTGGTGCTGAATTGGATACCGCGATCCGC
>JANXTL010000187.1 GCA_025352375.1 Acetobacteraceae bacterium | reverse complement strand
GCGGCTTGCATATCGTCCTGCCATGTGGACCCGTGGTATGAAGCCGTCATCGCTGCCTCGTTCCTCCTGAGAGAGAAAATTATGGTCCAGAACGTCCCTCCCACGCAAACCTGGGAAGCCATCAAGGCCGATGCACAGGCGCAACTCGTCGACGTCCGCACCGATGCCGAGTGGAACTTCGTCGGCGTTCCCGATCTGGCGTCGGCCGGGAAGCAGGCAATGCTGATCCCCTGGCAGGTCTACCCCGCCATGAACCGCAATCAATCGTTCGAGGAGCAGCTGAAGAAGGCCGGGTTCACAACCGACAGCCACATCTACTTTATCTGCCGCAGCGGCGTCCGCAGCCTCGCCGCCGCGCAAGCGGCGCAGGCCGCGGGCTTCCCGCACGCCTACAATGTCGCCGATGGGTTCGAGGGCCCGCCGGACGCCAACGGCCATCGCGGCGGGACGGCGGGCTGGAAGGCCGACGGGCTACCCTGGCGGCAGAAGTAGCCGCAGCACCGCGAGATACCGGTCGGGGTCGCTCAGACGCCCGTCCGGTGTTGTCGGGAAACGCCGCAGCGCAACCGTGTCGCCGACGTTGCCGCCAATCGCCGCCACGCCTTCCGGCCCGCCGGTTTCCACCACGATGTCGCAGTGGGATTGAAACGCTGGTAGCCGCTTGGCATCGTCGAAGCGCAGACCCGTATGATCGGCCCGCCCGACGCAAATGAGATCGCCCAGCCGAGGCGCATAATCCTCCGCCCGCTCGGCCGCGATCGTCAGGCCGGGATCGCCGTGCAAGGCCGCCCGAATATAGACGTGGTGGTTGCCGCTATAGGGGAAGCCTGAGCCTGCACCGGCCATGCGCATGACATAGGACACGAACGCCGCCGACCATGCGTAATCGCCGTCCTGTTCCGGTGGAAACACTTGGCCCCTGGCATCGTGCTTGCCGGTGAAAATGGCTTCCGGATCGGAAGGATCGAGGCCCAGCCACCAATAATCCCCCACGCGCTGCCACAGACCGATGGCGCGCTCGGGTTTGTCGGGCATTTCAACCGGGTCTACGGCACTGCCAAAGGCCCGCCATTCCCGCAGCGCGATTGCAGCCACAGCTTGGCGGGATAACGGTTCGTAGGGGCGCTTTGCGTAGGGGGGCACGGGTGTTCCAGCGGTGCAAGCGGTTATGAGAACCAATAACGCGATCGCGACGATGCGGCGAATGAGCACGATCACGCTCGTTCCGGAAACAGCCCCAAAAGCCCCTCGGCCGTCGCCGCGCAACGCCCCCGCTCCGTGATCAGCCCCGTCACCAAGCGCCCGGGGGTCACGTCGAACGCCGGATTGGCGGCCGGGCTGCCGACGGCGGCGACTCGGATGGTGGCAATGGTGCCGTCTTCCATGCGGCCGGTCAGATCGGTGACTTCGGCGGCGCTGCGTTCCTCAATGGGGATTTCCTTAACCCCATCGGACACCGTCCAGTCGATGGTGGTGGACGGACAGGCGACCCAAAACGGCACCCCGTTATCCCAAGCCGCCAGAGCTTTCAGATACGTGCCGATCTTGTTGGCGACGTCGCCGGCTCGGGTCACCCGGTCGGTGCCGACGATGGCCATGTCCACCATGCCATGCTGCATGTAGTGCCCGCCGGCATTGTCGGCGATCACCGTGTGCGGCACTCCGTGGCTGCCCAGTTCCCACGCCGTCAGCGCGGCGCCCTGGTTACGCGGGCGGGTCTCGTCAACCCAGACATGCAGGCCGATCCCGGCGTCGTGCGCCTTATAAATCGGCGCGAGCGCGGTGCCCCAATCGACCGTCGCCAACCATCCGGCATTGCAGTGGGTCAGCAAGTTGACCCGCTGACCGGGCTTGGCGGCAGCGATGCCTTCAATCAGCTCGGCGCCGTATCGGCCCATGGCTTCGCACTGCGCCACGTCCTCATCGGCGATGGCAGCGGCCTCGGCGTAGGCGGTGTCCACACGATCCGCCGCCCGCGTGTTGCGCAGCCGGATGAGCATCCGGTCCAGCGCCCAGCGAAGGTTGATCGCCGTGGGACGGGTTGCCGCCAGGATCGCGGCATCGCGCTCCATCGCGTCCGACGACGCATCGCCCCGCAACGCCAGGCACAGCCCATAGGCCGCGACGGCCCCGATCAATGGTGCACCCCGTACCTGCATGGATTTGATGGCGTGCGCGGCCTGATCGCGCGTCGTCAGGCGCACAATCTCCAGTGCCCAGGGCAGCTTGGTTTGGTCAAAAATATGCACCGACCAAGAGTCGCCGGGATCCACCCAGACGCTGCGGTATGCGACGCCATCGACCTTCATCGTGCCGGGACTTTCTGGTGCAGCACGCACACCAGGGTGAACAGGCGGCGCGCGGTGTCATGATCGATCTCGATCTTGCCTGCCAAGCGGTCCCGCATCAATGCCGCGCCTTCGTTATGCAGCCCGCGCCGGCCCATATCGATGGCCTGGATGCGCGCCTCCCGCCCCTCCTGCACCGCTGTGACGTAGCTGTCGACCAGCATCTGGTAGTCCTTGATCAGCCCGCGGAACGGGCCGAGTGCCAGCCCGATCGCGATCATCGGGCTGTCGTCGGTCGTCCGTACATCGAACACCAGCCGGCCGTCGCGGATCGTCAGATGGAGCACGTAAGGGCCGGCGTCCTGAACGTCGGCCATCGGCCGAAAATTGTTCTCCAGCGCGAGATCCGCCACCGCCTGATCGCGGTCGGCCATGATGCAGGGCGCGAGGCTCGTCGGTGCCTCCCCATCCAGCACCACGCGATGCAGCCGGGACCGGGTGAGTGCATCCACGGTCATACTTCGTCCAAAGACGCTTTGAGCATGTTCAATTTCATCATAATGCCGACCACGCCGCCTTTGATCGGGCGCAACAGCCCGAGGCACAGGCCCGTGGCCGCCGGCACGAAAATCGCCGTCATCAGCCACACCTCCGGGGTATAGGCGCGGTCCACCATGAACATGCCAGGCACCAGCAGGTGCGCGACTATCAAAATGGTCAAATAGGGTGGTGCGTCGTCTGCCCGAGCCAACCCCAACGGCGCGCCGCAGCTCTCACAGGCATCTCGCACTTTCAGAAACCCGTTGAAAAGATGGCTGTTCCCGCACGATGGGCAACGTCCGAGAAGACCGCGTCCGATGGCGGTCGACATGGGCGGCATGGGGAAGCCGCGTTCCGTATCGGAACGGTCTGGCTGCCAGCGGATCGGGGCCATGAGTCCATCCTTGCGACGCTACGGTCACAAACATACGCTATGCTGCACTGCAACACCAGATCGGTGTGCTTGATCCCGCGCAAGCTTGAACCGACAGTAGCACCATGACCCGAATTCTTGTGATCAATCCCAACTGCTCCCAGGCGTGTTCGGCCGGCATCGACGCCGCCATCGCGCCGTTCCGCTTCCCCGGCGGGCCGGTGTTCGAGGTGGCGACGCTTCAGGAAGGACCACCCGCTGTTTATACGTGGCGCGACTGGCACGCGGTGGTCGAACCGTTATGCCGCCTCGTCGAGCGCGAAACAGCGGATGCCTTCGTGATTGCTTGCGCGTCCGATCCCGGCATCGACGCCATCCGAGCCAGCACCCAACGGCCCGTGCTGGGCGTATTCCGCTCCGCCGTCGCTGCCGCCGTGGCGCGCGCCGAGCGGTTTGGGGTAATCGCGATTGTCGATGCGTCGAAGGCCCGGCATGCGCTCGCGCTGCGGGCGATGGGGCTGGAGCACCGGCTGGCGGCAAACATTGCCCTCAATGTTACAATGGATACGCTGCTAGACCCTGCTGCGGCCCGCGCGCGGTTGATCGCGGCCGGCCGGGAGGCGGTTCAGGCTGGCGCGCAGACGGTGATTTTGGGCTGCACCGGCATGGCGAACCACCGGCATGCGATCGAGCAGGCGATCGGAGTGCCGGTGATCGAGCCGTGTCAGGCCGCGGCGGCTTTGGCGCTTACGCTTTAGACCATGATCGTTTGAGGTTGCATGCGATCTCGGCGTTGGATCATGGTCTAAGCCTTTGTTTGAGAGGGTGATTCACGCCCGAGGTTGAAGTCAACCTCAGGCGATCACGCTCTAAGCCTTTGTTTGAGAGGGTG
>JANXTL010000180.1 GCA_025352375.1 Acetobacteraceae bacterium | reverse complement strand
GAACAGATGAAGAACCATTGGCAAATTCCGTGCCAGACGGATAACATCTTGATGGAAATGACAATATTATTGTGAGAACGAAAAGCGAATACGAAGTATGTAAAGTATTGCGACGTACGGTTCATGAAAGAAACATACTATTGTGTGTGGCCGCCGGAAGCGAGCCCGTCACGCCTCCGGCTCGAACCCCATGATCTGGGCAAACCGTTCCCGGTAAGCCGGCCAGACCTCGGGATTGATCAGGCGCGGCGGACGCTTGCCGTCCAGAATGTCGAGCACCTGTTCGGCGGCGAAGCGGGACATGTTCTCCCGCGATTCTACTGTTGCGCCGGCGGTGTGCGGGCTGACCAGGACGTTGTCGAATTTCATCAACGGGTGGGACGGTGGCGGCGGCTCTTCCTCCCACACATCCAGGCCGGCGCCGGCGATTTTTTTCTGCGTCAGGGCCTCGGCGAGGGCGTCTTCGTCGTGGATGAAGCCCCTTGCGGTGGTAACGAAATAGGCTTCTGCCCGCATCAGGCTGAATGCTCGGGTATCCATCATCTTGCGGGAGTCTTTTGTCAGCGGGCAGTGGACGCTGACAAAATCGGACTCGCGCAACAGCGTGTCGAAATCCACCTTCTCGCCGCCGCGCGCTTTGATTTGTTCTGCGGTCAACAGCGGATCGAACGCCAGCACACGCATGTTGAACAACCCGCGGCAGAGTTCCGCGACGCGGGCGCCGACATTGCCAATACCCAGCACGCCGACGGTGCGATCCTTCAGTTCGCGCCCGGTGAAAGCGCCCCGGGGAATTTCCTTGCCGGCGCGCAGATCGCGATCGGCTTCGACGATGCGTTTCGACAGCGTCAACATCATCGCCAGCGCGTGCTCCGCCACGCCTTCCTTGTTGCCGCCGGACTGGTTGACCACAACGATGCCGGCCGCCGTGCAGGCATCCACGTCGATCGGGTCGTAGCCGGCGCCGTTGGAGGACGCCGCGATGAGGTTGGGCATTTTGGCCAACAGCGTCGGTGTCACATGGAAATGCGGCGCGATCGCCTGCCGCGACGCCCCGATCTGGAAGATGTGCGCCATGTTCAGGATGGGATCGGCCTCGTGCGCCAGGCTTTCGTTCTCCAGCCGGTCGAGCTGCACGTCAGGCCGCTGCGCCAGGATCTCGGCGTAGAGCGGTGAGGACAGGTACCGCACGTAGAACACGCGTTTAGTGTTCGGGGCCATGGCGTTTCTCCGAAAGGTGGTTGAGTGCAGCCTAGGACGGTCGGCGGGCTCTTGCCAACGTCGTGCGTATTTACTATTATAATGGTAGTAACTAACGGATCACCCCCATGCAGCGCAAACGCTTCAACACCATGACCTGCCCGATCGCTCGCGGCCTCGACCGCGTCGGCGAGTGGTGGAGCATTCTTATTCTCAGGGATGCCTTCGCCGGGCTGACGCGGTTCGACGCATTCCAGAAAAACCTGGGCATCGCACCGGGTATGCTCACCCGCCGGCTCAACGCGCTGGTCGAGGGCGGGCTACTGGAGAAGCACCGCTACTCGGACAAGCCGCCGCGCGATGAATACGTGCTGACCGCTCGGGGCCGGGATTTTCGACCGGTGCTGTTGGCGATGATGTCATGGGGCAACCGCCATTTCACGCCAGACGGTATCCGCGTGCAGATGGTCGAAGCCTCGACTGGCGTGCCCGCCGATCCCGTGTTGGTGGACCGCCGCACCGGCCGGCCGTTGGCCGAACCCGATTATGTCGTGCGACGGGAGATACCGGCATGAGCGCCACCACCATGAACCCCCACACGGCCCGCCTGCTGCAAGGCGCGATCGTGCCGACGTTGCTCAGCATGGCGTGGCCCAACATCCTGGTGATGCTGGCGCAGGCTTCTACGGGTTTGATCGAGACCTGGTTCGTCTCCCGGTTGGGTGTGGATGCGCTGGCCGGCATGGCGCTGGTGTTTCCGGGTTTCATGATGATGCAGATGCTCTCGGCGGGGGCCATGGGCGGTGGGATCTCTTCCGCGATTGCCCGAGCGCTGGGGGGAAGGCGGACCGAGGATGCGAACGCGCTGGTGGTCCATGCACTGATTATCAACGCGTTGCTGGGGCTCGTGTTCGCCGTGCTGTTCCTGGTGTTCGGGCGCTCGATCTACCGCGCCATGGGCGGGCGTGGCGGCTCGCTGGAGGCGGCTTTGGTCTATTCCAACATCGTGTTCGGCGGGAATATCGCGGTCTGGGTCATGAACGCGCTGGCCAGCGTTATCCGAGGCACGGGCAACATGCTGGTGCCGGCGCTGGCGGTATGTTTTGGGGTGGCGCTGCTGATCCCGTTGTCGCCGCTTCTGATCTTCGGGTACGGGCCGGTGCCGGGGTTTGGATTTGCCGGCGGCGGCATGGCGGTGGTCGGCACCAATTTACTGATCGCGGCGATCCTGGCTTTGTACGTGCTGACGGGACGGGCACTGGTGCGGCCCCGGATGAGGCGGCTGCGGTGGCCGCTGTTCGCCGATATTTTGAAGGTGGGGGCGGTGGCCTCGGTCAGCACCTTGCAGACGTCGCTGACCATCGGGATGACCACCGCGCTGGTCGGGTTCGCCGGCGGCCCGGACGCGGTGGCCGGGTTCGGCACCGGGTCGCGGCTGGAGTATCTGCTGGTGCCGCTGGTCTTCGGCCTCGGCGCGCCGTTGGTGGCGCTGGTCGGCACCAATATCGGGGCGGGACAGCGGGAACGCGCGCTGCGGATTGCTTTGACTGGCGGTGCGCTGGCCTTCGCGATGACCGAGGCCGTGGGGCTGACGGCGGCCGTTTTTCCCGAGGCCTGGATCGGTTTGTTCGGGCACGACCCAGCCATGATGGCGACCGGGGTGGCGTATTTGCGCGCGGTGGGGCCGGTCTACGGGTTCTTCGGGTTGGGGCTATCGTTGTATTTCGCGTCGCAGGGTGCCGGGCGGCTGCTCTGGCCGCTGGGCGCGGGGTTGTTGCGGATGGCAATTGCCGTTGGAGGAGGGTGGTTGGCGTTCCGGGTGACGGGGTCGTTGCAGGCGACGTTCTACGCTCTGGCGGCGGCGTTGGTGGTTTACGGGGGGATGCTGGCGACTGCGATCCGGGGTGGGGTTTGGTTTCGGCGGCGTTAGGGGGCGGGTGTCCGGCCTTGGGAGGCTTTCTGGTCACGGGCCCGCACGATTGAACCAGGGTTCCATTTCTTGATCGGCAACACCGGCAACGTCGTGTCGGCCGCCGCGACCGCGACCGTGGACCGCCTCAACAGCAATGCAACCCTGATTCAGTCGCTGGGGACCGTCCAGATCGAGGCCATCGGACAACATGTCGGCGTCGGGCGGAAGGGCTGGTTCGACGCGCCCGATCTCGCCGGTCAGAAGACGATCGCCGCCCAAATCCAAATCCGGGCGTTCGAAACCGTGCCCTACACCCCGCTCGGACAGCTTTTCCAGCCGACGGCGTTTCGTTCCGATATCAACGATATCGTTG
>JANXTL010000042.1 GCA_025352375.1 Acetobacteraceae bacterium | reverse complement strand
AATCCTGGCCGTGACCGCCTTGTTTCGGGGGAGATCAACCCCTCCCGGAGACCACGATGTTCACCGCGTCCGACCTGCATGTCTTCGCCGCCGGGAGCAACCCGCGTCACGACTGGGCGCTCCACCAGAACTGGGAACGGTTCGCCGAGCACCTGCTCGACGCCGGCGTCACCCTCACCGTGATCGAGTACGCCTATGGCGACGAGGATCACGTCTGCGAGCTGGATGGCGTCCGCCACATCCTCGTCCGCGCGAAAACCCGTCTTTGGACCAAAGAGAATGGGGGGCCGGTAGCAACGGAGCCGAAAGTTCGATTCAGACTGGAGGCCGGGCCGAGCGGCGAGACCCGTACGACCGCACACGACCCAAAGGAGACCTTCCACCTGGTGGGCGATAGCCGTTGACCTTACGCGGTGGCAGTCCGACAGATCAGAACGTCGAAACCCTTCGCCACTTTAGAACGCCGCGTCCTTTACGACCAGGAAACATTGGGTGCAACGTCTCTACGGTCATGATCGAAAGGATATCGCCAGCTACCGAAAAGTTCCGCGCCTGTTCAGTGCCCAGCCACCCGGGATGCCACGAAACCTCGACCTCGGTGATAAACTGATCATCACCTTCAATTCGAAATGGGCCGGAATAGGCCATCATGCTTTTGAAAAGTGCGGCATCGCCGGACTCGCTGTCTGATGGTACTCGGTCGTTTGAGGTGATGACAGTAATCATCCGTTTATCCGGGGTTATGAAGAGGTAGCCGAGCGGAGCGGCCCCGTACATATCCCTGCACTCACCCGTGTCGGTCAAAGCGAATTGAAGCGATATCAGCTTCCAATTCCCGAATAAATCTTTACGTTCCATTCACCGTCACCTTCCATATAATCTCTTCACTGCGATCTCGGGGATGTCCCGCTCTCTATTGAAACTCACGTAACCACGGTCCTCCTACGCTGTGGCACCCGCATCGGTCTCCCCTTTGTTTCCGCCGCGCGCGCGGCATTTCTCGTCACCGTAGGCGCGAATATTATCTCCTCCAATATCTGCAGCAACCAGACGTTCGAGGGAGCGAACCGGGGTTAGTTCCGCCCTCAGGCGTCCGGTGCCAGGGACCTGGCAAGCGGTTCCCCGGCACGGGTGTTCTGGACTGCATGACATAGAGGCCGCGACAACCACACCTTCGCGAATGTCGGCTTTCCACCCAAAGTGGTCTTCCAAGGTGCATCGCCCAGGCGGTCTCGGGTTAAGGAACCGGGATAATGACATAGGCAGCCATTCAAAATCTCTTTTCGGAGATAACGGATGGCGTGGACGTAAGGATGTGACGGCGACGTGACCAGGAAAGAGCCAGGCTGACACAGGCACCAGGATAGAGTCTGCCCATCCCGCATCGCCGTACCCGCCAGTCCACGCGGCGCGGAGTGGAGTGGAGTGGCCCGGCGGGGTGAGCAACAGTCTGTTTCCCTGGGCCTCGGCCGCGTGCCTCGGTTCGAAATATCAAGATACAATCTATGAGTTTGGCGCGCCCTGGTGGACTCGAACCACCGACCCACAGCTTAGAAGTTGTCTGGTTTTCTAATGAAATCAATGGGGTTTTGCATAACTCGCCCGACGATTGGCCGCTGGAAGCCGATGGAGCGGAGGGTTTTGCAAACTGCCATCGTGTGATGCGGGCGGCGGGTCGTGACCGCCTTGTCTCGGGGGAGATCAACCCCTTCCCGGAGACCGCGATGTTCACCGTGTTCGACCTGCATGTCTTCGCCGCCCAAAGCAACCCGCTTCATTACAGGGCGTCCCGCCAGAACTGGGAACGGTACGCCGGGCACATGCTCGACGCCGGCGTCACCCTCACCGTGATCGAGTACGCCTATGGCGACGAGGATCACGTCTGCGGCCTGGATGGCGTCCGCCACATCCTCGTCCGCGCGAAAACCCGTCTTTGGACCAAAGAGAATGGGGGCCGGTAGCAACGGAACCGAAAGTTCGATTCAGACTGGAGGCTGGGCCAAGCGGCGAGACCCGTAGGACCGCACACGACCCTTTGCGGACTCTCGAACGCTCCGCAGGTCAGGGGCACTTGCGTGCGCCGGTCATCGCTCCCGTCTCGTGTGACGATCACGAGACCGCCATGCGCCGCTGTCAAGTTGATCGGCCACCATTCGGTTGGCGGCCGGCGGCGCATGCGCCGGACGATTATTTTTTCCGGGGATCATCCGCGGGGTTGGCGAAAGCGATGCCGCCTGGTCCAGTAAACGATATCTGCACGATCGTTTCCTCGCTTTCCGTCCAGACGTGGTGGACGTGCCCCTTTGGGAGCAGAAAGACCGAGCCGGCTTTCAGGACATCGCCTTTCGCGTTTTCATCCATCGCATTTCCGAACCGGCCGGTCATGACCGTCACGATTTCGTCATAGGGATGGGTGTGGGCCGGCACACGGTAATTCGCCGGAAATCTGACTCGCTGAATGATTGGTTCAGCTTTGGAGGGATCTCCCATCAGAATGACGGTCTGCGCCCCTTTGAAGACAGGGTGGTCCCGCCAGGTCAACATGTCGGGTGTGACAAGTTTCGGCGCCTGCTGTGCGACGGCCGACGCAGCGAACGCGAACAACGCGGCGAACAATGCTACTTTACCCATGGCTTCCTACCCTGTTCGTTGAAGTGGTCTGGTTCCCTGAAGCCTCGGGGGACGAATGGGTAGCACCGATCCGCTTGCCGTCCTGGGCGTCGGATCAACATAGGGCGCCGCGTTGGTTCCGTCCACCGAAATCCCCCACCGGCCGCCATGGCGCCCGGAAGCCGGCGCCCTCTTCGGTCTTCCGCCGAACCGCCCTCCGCCGCAAGCGCGTAGCCCATCTCTTGCACCAGTTCTACGATGGCGTCCGCTCAGGCCGCGTTCCGCTGATCCAGGCGGGTGCCTGACCTCGGCCATGTTCCATGGAAGCAGCTCGTGCACCCGTCTGACCGGGTGATCGGCGATGTGCTCGAGGACACCTTCGCGAATGTCGGCTTACCACCCAAAGCGGTCTTCCAAGGTGCATCGCCCAGGCGGTCTCGGGTTAAGGAACCGGGATAATGACATAGGCGGCCTTTCAAAATCTCTTTTCGGAAATACCGGATGGTGTGGACGTAAGGATGTGATGGCGACGTGACCAGGAAAGAGCCAGGTTGGCACAGGCACCAGGATAGAGTCTGCCCATCCCGCATCGCCGTACCCGCCAGTCCACGCGGCGCGGAGTGGAGTGGCCCGGCGGGGTGAGCAACAGTCTGTTTCCCTGGGCCTCGGCCGCGTGCCTCGGTTCGAAAATATCAGGATACAATCTATGAGTTTGGCGCGCCCTGGTGGACTCGAACCACCGACCCACAGCTTAGAAGGCTGTTGCTCTATCCAACTGAGCTAAGGGCGCACACTTCGCGGACCTGGGATGTTTACCCCCCGGTCTTCGTCACGATCATCTTTGCCAGATCGCCGACGCTGAGCAAACTGTCCAACTCGCGGGTGTTGAACTTGATCCGCCACTTCTCCTCGCTCGCCATGATGATCTCGATCTGTTTGAACGAGTCCCAGCCCTGCACCTGCTTCGCGGTCAGACCAGGGCTCAGCGCGATGTCGTCGCGCATGAACACGTCGTGGAAGACCTCGGTCAATTCCTTATAAACGGTTTCTTCGTTCGCCATCGTCTTAACCCTCGGTCACATGGATGAATGTCTCGGCCGGCGCAAACGTCGCGAGGTCCAGCAAATTGCGGCTGCCGCCCCCATCGTTAACAGCCGCGACCGTGAATCCCAACCTGGCGTAGTGATCCTTCACCATGGCGTTCTTCCTGGTCGGAATATACTCGCCCACCAGCCGCTTCGCCCCCAACCGCCGAGCCTGCTCTGCTATCAGGTTCAGCGTCGTCGGCTCCACCTGGCGTCCGAGCACGCGGCAGCTCATGAGCCAGGTGTCGATCAGGAGATCGCGGGATTCCAGCAGCCGTCCGATGACGATGGCGATCACCCCATTGTCGCCGAACCGGTCCAGCAGCCGCATTTGCAGCCCAAACGCGTCCGGGTCGGCCATGACGGCGAGGACGTCCTCATCCGTGTAGCGGCGGGTCGTCAGGTTGAACTGGTTGGATTTATTGATGAGCTGCACGATGCGCTGCAACCCGACGCGGTCGAACGACCGGGCGATCAGGTTCATCTCCAGCCCGCGCAAATAGGCCGGCAGGTCGGTGGCCGAGGCCTTCAGCGCGTCGCGCGCCTTGTTGCCCTGGTATTGGCCGGTACGCTCCCGATCTTCGTCGGTGACCGACAGGCCCTCGAAATAGCCGGCGTCGGACAACGCGACGGGGTAGAAAACGGGGTCGTCCGACACCTCCGGCACCGCCACCATTGGCAGTTCCTGGCGCACGAGGTTCCGTTCGAACGGGTTGTCGTCGATGAACACCAGGGCGTCCAGGCCGATGTTCAGTTCCTCGGCGATGGCGCGGATGTTGCCGGCCTTGTCGGACCAGTTGGCGACGAAGCTGGCGATGTCGCCGCGCCGCAGTACCATCTCCGGATGTTGCTCGAACGGTTCCAACGCGTTGGCTTCGTCGTTTTTGGAGCACACCGCCAAAATAATGCCGCGCCGGGTCAGTTCGCGGCAGTATTCCTGGAAGGCGGTGTAGCCCTCCCCCAGCGCGCTGCCCTGGCCGATCGCGATGCCTTCCATCCCGTCGTCGCCGATCACCCCGCCCCAGACGGTGTTGTCGAGGTCCAGCACCAGGCACTTGAACGAGCGCCCCTGCTTGGCGGCGAGCCAGCGGCCGACCAGATCGCCGTAAAGCGGGCCGGCGGTGGGGGTTATTTCCTGCTTGGAGCGGTGCCACAGCGCGGAATCGTGCCACGCCAGGATGCCGTCCCGCGCTGCTCGGTCGTCGATGGCCAGGATGTCCACGCCATCGGCTTCCGCCATCGTCCGCAACGCGCCGTTCAACCGCGCGACGAAACGGGCGCGGGAGCCGGGCAGGCGGTGTTCGTTCAGGCCGAGGATCGGCAGATGCACCGGCAGAGCCGCCTGCTGGACGATGGGACACTTAAAGGCATCGCGCGCCAGTTGCCAGGTTTCGCGGATATGGGCCTTGGCGTCCTCCAGCGCTGCCTCGGCGGCGGGTTCGTCCATCCCAGCCGTCACGCCGGCGGTCAGATGGTAGGCGTCCAGCGCCAGCAGCACGGCGGTGGGTTTGAACGCGTGCAGGCCGGACGCGGGGTCGTTGAGTTCCTGCAGGTACTGGCCGTAATCGGCCTCATAGGTGTCCACCCAGATGCCGCGGCGCAGGCCGGCGACGCGGATCGCGGGCAGCAGATGGCTCAGGGTGCTCGATCCGAGCACGGCGAGGCGAACCGGTTTGGTCGCCAACCCGGCCGGCGGAGCGGGGAACGTGCGGCGGGTTGCCTCGTCGAGGGCGTTGGTGAGGACGAAGTTGATGCGGCCGTTGGCGAGGGCGACGGCCTCATCCCAGGCTTTGGCGGGGTCGGCGCCGAGGGTTCGGAGGCGGGGGCGCCAGTCTGGGATGGTGGGGAGCCAGTGGAGGTCGGTCATGGGT
>JANXTL010000102.1 GCA_025352375.1 Acetobacteraceae bacterium | reverse complement strand
CTCAACCAATCCGAAAACCAGGCTCTTCGCAAAGAGCCCAAATCCAAACCAGCCAAACATCGCCCGTTCCTGCATCGCTGCAAAAACGCGGGGGCGCCGCCAACGTATCCCTTCCTAGCCTATTCAAATGTCAAAGAGCGTCGTCCAACTGGTATCGACCCGCGAACGGCGGGCCACAAGACCAACTTGCCTTGCTTGTGCCACCGACCCGGTGCAGACCGAGGAAGATAGCGAGGCCGCGAGAGGAATGCAAGAGCGCGTTCCGCTGCGGTGAACGGGCTTTTAGGGGTGCCCACTCAGACCGTCAACCCGGTTTTTTCGGAAATCGTCATTTAAATGCCATGCCATTGCCGGAACCACGTCACGAATCGCGGAATCCCTAGGGCTAGCGGCGTCTGCGGGGCGAACCCCGTCAACGCCGAAATCGCATCCACCGAGGCAAAAGTCTCCTCCACATCCACCGCCGGACGGGGGGCAGATCGCACAATGGCCTTCCGGCCCAGCGCATCCTCCAGCAGGCGCACCAGTTCCCGCACTTCTTCGCCCCGGTGGTTGCCGATGTTCAGCAGACGTGTCCCCTCGGCGGGCGGGCGGTCCAAAGCGCCCACCACCCCGGCCACGATGTCGTCAACATACGTGAAGTCCCGCTTCAGCAGCCCGCCGTCGTACAATACGATCGGTTCCCCCGCGACGATCGCACGAGCAAAACTGTAGTACGCCATGTCCGGCCGGCCCCACGGCCCGTAAACGGTGAAGAACCGCAATCCCGTTTGTGGCAGGCCAAATAAATGCGCGTAGGCATAGCTCATGAGTTCGTCCGCCCGCTTTGTCGCTGCATACAGCGACATCGGCGTATCCACCCGGTCGGTCTCCCGGAACGGCATTTCCGTATTTGCGCCGTAAACCGACGACGTGCTGGCGTACACCAAATGCCGCAGGCCCTTCAGCCGCCGCGCCGCCTCCAGCACCACCAGATGCCCCATCACGTTGGACGTCACGTAGGCATATGGGTCCACCAGCGAGTGCCGCACACCCGCCTGCGCCGCCAAATGCACGATCGCGGCAATATCCGCGTGCGCCTCGGTCAACGCCTCCATCGCGCCGCGGTCCGACACATCCCCTTGCGCGAAATTGAACCCGGCGGACGCCCGCAACCGTTCCAGCCGAGCCTCCTTCAAGCGGGGATCGTAGTACGAATTCAGATTATCGAGCCCGATCACCCGCTCCCCGCGCGCCAACAGCGCCTCGGCCACGTGGAAGCCGATGAAGCCGGCGGCTCCGGTGACCAAAATGGTCATGCGATGGGCCGCGCTACCAGGCGATCCTCGAGCAGTTCGAGCACCGCGTGACCCAACGCGATGTGGCATTCCTGGACGCGCGCCGTCTCGGAGTCCGGAACCATCAATATATGGTCGCAATGCTCCAGCGCCGGCGTCCCCGCGCCGCCCAGCAGGCCAACCGTGGAAATACCCATTTCGCGTGCCGCCTTCAGCGCCAGTACCACGTTCGGCGACCGGCCCGATGTCGTGATCCCAAACAGCACGTCCCCCCGCCGGCCAAGGCCGCGCAACGGGCGCTCGAACACCCGTTCATACCCATAGTCATTGCCCGCCCCCGTTAGCATGGTGGGGTCCTGGGTCAGCGCCAACGCGGGAAACGACGGGCGCTCGACCGACCCGCGCAGGCGGATCAGCATCTCGGTCGCCAGATGCATGGCATCCCCGGCCGATCCGCCATTGCCGCAGAACATAAGCTTGCCGCCGCCGCGCAGGCTGGTCTCGCACACCCCGACCACGGCGAGCACCGTGTCGGCCAGCTCCACAGCGATACGCCGCTTCAAATCGGCGGACTTGTTCATCATCGCGGCGAACCGCGCGCCTTCGCTCATGGCCGTCCAGTCTCCCGGGAAATCCCGGGGGACTGCTTACTGCGCCACCCAGCCGCCGTCTATCGACACCGGAGCCCCAGTAATGGTCTTCGCCGCGTCGGAGCATAAAAACACCGCCAGCCCGCCGATCGCCTCAGGCGTCGAGAACTGCGACATCGGCTGCTTCTCGGCCAAAAACGCCGTCGCCGCCGCCTCCACCGTAATGCCGTCCTTCTTCGCTCGGTCTTCCAACTGCTGGTCCACCAGCGGGGTCTTCACTCAGCCCGGGCAGATCGCGTTCACCGTCACGCCAGCATTGGCCAACTCGATTGCCGCGACCTTGGTCAGACCGAGCACACCATGCTTGGCCGCGACATACGCCGCCTTCTGCCCGCTGGCGACCAGACCGTGGGCCGAGGCGACATTGATGATCCGCCCCCAGCCCTTCTTCTTCATGCCCGGAATAACCGCCTTCATGCCGAAGAACACCGCCGACAAGTTAATGGCAATGATCGCGTGCCATTTTTCTTCCGGAAAATCCTCAATGTTAGCCACGAACTGGATGCCGGCGTTGTTCACCAGGATGTCGATGCCCCCCATCGTCTTCTCGGCCTCCGCCCCCATGGCCGCGATTTCGCTCGGTTTGCTCATGTCCGCGCCGTTATAGGCAACGCGGATGCCGAATTTCTTCGCCAGGCCGGCCCGCAAGGTTTCGATGGCCGCCGCGTCGCCAAAGCCGTTCAGCATGAGGTCGGCGCCCTCGGCCGCGAATGCCCTTGCAATGCCGAGACCGATCCCGCTGGTGGATCCCGTGACCAGCGCCACTTTGCCTTTTAACGACATCGTTGCATCCTCTAGATATTGCGTTGCAGCATGATACAGCCCACGCATGGCCGCACAAGGAAAAGGACGCATTATGAGTATATCCCCCAGCCCGGCCTGGCGCCCCGAAGGGTGCGCCAGCATCTCCCTGGTTCTGCAAGGCGGCGGAGCGCTCGGAGCCTACCAGGCCGGCGTCTACCAAGCGCTGAACGAAGCAGGGTTGGAGCCCGATTGGGTCGCTGGGGTGTCCATCGGTGCCATCAACAGCGCGTTGATCGCCGGCAACCCCAGGGAGCGCCGGGTCGAACGGTTGCACCAATTCTGGGACACCATCACCTCCCGCCCGGTGTCCTGGTTGCCAGGGTTCGACGACACCAGCCGCATGGCGCTGGGTGCCTGGTCGGCGTTCATGACCACCGCGCTTGGGCAGCCTGGTTTTTTCCAGCCAAACGTTCCCAATCCCTGGATCAGCGCGCCCGGCTCCGCCACGGCGACATCGTTCTACAACACGGCTCCGTTGGCCAAGACGTTGACGGAACTGGTCGATTTCGACCTTCTGAACGACGGTCCCGTTCGCTACGCCGCCGGTGCGGTTGAAGTGCTGAGCGGCAACTTCGCGTATTTCGACCGGCAGGATCGGCGCATCGGGGTGGAGCACGTGATGGCCAGCGGCGCCCTCCCGCCGGCTTTGCCCATGGTCCAGATCGGCACGGACTGGTTCTGGGACGGCGGGCTCGTCTCCAACACGCCGCTGCAACACGTGCTCGAAAGGGGCGGCAACCTCGATCAATTGATCTTCCAGGTCGATCTGTTCAGCGCCAACGGCCCCCTTCCTCGCACCATGTCTGACGTCCTCGCGCGGCAGAAAGACATCCAATACTCCAGTCGCACGCGCATGGTCACGGATCAGCTCACGGCGCAGCACCGGCGCAATCAAGTACTGAGGCGGCTGCTGGAAAAGCTGCCGCCGCACGACCTGTCCGAGGCAGAAATCGCGCTCAAGGAGGAATTGCAGGACCAGGCCGAAATCACCATCCTGCAATTGATTTACCAGCAGGCGGCATACGAGGGGCAGGCGAAGGACTACGAATTTTCCGCCGAGACGATGCGCGTGCACTGGGACAGCGGCTATCGCGACGCAAGGGCCACCTTGGCGCACAAGGAATGGCTGAAAATGCCTAAGGCGTATGGCGGCACCCGCGTCCACGATGTGCACCGGCCGAGCGAGTGAACCGATATCAGCTTTTTCCGTCCAGCGCGTTCCCGAGCTGAAGCATCAGCCCAAGCAAAAACAAAATGAACACGATCGGCAGCACCGGCCCCAGGCCCCACCCAAGCAAGCGGGCGATCATTGGCGGCGGCGAAATGCCCGCACCGGCGCTTCGTTGCCAGCCGGTAATCGTGAACACGCCGAGGAACCCAAGTGGCAACACGAGTGCGAGCACGATCAGGATGCCACGCGCCGCGTTTGGCACCGTGCGCGGGGCGGTGAAAGCAATCGCCACCAAGCCGATCCCAATCACCAACCCGAAAACCGTTGAGGCAAGGCGAAGTCGACGCCATTTCGGCAGCATTTTCTCTCTCCCACGGTTGCAGAACACTACAATCGCCTAGACCATGATCGTTTGAGGTTGCATGCGATCTCGGCGTTGGATCATGGTCTAAGCCTTTGTTTGAGAGGGTGATTCACGCCCGAGGTTGAAGTCAACCTCAGGCGATCACGCTCTAATCAGACCGCCTGGGCGCCCGAAAAATTCCCACCTCATGTGTTTTTGCGTGAGCACCCCCGGTACTTCCCCCTCCGCCACCCGCATGGCACCCTTCCGGCATGCGCATCCATTTGCAGAACCCCATCGACGATCCGTTGTTCCACTTCTCCCGCGCCATGTGGGACGCGGTGGCCGATCGAGCGACAGATCGCGCCGTGACGATTGGCGACACCCAAACCGATTTCGTCGCCGCGATGTCCGACACCGAAGCCCTGGTGTGCGACGCCGGCATTGTGAAGGCGTATCTCCCATGCCCCACCCCGCATTTGAAACTCCTGTTCGTAACCAACGCCGGCCTCGACCGCCTGGCACCGTTCGACTGGCTTCCGCCTGGCGTGGCGCTGATGAACAACCGCGGCACCCATGCGGCCAAATCCGGGGAGTTCGGCATCATGTCGGTGCTGATGCTGGCCAACCGTGTGCCGGCGATGGTGACCCACCAGCGCGCCGGGCGCTGGCAGAAAATCTGGGGCGCGGTGTTGGCCGGACGCCGGATCGCGATCGTGGGCCTCGGGACGCTCGGCGGCGCCGTGGCTGAGCACGCTCATCGCTTTGGGATGGCGGTTACGGGCGTTCGAACCACCCCGGCCCCGCATCCCCATTGCGAACGCGTCATTGCGACGGCCGATCTGGACGCCGTATTGCGTGGGACCGAATTTCTGGTGCTGGCCTGCCCGCTGACGGATGCCACGCGCGGCTTGATGGACCGGCGTCGCCTCGGGTTGCTGCCCGCCGGCGCGGGCATCGTGAACATCGGCCGAGGGGAACTCGTTGACCAGAACGCATTATGCGACCTGCTGGACAACGGCCACCTATCCGGCGCAGTGCTCGACGTGTTCGACCCCGAACCCATCCCCGAGGGGCATCGCCTCTGGACCACACCCAATCTGGTGGTTAGCCCGCACACATCGGCCGACGATCCGGCGACCTACAACCCGCGCAGCCTGGAGATTTTCCTGGCCAACGTCCGCGCCTACGAAGCCGGCCAACCACTGCCCAACCTGTTTGACACCGTACGTGGCTACTGAAGGAAAACCATGAAACAGTACATCTTCCCCCAGGCCGCCGGCATCGAAACGCTGGAACTGCGCGACGTCCCCATGCCCAAGCCGGCACGCGGCCAAATCCTGGTCAAGATGCGCGCCGCCAGCCTCAACTACCGCGACCTCAACGTCGCCGCCGGCCGCGCCGCCCGAGGCACCCTGCCCCCGAACCTGGTTCCCCTGTCAGACGGTGCCGGCGAAGTGGTGGAGCTCGGCCAAGACGTCACCCGCGTTGCCATCGGCGACCGAGTCGCCGGCCTCTTCATGCAAAACTGGCTCGGCGGCGACATGGAACCGTATCACGTCGATAGCTCCCGCGGCGGGTCCATCGGCGGCGTGCTGGCGGAATACGTGCTGTTCGACCAGGACGGCGTGGTGCATCTCCCCGAGCATCTGTCGTTCGAGGAAGGCGCTACTCTTCCGTGCGCCGGGTTGACCGCCTGGAACGCGCTGTATGCCGGCAAGTCCCTGCGATCGGGGGAGACTGTGCTGATCCTCGGCACAGGCGGGGTGTCCATCTTCGCCCTGCAATTCGCCCACGCCGCCGGTGCCAGGGTCATCGGCACGTCGTCGTCCGACGAAAAACTGGCGCGAGTGAAAGCGCTCGGCGCGTCGGACGGCGTGAACTACCGCCAACACCCGGAATGGCAGGAGCAGGTGCTGGCCCTCACCAACGGCCGCGGCGTCGATCACGTGGTCGAAGTCGGCGGCGCCGGGACTTTGGGTCGTTCCATCGAGGCCGCGCGTATCGGCGGACAGGTCCATCTGATTGGCGTGCTGACCGGCGGGGAGATCGACCCCACGCCCATTCTGCGTCGCAACACCGTGCTGCGTGGGATCTACGTCGGGTCCCGCCAAATGTTCCAGGCGATGAATGCGGCCGTGTTGCTGCACGGCATTCGTCCCGTTATCGACCGGGTCTTCGATTTCGCCGACGCCAGAGCCGCGTACCACCATTTGAAGGGCCAGACCCACGTCGGCAAAGTCGTCATCCATATCGCTTGACCGTGAGCGGGCAAAATCGGTGGCACCATATCGCACGCCCGTGATGCCCGGGTTGGCAACATCGCTAGCATAACCCTACTCACCAGTCGTTAATAAAGGCTACATATTGTCGTTTGGCAACCGTCATGCCGGTATGATTCCATCTGCGACCATCTGCGTCATCTGCGGACAAACCTTCTTTCAGCAGATTTTGTCCTGAGATGACGCAGATACTCGTTTGACTATAACTAAATTTGCACCAGTTCAAGTTATTGTTATATGGTATTCATTAGGGGCGCCGCCGATGCATCGTGCAGCGGCAGGTGGCCTGGAATAAAGCTCAATCAATCCGATAAATGCTGTAGATAGATTTGTATCCTTATTTACCGACTGGTGAGTAATCGGGCACGGAATCGAGGATTGGACGCGGGTCCCTCGCCATGTGGAGGACACGAACGATGCGCGGCGGTGTCGTCTCGGCGCTATAGACGAGTAAATAGGGGAAACGGCGGAGGCCGTGAAACCGGAACCGGTCGGCCCCATGGATCGGCCGGCGTGCGCCCATCGAGGGGAATTTGCCGAGCATCCGGGCCGCCTCGATGGTCGCGTCGCGGAATTCTATGGCAGCGTCGAAGTTGTCCCTGGCAATCCAGGCTACGGCCTCTTCGAGGCCTCGCAGCGCGGCCGAGGTGAAGATCGCAGGGGCGGTCACTTGGACCGGCGCGCCTCCGCGATGATCGCGTCGAGCGATGCCGCGACTTCGTCGACTGTGACGAAGCCGTTGGCCTCACCTTCGGCTTCGGCCGCGTTGAGCATGGCGACGAAGTCTTGGCGTTGCGCTTCGTTCTGCTGGAGCAGGCGGAGGCCGGCGCGGGTGACCTCGCTGACGCTGGCGTAGCGCCCGCTCTCGACGCAAGCGGTCGCGAAGCGTTCGAGTTCGGGGGTGAGGCTGACATTCGGCATGCATAGCAATCTATGACATCGGACAGCAAGGCGCAAGGAATAGCACCGTTGGGACCCCGACGGGTTGCGGCGTAGCGCCAAAATCCCGATCATCCACCCGCAAAATCGGGAGCACGGACAATGGAAGCGGGATACCTCGGAATCGGCAACATGGGGCTGCCCATGGCGCATCGGCTGATGGACGCCGGCCACACCCTGACCGTCTACGACATCCGCGAAACCGCGATGCAGCCGCTGCTCGACCGCCAGGCGCTGCGGGCATCTTCGCCGAAAGACCTCGCCGATCGGTGCGAGATCGTGTTCGTCTCCCTCCCCACCCTGGCCGCGTTCCAAGCCGTGGCCTTCGGCGACGACGGCCTGACCCACGGCAAGGCGATGAAGTTACTGGTAAACACCTGCACCATCGGCGTGCCCTTCGTCCGCGAAATCGAAGCCGCAATGGCCGCCCAGGGTGTCACCGTCGTCGACTGCCCGATCTCCGGCGGCCCGCCCGGTGCCCGAGCCGGCACGCTGTCGGTGATGGTGTCCGGGGATCCGGCGTCGGTCGAACGCATTCGTCCGATGATCTCCCAGTGGGGCCGCACCCTGACCGTCGCGGGCGACAAGCCGGGTGCGGCACAAGTGCTGAAGCTGACCAACAACATTCTGTCCGCGGTGGCCCTCGCCGCGACGGCCGAGGCTTTCGTGATGGGCGCCAAAGGCGGGCTCGACCCCGAAGTCATGGTCTCCGCCATCAGCGCCGGCAGCGGCCGCAACAGCGCGGTCGAGAGCAAATTTCCGGTGTCCGTGCTGGATCGCAGCTTCAACTACGGCGCCGAGATGCACATCCTGATGAAGGACATCGACCTCGCGATCGCCCAAGGCGAGGACCTCGGTATTCCCATGTGGGTCTGCCAGGCCGCTCGGCTGGTGTTCAAGCACGCGATGTTCCAGGGCGCGGCGAAGGACGACCTGACCACGATCGTAAAATTCGTCGAGCGCGGTGCCGGGTTCGAGATTCCAAAGACGCGGTAGCCACGGCCATCGCTCGAAGCAGGGTGCTATCCCCTACCCATGTCAGAAACTTAGAGCGTGATCGCCTGAGGTTGACTTCAACCTCGGGCGTGAATCACCCTCTCAAACAAAGGCTTAGACCATGATCCAACGCCGAGATCGCATGCAACCTCAAACGATCATGGTCTAAAGTGTCGAGCCGCTCCCGCCGCAAGCGGACGCTATGCGAATTTGGTTTTTGACGGTGCGCGACCCAGGAAAAAGCTGCGATCAGCGGATCTAACAAAACCAGCTAGTTTGCCCGTCTCAGACCTGATCGTTTCGATAGTCTGCTAGTCGATTAAGCGACTGCCATTGATGGTTAGCGATGCGATCAACCCCGAGGAAGTCCACGCATATTCGATCGAGCCGCCCAACTGAAGCCGCATCGTTCGGCTGACGAGTTGCGTGCCATAACCCGGTGCGCCTGTCGGCTCGACCACCTCGGGGCCGCCGCGTTCGGTCCAGACAATGATGACTTGATCGCCATTAGGTGCGCACGACACGTCGAGCGTCCCAGTGTCCACCGAAAGCGCGCCGTATTTCAACGAGTTGGTCGCCAGCTCGTGGATTACGAGCGCGAGCGTCTGCGTAGCTGCCTCGCCTACGCCCATCCGAGGCACGGACACATGAATGCGCCCGGTGAACGCTCCCAAGTCGTTGTAAGGCGCGAGCAGGACGGTGAGCAAGTCGCCGAGCAACGCGGCCCTGCCCTCCTTGCCCGGTAAGGGTCTAACCAGGTCATGTGCTCGCCCCAACGCCTGTAGGCGCTCCGTCAAATCGCGCGTCATATCCGCGACGGTGGCGGTCGACCGCGACGTAATGTTGGCAAGCGCTGCCGCGATCGCGAGTAGATTTTTGACTCGGTGGCTCATCTCACCGGCGAGCAGCTCGTTCCCTTCCTCCGCTTGCTTGCGAACCGTGACGTCGAGGAAAACGCCGTACATCGTCCGCTTGGCGATATCCGCGTCACTTCCCTGGCCGCGTGACGACACCCATCGCACATCGGATTCGACGAGGATGCGAAAGTCCGTCTCATACGATCCGACGATCGCTCGCGTTGCGTTGAACGCCTCGCGCACCCGGTCGCGATCGGAGGGGTGGATGCGTTCTGAAAGGTCCTCGAAACGCAAATCGTCGCGCGGCTCGATGCCCCACAGCTGGTAGCCTTGCTCGTCCATTGTTAGCCGGTCCGTGTCGACAGCCCACGACCATAAAGCGACCCCGGCTGCGAGGACGGCCTGACGAAGATGCGCTTCGTCCCATTTATTCAGTTCACGCTGCGACATCGACACTGGTGACCTCCTCCGCTCTGTTGAAAACAGTATGCTGATGCGGCCACGCACATCATCGATATAGCGCCTCAACAGAGCCGCTGCCCAGCCCGAAAATCTGCACCCCTGTAGCTCACATGACCTCGTGAAATGGTCCCCGTGTAATCCGCTTTTCAGCAGTTCGACCGAAAACTCCACTGTCCGTTTCGGAGACGCCAGCGGGTTTGTCTGCACGACCGACATGGGCGCAAAGCGGACATCGGCACGACAAGCCCCTCCACCCTGCGAGCAACCGGCCAAATCGGGGTCCGGGATGACGATCGTGAAAGGCCGGTGCCTCAACTGGTTCGGGCGGTTAGCATGAAACGCCAGAATGTTATCAAATGAGTTACTCCCCATAACAACTCCGACAGCGAAGCAAGCCCCAAACACAACCCCGGCGCAAGGGCAGCCGCTGGCAGCCCTCGGGGGACTTGCGGCCCAGCACGAACAGCGCGACGATCCCGCCTGAAAAGCTAGGGAGAAACGCCGATGGAATTCGGCATGTTCCATGAGTTCCAGCGCCGGCCCGGCCAGTCCGAGGCCGACGCCTTCACGGAATCGTTCGAACTCGTCGACGCCGCCGAAAACACCGGCCTCGACGTGATGTGGCTCGCGGAGTTGCACACGTCCCCCGAACGCTCGGTTCTGGCGGCGCCGCTGAGCATTGCCAGCGCCATTGCCACACGCACCAAACGGATGAAAGTTGGCATCGCTGTGCAGGTGCTGCCGCTGTGTCACCCGCTACGCATCGCCGAGGAAGCCGCTACCGTCGATCACATCAGCCACGGGCGGCTGATCTTCGGCATCGGCCGGTCCGGCTTCCCGCGCACCTACCAAGCCTACGGCATATCCTACGCCGAAAGCCGAGAACGCT
This sequence comes from Acetobacteraceae bacterium, assembly GCA_025352375.1. Classification (GTDB taxonomy): domain Bacteria; phylum Pseudomonadota; class Alphaproteobacteria; order Acetobacterales; family Acetobacteraceae; genus Rhodopila. The sequence goes on along the minus strand of JANXTL010000102.1, from coordinate 13,173 downwards.
TCGCCGAGGTGACCGAGATCGTCAAGCGCGCCTGGACCCAGGAATCCTTTTCTTTCCACGGCAAATTCTACCACTTCGACGACATCCATCTGGTGCCGAAGCCGTTCCAGAAGCCCTATCCGGAGCTGCGTATCGCGGTGAACAGCGCCGATACCTTTGTTGAGTCCGGCACAGCCGGCATGCCCATTTTCGTCGCCACCCGCCTGGGCGATCTGAACGAACTGGGCCCCAATCTGCGCGCCTACCGTCAGGCCTGGGAAGCAGCCGGCCACCCTGGCAGCGGGCGGGTCTATCTGCGCGTCCCGGTCTACGTCGCCGCAACGGAAAAGCAAGCGCTGGCCGAGCCGGAAGAAAGCGTCATGCACTTCTACAAATATCTGGGACAGCGCATCGAAGCCTCCGCCGTGCAGGAGGGCGCGCGTGCCATCGAAAACCGTGCCGAACGCGGCCAGCGGCTCCAGACGATCGGCTACGATGAGGTCGTCAAAAGCAAAATCGTCGTCGGCACCCCGGCCATGGTCGCCGACCGCCTCGGCCAGTTGAAGGAGGAACTCGGTTTGTCCGGAATCCTCGCGGAACTGAACTGCGGCATGCGGATTCCCGCGCACCAGGTACTGAACTCGTTACAGACGATGTGCAGCGAAGTGACGCCCCAGTTCAAGTGAACCACGCATGAACCTGCCCCTCCCCTGGCGGCTCGCGCGCCGGGAGCTTCGCGGTGGCGTGCGCGGCCTGCGCGGAGTGGTGCTATGCTTGGCAATCGGTGTCGCGACGATTGCCGCGGTTGGCGGGCTGCGGGCGGCCGTCGATGCCGGCATGGCGAACGATGGCCGCCGTATCCTCGGCGGCGACCTGGAGGTCGATGCGGGACCCGATCCCCTCCCCGCCGCGCTTCTCGCGTGGCTCAAACCGCGCACCACGGCGATCTCCGAGATCGTCCAGATGCGCTCGATCGTGGTCGCCGCGTCCGGGGAGCGGCAGTTGGTGGAATTGAAATCGGTCGATGCCGCCTGGCCGCTGGTTGGCACCACCGGGATCGATCCGCCGCAACCGCTGGCAGCCGCGCTGGCGCTGCGAGACGGGCGCTTTGGCATCCTGCTCGATCCCACGATCGTCGCGCGGCTGAACCTGAAACCGGGCGACAACGTCAAACTAGGCAACGCGCGGTTCCGCGTCGCCGGCGCGCTGACGCTGGAACCGGACCGGGTCGTCACGCCGTCGCTGTTCGGGGCGCGCGCGATGATTTCGGCGGATGCCCTGCCTTCGACCGGCTTGGTGCTGCCGGGGGCGATGCTGCGGTATGCGCTGCGGCTGACGACCAACGATCCCGGGCTGGCGGAGCATATCAGGTCGGACTTTCCCGACCGGGGCCTGCGCCTGCGCGACCCGCACGACGCCGCGCCGGGGGTCACGCGCTTCCTCGATCGAACCAGTCTTTTTCTCACACTGGTCGGCCTGACGTCGCTGCTGGTTGGCGGCATCGGCGTCGCGAACGGGGTGCGCGCGTGGCTCGACGCGCGTTCCCGCACCATCGCGACACTGCGGTGCCTGGGCGCCTCGTCGCAGACCGTATTCGCGGTTTGCCTCATCCAGGTGATGGCCCTCGCCGGACTCGGCATAACGCTCGGCCTCGCGGCAGGCGCGATCCTGCCGATCGCAGGTGGGTGGTTGCTCAAGGATGTACTGCCAGTACCCGCCGAGACCGGTATCTACCCTGCTGCGTTGGCCCTCGCTGCCGGCTACGGGGTGCTGACCGCGTTCGCCTTCGCACTTTGGCCTCTCGGGCGCGCAGCGCGGATCCCTGGGGCAGCGCTGTTCCGGGACATCGAGCCACACGGCCGCCCCGCGTGGCCGATCGTCCTGACGACGCTGGCAGCCGTCGTCGGGCTTGTCGCTGTCACCGTCGCGACCGCACCTGACCAGCGGATGGCTTACTGGTTTTGCCTCGCCGCCCTCGCGACACTGGGCCTGTTCCGTTTGGGCGCCAGCGCCCTGATGCGGGTCGCGCGCCTGGCGCCGATACGCGGCCTGCCGCCCTGGGCGCGCCTGGGAATCGCCAATCTGTATCGGCCCGGCGCGACCACGCCCCTGATTTTGGTTTCCGTTGGGCTTGGCTTGTCGACCCTTGCGACCGTCGCCTCGATCCAGGGCAACATCGAGCGGGAAGTCATGGAGCAAATGCCGGCCAACGCCCCGAGCTACTTTTTTATCGACATTCAGTCCGATCAGATCGACCGGTTCAATGCGATCGTTCAGGCCCAGCCGGGGACGCGGGATTTGCGGGATGTGCCGTCGCTGCGCGCCCGTATCGTGGCGGTCAAGGGCGTGCCGGTCCATTTGGTCCGCACCACGCCGGAGACCGCCTTTGCCCTCAAAGGCGACCGTGGGTTGACCTACGCCGCGATCCCGCCGCCTGGTACCAGGCTCACGGCCGGCACCTGGTGGGCCGCGAACTATGACGGGCCCCCGCTTGTCTCGTTCGACGCCGGCCTCGCGAAAGGCTGGGGGGTCGGCATTGGCGACGTCATCCGGGTGAATGTCCTTGGCCGCGACCTGGACCTCCAAGTCGCCAACCTGCGCGACATCGCCTGGCAAAGCCTGTCGATCAATTTTTTCATGGTGGCCAGCCCGGGAATCCTCTCAGGCGCACCGCATACCCATATTGCCACTGTGCATGTGGATGGACCCGACCAAGGTTCGGTGTTGCGGGCAGTGACGGACGCCCTGCCCAACGTCACCGGCATACGGGTGGCGGATGTGCTGGCGTCGATCGCGGCGCTGCTAAATCAGATCGCTGCCGCCCTGAGTGCCACCGGCGGACTGACCCTGATCGCGGGCGCCATCGTGCTGGCTGGCGCGGTCGCGGCGGGACAGCGCCGCCGCACGCGGGAGGCGGTCATTCTCCGCACCCTCGGCGCCACGCGCGGCCAGATTCGGGCGGCGTGGCTCACCGAGTTTGGGCTTCTCGGCCTGACCGCCGGAGTCCTGGCCGGAGTGGTGGGTTCCGGCGCCAGCTTCGCAATGTCACATTACATTTTGCATAGCGACTGGGTTTTTTTGCCGGGAACGCTTATCTCTACCCTTGCGGGTGCATTCGTGATAATGCTGATATTCGGTCACATCGGCACCGCCGCCGCGCTGCGCGCCAAACCGGCATCGCAGCTGCGCAACGAGTAAGAAAGGGAAACCATGGCCTTCACGCCGCAATACGGGGCTTACCCGCAAGCCTCCGCCGCTACGAACGCCGCCGTCATCGACGCCGGGCTCCGGGCATATATGCTGCGGGTCTACAACTGGATGTCGTCCGGTCTGGTACTGACCGGCGCCGTTGCCTACGCCATTGCCAGCATTCCGGCACTGCACGTGCTATTCTTCCGGGATGCGGTGGGTCAATTCGGGCAGATCGCACATGACCAGCCGACCGTGCTGGCGATGATCGCCGTATTCGCCCCGCTCGGATTCATCCTCGTGCTCAGCCTGGGGGTGAACAAGCTGTCGACGACGGCGGCGCAGACCCTGTTCTGGCTGTTCTGCAGCGTGATGGGCGCCAGCCTGACAAGCATCTTCATCGCCTACACATCGGAATCGATCGTCCGGGTGTTCTTCATTACCGCTGGCACCTTCGCCGCCATGAGCGTTTGGGGCTACACGACGAAATCCGACCTCAGCCGCATGGGCAGCTTCCTGATGATGGGTCTGGTTGGGATCATCATCGCCGGACTGGTGAACATCTTCCTGCAAAGCAGTGCAATGCAATTCGTGATCAGCCTGATCGGCGTCGTGGTGTTCACCGGCCTGACGGCCTACGACACCCAGCGGATCAAGGCCGACTACGTGCAGTTCGCCTACGCGGCCGGCATGGATGGGGCCAACAAGCGAAGCGTCTACGACGCCCTCAGCCTGTACCTGAACTTCATCAACCTTTTCATGCTGCTGCTGCAGCTGCTGGGGAATCGGAATAACAACTGATCCAAGCGCGACGGTCCAGGCCGAGCCTAAAAAAAGCCCCGGACGGTGACGTCCGGGGCTTTTTCACGTCCGTATGGCCGGATCAAATCGCCTTCATAAAATCCCCAAGCTTCGTCACCGCGGTCGGCTTGTCGGTGCCATCGAGCGCGGCCAGTTCAGCCGCGAAGCGGTCCATCGCCGACTCGTAAATCTGCCGCTCCGAGAAACTCTGATCCGGCTGGCCGGCATTGCGGTGCAAATCGCGGACCACCTCGGCGATCGCCATCGGATCGCCGGAGTTGATCTTCGCTTCGTATTCCTGTGCCCGCCGCGACCACATCGTGCGTTTGATCCGCGCGCGGCCCTTGAGCACGGCCATGGCTTCGTCGAACTGGCTGCGCGACGACAACTTACGCAGGCCGGCCGTGCGAGCCTTGGCGACCGGTACCCGCAGAGTCATGCGGTTTTCTTCAAATGTGATGTGAATCAGTTCGAGCCGATGGCCAGCGATCTCCTCGGTCGCAATGCGTTCGACTTTGCCGACGCCATGCGTGGGGTAAACGACGTGATCGCCCTCCACGAAGACTTCGGCCTTGGCCATCGCCCGGGGAATCTGGTTCGGCCCGCCATGCGGGATCGGGCGGCGCACTGCCGATTCGGCGCGCTGCGGGACTGGAGGCTCCAGGATGGGTTCAGAGATCGCCAGCTCGGCGGCGGCGACGCGCGCTGCCGGCGGCGTGGGCTTGCGGGCGGGTTTAGCGACCTCAGCCGCCGGTGTCGCGCCGACCGCTTCTTGTTCCGAAACCGCTGCGATGGCGGAATCCATCATGCTCGACACCCCGTATCCCTTTTGTCCTGGGGCCAATATAGGAACGCCGTCCGCTCCATCCAGAGGGAAGGCGAAAGTTGAGCGGGACTAGCCCGGTTCCGCGGAGAACAACGCCATTTTGTTCGGCTTGTCCTTCCAGTCGTCCGCATCGGCCGGCGGCTCCCCCTTACGGGTGATGTTCGGCCAGATCGCGGCATAGGTGCGGTTCATCTCCACCCATTCGGTGGCCTTGTCGTCGCTGTCCGGGATAATGGCCGACACCGGGCATTCCGGCTCGCAGACGCCGCAGTCGATGCATTCGTCCGGGTGAATCACCAGCATATTCTCACCGACATAGAAGCAGTCGACGGGACACACCTCCACGCAATCCATGTACTTGCACTTGATGCACGCTTCGTTGACCACGTAGGTCATAAAGGAACCTCTTGGATGCGGCGCGGAAGCCGGTTTACCAGGGCGGGCGATATGCCGGCCTTTCACACGCGGCGCAAGACCATTTCTGGCGGAGCAGGTCGTCTATGCGATCTCCTCATATAGTGTAAGTGCTTCGGTCGCGGGTCCGCGGCGTTCGGCCAGCGCCAGAACCCGCACGACGCGCACATCGCCCCGAATCGCAACCGTCAGAACATCGCCGAGGCGGAGCCGTGCGTGCGCCTTCTCGGTGGGCAGACGGTTGATGCGTACGGCGCCCTCCCCCACCAAGACCGCGCAGTCGCTTCGCGCCTTCATGAAACGGGCGCACCAGAGCCATTTGTCCAATCTCTGCCAATCGCGATCTTCCAGTTCGGCGGCCGCCAAAACCGTCTACCGCTTCAGCGCGGCCAAAGCCGCGAACGGACCGGGCGCTACGGACGCCGCGGCAGGAACCGCGGTCGCTATCGCTCGGCGACGGCGAAGCGGCACCAGCATGGGGGGCGCGGGCGGACCAAACGAGTCCGCCGACGGAACCTCATTCGGCACCACCCGGAACCCTAGGGCGCGCAGCACCGCCGGCACCATATCGGCTTTGACAGAGAAACGGGACGCCAGGTCCGGCGGCAGCGGTACCGGCCCTTTGCGCGTGGCGTAACCTAGTTCCCCGGCGACCCGTTCGGCGATATCGACCCTCAGCAGCACCGGCCCGGCTTCGACCCAGCCCATGGCGGCGGCGAACCCCGGGGGCCAATCGGTCGCCGCCGGCAGCGACACCGCACCGGGCCCCGGCAGCGCCGGTGCCGCGAAGCCATGCCGGATCGACCACAGCCTGGCCCGCATAACCGCCGCCTGAGGCTTCATCATAGCTGGGAGGAACAGCGCGAAGCGGCCGGATCGCACGCCGATCGCTTTCAGTTTTGGCCGCAATTCCGCGGCAAGCGTCTCCTCGTCGACACCCGGCACAAGGCCCAGGGTCTCACGCAGGCGGTGCAGTGGGCCGCGTGCGCCCGGAACCCGTTCCGCCGCGTCCGCCGCCGCGAACAGCGGCGCCAGATCGGCGCGAATCTGTTCGTCGAGAAACCGTTGCAGGCGCAGCCGCAGCCGTTCCCGCTGGGCGCCGTCCAGAAATTCGCTGTCCAGCACCTGCACCCGGGGGTTCAACGCCGTGGCGCCGCCGACAATGCGCGCAACCGGCGCGCCGCCCCAGACGATGCGATGGGCCGGCGTCAGCCTGAACGCGGAATCGGGCTCACCCTCAACCAAGGTCACCCGACGGGGCATTTCCTCCCGGAGGGCGCGTCTGGCGGCCCGCAAAACCAGTTTTTTCTCGTCGCCCGCGGCGGACGGGTCTGGCGCGAAATTGAAACCTTCGAGCATGCCGACCGGGTGGCCTTCTACCACGACCTCGCCCCGCCGTGTCACGGCGGAAAGCAGCTCCTGCCCGTCCATCGCGTCCAACCGGCGCATCAGATGGGTTGCGCGACGATCCACGAAACGGGTGGTCAGACGTTCGTGCAGGATGTCTGACAGCTTGTCCTCGACCTCCCGCGCCTTGCCTTGCCAGTGTTCGGGGTCCTTCACCCAATCGGAGCGGGCGGCGATGTAGGACCAGATGCGTACGCCGGACAGACGCGCCATCAGGGTATCGATGTCGCCCTCGGTCCGGTCCAGCGCGGCGATCTGAGTCGCGAGCCAGTCGGTGGGCAGTTTTCCATCCGCGACGATATGACCGAAAATACGGGCGCACAGCCGGTTATGAGTCTCATCGGTCAGCTTGCGGAAATCGGGGATTTGGCAGGCATCCCAAAGCAGGCGTAACCGAACGCGGCCGCGCGCCTGGGCGCGGATGTCGGGCTCCCGGGCGAGGGCCATCAGTGTTTCGAGGTCCGACGCATCGTTGCCCCTGACCAGCCCTGCGCGCGGCACGGGTTCCTGCAAGCTGGCCAGCAGCGCGTCGAGATGGCTGAAATCGAGGTCGTTGTTCCGCCAGCAAATCTGCTCCAGCGAGTCGAAGCTGTGCGCCTCGATGGCGCCGACGATCTCCTCGGGGATCGGTTTGCATTCGGTGGTAGTGCCGAAAGTCCCGTCCCGCATGCCGCGCCCGGCGCGCCCGGCGATCTGCCCCATCTCCGCCGCCGTCAGCCGGCGCGGGCGGTGGCCGTCGAATTTTCCTAATCCGGCGAAGGCGACGTGGTCGACGTTCATATTCAGGCCCATGCCGATCGCATCGGTGGCGACCAGGAAATCGACCTCCTTTTCCTGATACAACGCCACCTGGGCGTTGCGGGTGCGCGGCGACAGGCGCCCCATAACCACGGCGCAGCCACCTCGGCGGCGACGAATGAGCTCGGCGATTGCGTAAACTTCCTGCGCGCTGAAAGCGACAACCGCGCTTCTGGGTGGCAGGCGCACCAGTTTGGAAGGTCCGGCGTATGTCAGTCGCGACAGGCGAGGCCGGGTTTCCACCGTGGCGTTCGGCACCAGCCGCCGCAGCAGGGGGCGAATCGTCTCGGCACCCAGGAACATCGTCTCCACCATGCCGCGCGCATGCAGCAGCCGTTCGGTGAACACGTGGCCGCGGTCGGGGTCGGCGCAAAGCTGGATCTCGTCCACCGCCACGAACTCAGTATGCCGGTCCAGCGGCATGGCTTCCACGGTGCAGGAGAACCATTTGGCGTCGGGAGGAATAATTTTCTCCTCCCCCGTGATCAGCGCGACGTTTTTGACGCCCTTTTGCGCGACCATGCGGTCGTAATTCTCTCGGGCCAGCAAACGCAGCGGAAAACCGATGATCCCCGAGGCATGCGCGAGCATGCGCTCGATGGCGAGGTGCGTCTTACCCGTATTGGTCGGGCCGAGGACGGCACGAACACGGGCAGGGAAACCGGAGTCGCGAGACGGCATAGGTGAGAGTTTGAATGGTGCAACGCGGAATGCAAGGCCGGTTGAGCGATTGTTCAGGCCTCTATGTCCCGTTGCCAACCGAATCGCTGCTCCACCTTGAATCTCAACCCCGCAGCCCGCATATCGCGCCGGGACTCAGGAGATTCTAAATGAACGATACCGTATTGGAGCAACACGATTTCGGCGCCGAAGTCGGCCGCCTTTTGGACCTAGTGGTCCACTCTCTCTATTCGGAGCGGGAAATCTTCCTGCGCGAACTCGTCGCCAACGCCGCCGATGCCGTCGACCGCCGCCGGTTCGAAGCCCTGACCGACCCCAACCTGGCCCTCCCCGCGGAAGCGAAAATCCGCATCGTGCCGGACAAGGGCGCACGCCAGATTCTGATCTCCGACGACGGCATCGGCATGAGCCGGCAGGAGCTGATCGACAACCTCGGCACCATCGCCCGTTCCGGCACCCGGATGTTCGGCGACGCATTGGCCAGCGCCAAGCCCGAGGACCGCCCCAGCCTGATCGGACAGTTCGGCGTCGGCTTTTACTCGGCGTTCATGGTCGCCGACCGCGTCGAGGTGACCTCCCGCAAGGCCGGCAGCGAGGAAGCGTTCACCTGGGCGTCCGAAGGCGCGGGCAAATACACGATCGCCCCCGCCACGCGGGAGCATTACGGCACCGACATCGTGTTGCACATAAAGTCCGACGCGGAAGAATATCTGGAGCCGATGCGGCTCGAGACCGTGATCCGCAAGTGGGCCGACCACATCACCCTGCCGATCACGGTTGCCCGCGACGGCAAGGACGAGCCGGCGAACGAAGGCACCGCCCTCTGGCGCAAGTCCAAATCCGACATCGCCGAACAGCATTATGCGGAATTCTATCGCCACCTCGGGCACGGCTGGGACAGCCCCTGGGCGACGCTGCACTGGAAGGCGGAAGGCACCCTCGAATATTTCTGCCTGTTGTTTATCCCGTCGATGAAACCCTTCATGCCGATGGAGGAAGACCGCGCATCGAAGGTTCGCTTGCATGTGCGCCGGATGTTCATCACCGACAAGGCGGAGATGCTGCCGCATTGGTTGCGCTTCGTGCAGGGCGTGGTCGATACGGAAGACTTACCCCTCAATGTCTCCCGCGAGATCCTGCAATCCACCCCGGTCATCGGCCGCATCCGCAAGGCCATGATTTCCCGCGTGCTCGGCGAACTGAAAAACCGAGCGAAGGAAGCCGAGGAATATATGAAATTTTGGGAGAATTTCGGTCCCATCCTCAAGGAAGGCGTCTGGGAAGACAGCGAGCATCGCGCCGAACTCGCGCCGTTGCTGCGGTTCCATTCCTCGGCGCAGGACGGTTGGACCTCCCTGCCCGACTATGTGGAGCGGATGAAGGAAGGCCAGGACACCATCTATTACTTGTCCGGCGACAATGCCGAAGCGCTGAAAACATCCCCGCAGTTGGAGGGTTTCAAAGCCAAAGGATACGAAGTGCTGCTGATGGCGGATCCCATCGACGCGTTCTGGCCGGAGCGGCTCGACACGTTCATGGACAAACCTATCCGCAGCGTAACCCAAGCCGCCCAGGACATCGCGGTGGAGGGCGACCACCCAGACATTTCGCCCTTGCTGGCGGCGCTGAAGGAAGCTTTGGGCGACGCCGTGTCCGACGTGCGCGCCACCGGGCGTTTGACCGATAGCGCGGTCATTCTGGCGGCCGACGACAAAGGCCCTGACCTGCAGATGCAGAAGCTTTTGCGGCGGGCGGGACGGGCAATGATGCCGGCCAAGCCCATTTTGGAGCTCAACCCGCACCACAAATTGATCGCGGCACTATCCGCCAAAATGGACGACAAACCCCTCATCGCCGAGGCCGCCGCCACGCTTCTCGACCTCGCTCGGGTGCAGGAAGGTGAGCTGCCATCGGATTCCACCGCATTTGCCAGACGGGTGACATCGCTCCTGGCGGGAAGCTTGTCGGGCTAGAAACGCCAACGAAAGGATGGTAACAAGCCGGACCAACTCGTGGGAGCAACCATCATGCCTTGGACATATTCGCAGACGGGCCGGCAACTTCTCGATCCCAGTGGCAACCCGGCCGGCATGGGCTATTCCGGCCACGACGAAGGCTACAACAATCACGATGCCCAGGAAGAACGGGACGTCGGTCCGACGCCGGTTGGAACCTACACGATCGGACCTTCGTTTCGTCATCCGGTGGCGGGACCCATGACGATGCGGCTGACGCCAAGCACGGATACAGACGTATTTGGGCGCGACGGGTTTATGATCCATGGGGATTCGGCGGACCATGCCGCCAATCCCACCCCGCAAAACAGCATCTCGCACGGTTGCATCATCCTCGCTCGTCCGTTGCGAGCGGTGATCGATGCCAGCGATGACCGGACGGTTATTGTAACGGCATGAGCAAACAGGCCCGGATGAGCGGCACGTAGTGCCGAACATCCGGGACCTCCAGCCCTTTGACCTTGGCGCCCTCGTCGAACCGGCGCAGTTGCACGGCCTCGGAAAAATGCGGCCGAGCCTCGAATGCGGTGATTTCCGCGGCTGACATTGGACCGCCTTGCAGCGCCAGGCTGCGCACGCTGTCCGGCGAAAGGCGGGCGAAATAATCGGATTCTTTGCCGCACAGATACCGTTTTGCCGCGACATGAAGCCGCACCGGTTCGGTGACCGCCGGGCCGAAACGCCCGTCCAGCCAGGCCGCGCCCAGAGCCTCATGGCGGTCGTCGATACCGTCCTTGGCCGGATCTTCGCCCAGGTCGTGCACCATGTGTCCGATGTCATGAACCAGCGCCGCGACGATCAGTCCCGGTTCGCAACCGGCCTGTTCGGCCAGGTGCGCCGCCTGGAGGGCGTGGGCACGCTGATTAATGGCCGACAGGCCGTATTGCCGTTCCCCCTTGCCGGCAATCAGCTCGACGATGGTCGCAATCGTGTCCTCGTGCATAAGCTTGGCTCCCTATATCCGCACCAAGCGTATAGCCGCCGCTGGCATTGGCCGGCAAAAGTCGGTTCCATGACGGTGCAAGCAAAGGAATAAAGCACATGCTCGATCAGATTTTCGACAGCCTGGTGGCGGGCCCGGCGGGCGCATTGCCGCTGCATGCGGTCCGGCCGGACGGTTTAGCCGACCTGCTGAAGGTGCTGCCGCCCGCCCAGGGCGCCTATTTGAAGGCCACCGGTTTCGCCGCCAAGACACAGGAGCTGGTGCTGCTACCCGGCGCCGAGGGCTTGGCTGGGGCGGTCCTGGGACTGGGTTCGGATTGCTCGCCCTGGGCTTTTGGCGGGATCGCGTCGCGGCTTCCCGAAGGCACGACCTGGGCCCTGGTCCCCGGCGATTACGACCCTGCCTGTGCAACGCTGGGCTACTGTCTTGGGACCTACCGCTATGGTGCGTTCAAATCGGCCGACCGCGCACCGGCCCGCCTGGTGGCGCCCGCCGGACAATCCGCAGCGATTTCCCAGGCCGGCGCCATCGCCATGGTACGCGACCTGATCAACGCCCCGGCCAACGTGCTGGGCCCGGTCGAACTGGGCGACATCGCCGTTGGGCTGGCGGCCCGCCACGGTGCCATCGCCACGGTTGTGGAGGGTTCGGTTCTGGATGCGGAATATCCCACCATTGCCGCCGTCGGACGCGGTTCCGCCCGACCCGCGCGCGTGGTGACGTTCCATTGGCGCGGCAGCAAGGCGACCGACGAGTCGCCGCTGGTGTCGCTTTGCGGCAAGGGCGTGTGTTTCGACACCGGTGGATACGATTTGAAGCCGTCATCCGGAATGCTTCGTATGAAGAAGGATATGGGTGGCGCCGCAACCGTTCTTGGTTTGTCCCGAATTATCATGGAAGCTGACTTGCCGTTGCGCCTGGTTACGCGAATCGGATGCGTTGAAAACTCCGTTTCCGGAACCGCGATGCGGCCGCTCGATGTGATTCGTACTCGCAGCGGGCTGACGGTAGAAGTCGGGAATACCGATGCGGAGGGCCGGCTCGTGCTCTGCGATTTGTTGCACGATGCATCGAGTGAATCGCCATCGCTGCTTTTGGATTGCGCGACCCTGACCGGCGCAGCACGCGTGGCGGTCGGCCCGGACTTGCCGGCATTGTTCTGTTCGGACGACGATTGGGCCGATTGTCTGTTACGCACCGGCACTGCCGAGCACGACCCGATGTGGCGTCTTCCGTTGTGGTCCGGATACGATGACTGGTTGAAAAGCCCTGTAGCAGACTTGAACAATGTATCATCGCGGCCGCATGCCGGCGCGGTCGTCGCGGCGCTGTTCCTGAAGCGGTTCGTCGCGGCCGAGGTGCCATGGGTTCACCTCGACCTCTACGCCTGGAATGACATGTCTCGGCCCGGACGACCCGAGGGTGGAGAAGCGCAGACTCTGCGGTCGGTCTTTCGAACCATCGAGGAAAAACTCTGCCCGACGAATAATGTTGCGGCGCGGAATACGCAATAAGCTTGACTTTGAACTGTCATCGGCCTATGCGCCGGCACACGATACGGTCGCAATTTCGCGGCAATCCGGGAAAGGATAATAATATGGCAACTGCACCCACCGCCGCGGACCAGCAGGTCGACCTGCTGCGTGGCACTGTCGTCTCGCTCGTTCGGCGTGACGGCCCCGATCTGACCGCGCGTCAGCTCGCGGTGTTCCTGACGTGCTACCTCGTCGAAGGCGGCCACACGGTTCGTGGTCTCGCGGCCGAGCTGGACGTTTCGAAGCCCGCCATTACCCGCGCGCTTGACCGTCTCGGTGAATTCGATCTCGCCCGCCGCAAGACCGACCCCGCCGATCGCCGCAGCATCCTCGTGCAGAAGACCCCAAAAGGCTCTGCTTTTCTGCGCGATATCAAGTCGATCATGACCAAAGCCGCCGCTGGCGAAAAGAAGGCCGCTCCCGCGGGGCGCCGCGCCGCCGGCTAGAGCGTGATCGCCTGAGGTTGACTTCAACCTCGGGCGTGAATCACCCTCTCAAACAAAGGCTTAGACCATGATCCAACGCCGAGATCGCATGCAACCTCAAACGATCATGGTCTAGAGCGTGATCGCCTGAGGTTGACTT
>JANXTL010000094.1 GCA_025352375.1 Acetobacteraceae bacterium | reverse complement strand
GCGGTCAAACGCGCCCCAACAACCACCCGCCCCAGACCGCAAGCAAACACAGCGCCACCGACCCAAGAATATAGCCAAACGCCGGCACCAGATCCCCGGTCTGGATCAGCTCCAGCGTTTGCAGGCTGAACGCGGAAAACGTGGTGAACCCGCCGCAGATGCCGGTCATGAGGAAGATGCGCAGATCCGGGTGCATCCCCATGCGCGCGGGCGTCAAAGTAAACCCCGCTACCAGCCCGATGACGAAGGAGCCAAGGATGTTGATCGCCAGCGTGCCCCACGGAAACCGGGGCCCGGTCAGCGTGGCCATCGCGCCGGTCATCCAGAAGCGGGCGACGCTGCCGATCGCGCCCCCCACGGCGACGGCGAGATACGCCCCCATCAGGCCTGCGCCACGTTCCAGAAGATCGGCGCCGGGAAGTAGAACGGCTGGTCCGTGGGGTACAGCTGGCCGGTTGTCGCGGGTGCCAGCAAAAATGTGCGTCGTTTCACCGGCCTGCCCCTTATGCTGTCGCTATCGCGGGGGTTGGGTAAACCATAGGGGCGGTTGACCGCAAACCCCAAGACTCCCTATTGCCGGCGCTCGCCACGGCCCAAAGGACCATTCGACGATGCGTCTGGCTTTTTCCCGCTTCGCCCTCGCGGCTTCGCTGCTGACCGCCGGCCATGCGCTCGCCCAGGCGCCCGGCGCGCCGCCCCCCGCGGTTGGGGTGGTCAAAGTGCAGCCAGCCGCGATCGTTGAAAGCGCCGACTTCGTTGGGCGGGTCCAGGCGGTGGACCGGGTGTCCCTGACGACGCGCGTCACCGCCTTCCTCGACCAGCGGCTGTTCACCGAAGGGGCGGAGGTCCAGCAAGGCGATCTGCTCTTTCGGCTGGAGCGTGCCCCGTTCGAGACCTCCGTCGCGCAGCAGGAAGGTTCGGTTGCCGACGTGACCGCGCGTTTGGCCAATGCCACCATTCAGTTGGGTCGGGCGCAGCAGCTGATGTCGTCGGCGGCGGGGCATAAGTCGGCGGTCGACGATGCGCTCGCGGCGCAACGTTCGCTGGCGGCGTTGCTCGCCGTGGCGCAGGCGCAATTGACCCAGGCAAAGATCAACCTCGAATACACCGAGATCAAAGCCCCGGTCGCGGGCAAGATCGGCCGGGGTTCGGTCACGCCGGGCAACGTGGTGTCGCCTACGAGCGGCCCGCTGGCGACGATCGTCAGCCAGGACCCGATGTATGTGACGTTCCCGGTGGCATCGCGCACGTTGACCGCGTTGCAGAAGCGCTACGCCGCCAAGGGCATCGCCGGCGCCGTCGCGGTGCACCTGAAGCTGCCGGATGGATCGGCGTACGGCCCGACTGGCACCATCGACTACGTGGACCCCACGGTGTCCCCCACCACCGACACCATCCTGGTCCGCGCCCGCATTCCCAACCCGGCTTTGCGCCCGGCGGAACCCGGCAAACCGGTGGACCGGCCGCTGACCGATGGCGCTTTTGTCGCGGTCAGCGTGGAGGGTATCGAGCCGGTCATGGCATTGGGCATCCCCCGAGCAGCGGTGCTGTCGGATCAGCAGGGTACCTATGTCTTTGTTCTCGGCGATGGCAACAAAGCCGAACAGCGGCGGATCAAACTGGGGCAATCGACCCCGGCGATCGCGGTCATCGCCGAGGGATTGAAGGAAGGCGAGACCGTCATCTCCGAGGGGATCCAAAAGGTGCGGCCGGGGGCGGTCGTCGCACCCGCGCCCGCCACTCCATCAGCCGGAAAATAGGCGCATGATCTCATCCGTCTTCGTCGAACGGCCGCGGCTGGCGACCGTTATCGCGATCGTCATGACGCTGGCCGGGGTGCTGGCGTGGTTCCGCATCCCCGTGTCCCAGTTCCCCGATATCGTGCCGCCGCAGGTGCAGGTGTCCGCCACGTTTACCGGCGCATCCGCCCAGGTCGTCGAAGCCACCATCGCGCAGGCGCTGGAAGCGGCGATCGTGGGTGTGGACAAAATGATCTACATGAAATCCAACAGCGCGAACGACGGCAGCTACAGCCTGACCGTTAGCTTCGAGCTGGGCACCAACCCCGACGTCGATACCGTCAACGTCAACAACCGGGTGCAGCAGGCCCTGGCAAAACTGCCGTCGGAGGTGCAGCGCGCCGGAGTGAACGTGCGCAAACGCTCCACCGCCATACTGGAGTTTTTGCAGTTCTACTCCGACGGCGGCAAATACGATCCGCTGTTCATCAGCAACTATGTCACCATCAACGTGCTGGACCGACTGGCCCGCACACCGGGCGTGGGCGACGCGCAGTTGTTCGGGCGGCTCGATTATTCCATGCGCATCTGGTTCGACCTGGACCGGTTGACCGGGTTGAACCTCGCCCCCGCCGACGTCATCGCGGCGATCCAGGGGCAGAACGTGCAAGCCGCGGTGGGCCGCATCGGCGCGCGCCCCACCGCCGACGCAACGCAATTTCAGTTGAGCGTGCAGACCCAGGGCCGCCTGGTGACGGCCGAGGAATTCGGCGCCATCGTGATACGGGCCGGCAACGATGGCTCGTTGCTCCGGGTGCGGGACGTGGCGCGGGTGGAACTCGGCGCCGCCAATATGGACACGGAAAGCCGGCTCAACAGCAATCCGGCGGTCTCGATCGGCCTCTATCTCGCCCCCGGCGCCAATGCCCTCGACACATCTGCTCGGGTGCAAGCGGCGCTGGACGAAATGTCCAAGCGCTTCCCGCCGGGCCTGAGTTCGCGTGTGTTCTACGACAGCTCCACCTTCGTTTCGTTGACGTTGACCGAGGTGAAAAATACGCTGCTCATCGCGTTCGGGCTGGTGGTGCTGGTGGTGTTCGTCTTCCTGGGCAATTGGCGCGCCACCATCATTCCGATGGTGGCCATCCCGGTCAGTCTGGTCGGCACCATCGCGATACTGCTGGCGGCGGGGTTCTCGCTGAACACCATTTCGCTGCTGGCGATGGTGCTGGGCATCGGCATCGTGGTCGACGACGCGATCGTGGTGGTGGAAAACGTCGAGCGCGTCATGGCCGAAGAACCGGAGCTTTCGCCAAAACAAGCCACCAAAAAAGCGATGGAACAGATCACCGGCCCGGTGATCGCGATCTCCCTCGTGTTGTTGTCGGTGTTCGTGCCGGTGGGGTTCATTCCCGGTGTCTCGGGCACGCTATTCCGGCAGTTCGCGGTCACCATCAGCGTGTCGATGCTGATTTCGGCGATCGTCGCGCTGACGCTTTCTCCCGCTTTATGCGGTGTCTTCCTGCGTCACGATGGGCCGCCGAGGGGGGCGCTGGGCCTGATGCTGCGCGGCATCGACAAGATGCGCGACGGCTATGTTTGGGTCGTAAGCGGGCTGCTGCGCGTGGCATTGTTGTCGGTGCTCGTGGTCGCGATTTCGGCTGCTGGCATCTTTGCTATGGCGAAAATAACGCCTACGGGATTCCTGCCGGAGGAGGACCAGGGCGCGTTCTTCGTGGCGATACAATTGCCGGACGGCGCCTCGGTCAGCCGCACCCGCGCGGTGGTCGAGCAGGTGGAAAAGATGATCCGCCCGATGCCGCAGGTGGAAGGTGTGCTGGCTATCGTCGGGTTCTCGTTGCTCGATGGCGGCAATCAGCCGAACGCCGCCTTCGTGGTGGTGCGGCTGAAACCGTTCGCGAACCGAGCATCGGCGGCTCAAAGCGCGCAGGCGACGATCGGCGCGGTGTTCGGGGGCGCCCGGCAGATACGAAATGCGAACGTCTTCGCCTTCAATCTGCCGCCGATTATCGGCCTGTCCACCAGCGGCGGGTTCGAATACCAGCTGGAAAATCTCGAGGGTCAGGAACCCGCGGCGATGTCCAGCGTCGTGCAGGGCCTGCAAGCCGCCGCCAATCAGGACCCGCGCCTGAGCCGGGTGTTTTCGTCCTTCACCGCATCCAACCCTTCCATCTGGCTCGACATCGACCGCGAAAAAGCCCAGGCGCTCGGGTTGGCCGTTTCGGATGTGTTCAGCGCGCTGCAAACGACATTGGGTGGTTTCTATATTAACGACTTCAACTTGTACGGCCGTACCTGGCAGGTGAATATCCAGGCTGACGCACCGGATCGTGCCGACGCCACCGCGATCGACCGTATCAATGTGCGGAATAAATCGGGCGAGATGGTGCCCTTGCGTGCCATCGCCACGCCTCGGATCGTACTGGGGCCGCAGGTGATCAGCCGGTTCAACAACTATCGCGCGGTGACCGTGAACGGCTCCCCCGCGCCATTCGTTTCGTCTGGCGATGCGCTGAAAGCGATGGACGAAATCTCCGGTCGCACGCTGCCGCCGGGTTACGGGTACGAATGGTCGGGCACGGCGTATCAGGAGAAACAGGCGGCGGGCCAGACGCTGGCGATCCTGTCGCTGGCCGTGTTGTTCGCTTATCTGTTCCTGGTGGCGCTGTATGAAAGCTGGATGATCCCCGTCCCCGTTCTGCTGTCGGTGACGGTTGGGGTCCTTGGGGCGTTCGGCGGGCTGTGGTTGTTCAGCTTGTCGCTCGATCTTTACGCGCAGATCGGCATGGTGGTGCTGATTTCGCTCGCGGCGAAGAACGGCATTTTGATCGTCGAGTTCGCGAAAGGTGCCCGGGAGCAAGGCCTGTCCATTCGCGATGCCGCGCTGTTGGGGGCGCGCATGCGTATCCGAGCGGTTCTGATGACGTCGATCGCGTTTATTTTTGGCCTGATCCCGCTGGTCTGGGCCGAGGGGGCTGGCATGCTGAGCCGCCGGGCGGTGGGGACGGCGGTGTTTACTGGCATGATCGTGGCGAGTTCGGTCGGCGTGTTCCTGATCCCGATGCTTTATTCCGTGTTCCAGACGATGCGAGAATGGATGAAAACCCGGTACGGTAGGAGAGCGCATTGAACATTCCCGCATGGTCGTTGGTCGACCACGTTCGCCCTTGGCACACCGATCCAGAAACCATCGCGATGCACCACGGTGTCGGTGCCTGTCAGGAGATTTGGGGCGGGTGGTTGCCAGCGCTGATGGATCGGTATCGCATCCTCCGTTTCGATATGCGCGGCCACGGCGGCTCCGACCCCGCTGTCAATCTGTCGATGGACAGCCTGGCCGACGATCTGTTCGCGGTGATGGACGCGGCGGGGGTGGAACGGGCGCATCTGGTTGGCGAATCCATCGGCGGCACCATCGCTTTGAACGCGGCATTGCGGGCACCCGAGCGGGTGCGGACGTTAACGGTTAGCAATGGGGCGCATCTGGGAGCTTCAATCGAATCCGTATCGGATTGGCGCCGGATCATCGAAGCACGTGGGATGACGGGTTGGTCCGCGCATATGATGGCGGCCCGCTTTTACCCTGATGCGTTATCGCCGGTGGAATGGGATTGGTTTGAGGCACAGCAGGCCTCGGCTTGCCCCGATACGGTGCTGGCATTGTTGGCGGCGTTGGTTGGGGCCGACCTCGTGGGACGGTTGCCCGGGTTAAAGCCGCCGCTGTTGTTGCTGCACCCCGATGCCTCGCCCTTCATTCCGGTGCCGGTGATGGCGGACTTTCATGCGAGGGTGCCCGGCGCGCGGTTGCATGTCATCGGCCACGCGAAACACGGGTTGCCGTTTTCCCACGCCGGTGTCTGCTCGGGATTGCTGCGGGATTTTCTTGGCGGCCGTTAGGGTCGGTCGACGGGTGCTTGACCTGGGCGACATCCCGACCCACAGGGCCTTAAAATGGCGGTGGCCGCCGCCAGGGAAGGCGGTCTTCGTACCACCGAGGAATTGGAGAGTATCTGCGTCATCCGCGGACAAAATCTGCTGAAAGAAGGTTTGTCCGCAGATGACGCAGATGGTCGCAGATGGAATTATACCGGCATGACGGTTAGCAAACGACATTTGCCTGAGAACAGTCCGGCGGTTCTCCCTCCGGCCTTTGCCCTGACTGCCTCGCTACGGCCGCAGGAACCCCACCAACCGCTCAGCCTCCGCCACGATCGGATCCGCGATCGCCGCCGCACGCTCGGCGCCGTTGCGCAGCACGATATCGACGCCGGCGGGATCGGCCAGCAGGCGGCGCGTCTCGGTCGCGATGGGGGCCAGCTTTTCCACCAGCAAATCGGCGAGGACCTGCTTGAACGGTCCGAAGCCCTTGCCGCCATGCTCCGTCAGTACGCCCTGGTGGTCGGTGTCGGTCAGTGCGGCATAGATGCCCACGAGATTCCGGGCCTCTGGCCGGTTCGCCAGACCCTCGGCTTCGCTGGGCAAGGGTTCCGGATCGGTTTTGGCGCGGCGGATTTTCAGCGCGATGGTGTCGGCATCGTCGTTCAGATTGATGCGGCTTTGGTCCGACGGGTCGGATTTCGACATCTTCTTGGTGCCGTCGCGCAGGCTCATGACGCGCGCGGCCGGGCCCATGATGACGGGCTCGATATTGGGGAAGAACTCCACGCCGTAATCGTGATTGAATTTCTGGGCGATGTCGTTCGCAAGTTCCAGATGCTGGCGCTGATCGTCTCCCACCGGCACGCGGGTGGCGTGGTAGGCATGGATGTCGGCCGCCATCAGGTTGGGATAGGCATAAAGACCAACGGACGCGTTCTCCCGGTCCTTGCCGGCCTTGTCCTTGAACTGAGTCATGCGGTTCAACCAGCCCAGCCGCGCCACGCAATTGAAAATCCATGCCAGTTGCGCATGCGCCCGGACGTTCGATTGCAGGAACAGAATATGCTTGTGCGGATCGACGCCGCAGGCCAGCAGCACCGCCGCCATTTCCCGCGTCTGTTGCGTCAGTTCGGCCGGATTCTGGAACACCGTGATGGCGTGCAGATCGACGACGCACCACAGGCATTCGTGGTCGTCCTGCAACTTCACCCAGTTGCGGATCGCACCGAGGTAGTTGCCGAGGGTCGGAATGCCGGACGGCTGAATGCCGGAGAAGATGCGGGTCATGGCGTTGTCTCTGGGGTGGGGACGGGGGGGGTAGGGGCCGGGTTGATGGCCGATCCGTCGCCGCCACGCAAGCGGCGGCGCGATAGCATACGGGGTATTTCGCGAAGGTCGTACGCGCCCGTCAACTGCGTCGCGACCGCGTAGGTCAGCAGCCCGATGGCGATCAGCACGGCGAGTGCCAGCAGCCGGGTCAGATCGTTCCAGCTCGCCGCGAATAGCTGGGTTTGCGTGAAGTGCAGCGCCAGACCCATCGCCAGGGTCGCCAGCATCATGCGCCACACCCGGCGGTTCAACCGCGCATCGGGAGTCAGATGCCCGCGCCGCTGCAACACCCAGGCCAGCGCACCGGCGTTGAACATGGCCGCGATGGTGGTCGCCATCGCCGGCCCGACATGCCGCATCGGCGCCATCAACGCGACGTTCAGCGACAGGTTCAGCGCCACCGCGGCCATCCCGATCTTGACCGGGGTCGCGGTGTCGCCGCGCGCGAAGAAGCCGGGGGCGAGCACCTTGACCAGCACGAAAGCGGGAAGCCCCATGCCGTAGGCGGCCAGTGCCTGACTCGACAACCGCGCACTTTCGGCATCGAAGGCGCCGCGGCCGAACAGCGCCCACATGATTGGGTATGCCGATACCACCAGGGCCAATGCCGCCGGCAGCGTCAGGACCAGCGTATATTCGATTGCTCTGTTCTGCGTGTCGTTCGCGGCCGCGGCCTCCCCGCTGCGCACCTGGCGCGACAGCATCGGCAGCAGGGCGGTGCCGACGGCGGTACCGATCACCCCCAGCGGCAGTTGCTGCACCCGATCGGCGTAATACAGCAGCGACACGGTGCCGGCGGGCAGCAGGCTTGCGATGATCACATCGACCGCGAGATTCAGCTGCGTCACGCCCGCCCCGACCAGCCCCGGCGCCATACGCCGCAGCAGCAAGCGGACTCGCGGGGTCATGCGCGGGCGCGGCACCCCCAGCCCCATCCCGGCCCGCCGCGCCGCCCACATCAGCAGACCCAGCTGCGCGACGCCGGAGAACGTGATGCCCCAGGACAAGGCATGACCGGCGGTCGGCGTGTACGGCGTGAGCCACAGCATGCAGGCAATGCTGATAACGTTGAACAACACGTAGGACGCGGCGGCGGCTGTGTAGCGCTCCATCCCGTTGAGGATGCCTGACACCAGCGCGGCGAGGCAGATCAGGATCAGATATGGGAAGGTGATACGGGTCAGCGTTACCGCCAGCGCGAATTTTTCCGGGCTGGCGGCAAACCCGGGGGCCAGGACCTGGATCACGCCCGGCATCGCGATCTCCCCGAGGATGGTCACGCCCATCAGCCAGAAGGTGAGGACGCCGAACGATTCCTGGGCGAAGCGGCGGGCCGTCGCGGGTCCCTCGGTCGCGAGCAGCCCGGCGAATTCGGGGACGAAGGCGGCGTTGAACGCGCCTTCCCCAAACAAACGGCGAAACAGATTGGGCAGTTTCAGCGCGACGAAGAACGCGTCGGCGATCGGCCCGGTACCGAGGATGGCGGCAATCAGCATGTCCCGGCCGAATCCGAGGATGCGGCTCGCCATGGTCCAGCCGCCGACGGTCAGGACGCTGCGGATCATTCGTCCCGCCTCGGCCGAGCCAGCAGGTCGGTCATGGCCTGGGTGAGTGTGGTGCGGCCTGCCAGCAGATCGGCAACGGCGGCGCAGATCGGCATGTCCACGGCGGCGGCGCGCGCGACCAAAGCGGGGGCGGTCGCGACCCCCTCGGTAACGGTTTGTCGCGTCGCCAGAATGGCCTCCAGTGTTTCGCCGCGCCCAAGTGCTACGCCGAGCGAAAAATTGCGGCTGGATGGGCCGGTGCAGGTTAGGAGGAGATCGCCCAGTCCGGACAGCCCCATGACCGTATCCGCGCGCCCGCCCAACGCGACCGTCAGGCGTCTGAGTTCCGCCAGGCTGCGGGTAATCAGGGCGGCTCGGGCATTTTCGCCCAGTCCGGCGCCGATGACGGCACCGGCGGCAATTGCGATCACGTTCTTGGCGGCACCGCCGACCTGGGCGCCGATGGCGTCGTCGTTGCCATACAGCCGGAACGATGCCGTCGCCAGCAGGGCGGTGAGATGGTCGCGCATCGCCGAGTCAGTACCAGCGAGGGTCGCGGCTGCTGGCATGCCCTCGGCGACCTCTCGGGCGAAATTCGGGCCGGTCAGGACGGCCGCGGCCTGCCCCGGCCGGACCTCGGCCAGGACTTCGAGCGGCAGGCGCAGCGTGCCCGCCTCCACGCCCTTCGCGCACACCACCAGCGGTGCGTCAGATCGCGGCAGGCGCGCGGCGATCCCACGGAGGTACTGCATGGGCACCGCCAGCAGGATGGCGGCAGCCCGGCTGGGTAGATGCGCGGTGACGCGGATGCCTCCGGGCAGGCGGATACCGGGCAGACGGGGATTGAGCCTGGTTTGCTCGATCGCGGCGGCGTTGGCGGCGTCGCGCGCCCACAGCGTCACATTCCGTCCGGCGCGCGCGGCCTGGATCGCCAGGGCGGTGCCCCAGGCGCCGGCCCCGATAACGCCGATGTCACTCATCGGCGAGCCTTGTCACGGTCACGCTTTGGCCGTGCTCCCCGGTGCCGATCGCGTCCAAAAGGGCGGTTAGGATGGATAATGCGGCGGTTTCGAACTGGTAGGGCGGGTTGACCACCAGCAGTCCGCAGCCGTTCAGGCGGGTCGGGTCGAGTGGCTCGCGCAACAGGAACTCGGCGGTGACGATGTCGCTTATGCCGGACTTGCGCATGGACGTCAGGAATTGCCGCACCTGCGCGAGGCGCTTGATCGGGTACCAGGCGGCGAAGACCCCGGTGCGGAACCGCGAATGCCCCAGCTTCAGACCCTCGGTCAGGCGGGTGAATTCGTCCGGGTTCTCGAACGGCGGGTCGATCAGGACCAGGCCGCGTTTCTGCGAGGGCGGCAGCAGACCGCGCAAAGCCTCCCACGCGTCGCGGCGGTGCACCGCGATCGCCGGGTTGCGCGCGAACAATTGCCGCAGTTCGGCGGCGTCTTCGGGGTGTAGCTCGCAGCAGGCCAGGCGGTCGTCGGGGCGGAGCAGCGCTTCGATTATGGATGGTGAGCCGGGGTACAGCCCGAGGCGGCGAACCAGCGAGAGATAGGCGGCGAGCGGATCCGATGGCGCCGCCAGCAGTCGCAAAATCCCCCCATCGGCTTCCCGCGTGCGGGCGGCGGGCACCGCGTCCAGATCGTAATGGCCCGCGCCGGCGTGGGTATCCAGGACGAAGAACGGCGACGGTTTGCGGGCCATGGCTTCAATCAGCCACACCAGCAAGGCGTGCTTCATGCAGTCGGCGAAATTGCCGGCGTGAAAGGCGTGGCGGTAGTTCAAGCTGGCCCCCGGAACATGCAATCGGCGTCCAGCGGCCAGCGAGGCCGCGGCGCGAAGTCCAGATCGTCGGTCCAGCCCAGGCGCAACCGTTCCAGCCCCGCCCAGGCGACCATGACCGCGTTGTCGGTGCACAGGCGTATCGGGGGTGCCACCATGATAAAGCCGCGGGAATCGGCCTCCCGCGTTAAAGCCGACCGCACGGTGCCGTTGGCCGCCACGCCGCCGGCGACGATCAGCAGCCGGGTCGCCGGGTCGCGTTCGCGCATCATGGCCATGGCATGACCGGCGCGGTCGGCCAGCACCTCGGCCACCGCGATCTGGAAGCTGGCGGCGATGTCGGCGGCGTCCTGCACCGACAGCGCACCGGGCGGGTGCTTCCCGACCGCCCGCGCGACGGCGGTTTTCAGGCCCGAGAAGCTGAAGTCGCAGCCGGGGCGGCGGAGCATCGGGCGGGGAAACGCGTGCCGCGTGGGGTCGCCGGACGCCGCCAGCCGCTCCAGCGCCGGTCCGCCAGGCCAGCCAAGGCCCAGCAGTTTTCCGACCTTATCGAAGGCCTCCCCGGCCGCGTCGTCGATCGTGCCGCCGAGGCGGACGTATTGCCCGACGCCCTCCACCGCGACGCACTGGCAGTGGCCGCCGGACACGAGCAGCAGCAGATACGGGAACGGCGCGCCGTGCGGCACAAGGCCGGGAAGGCGTGCGGTCAGCGCATGCGCCTCCAGATGGTTCACCGCGACGTACGGCAGGCGATGGGCGATCGCGATGCCCTTGGCCATCTGGCTTCCCACGATCAACCCGCCGATCAGGCCGGGCCCCGCGCTGGCCGCCACGCCGCCGAGATCGCCGAATTCCAGCCCCGCCCGGCCCATAACCTGCTTGATCTGCTCGGGTAATACCGCCAGATGGGCGCGCGCGGCGATCTCCGGCACCACTCCGCCGAACGGGGCGTGATCGGTCTCCTGGCTGTGGACAGCCTCCGCCAGCACCCGTCCATCCGCGTCCAGCACGGCGGTCGCGGTCTCATCGCAGGAGCTTTCGATGCCCAATACCGGCCGGATCGTTTGACGTGCCATCTTTCCCTCGAACGGCGACAGTAATAGGACGTAATGATGAACGCCGCCACGCCACATCGTCCGACCGTCGCACCGCATCGCCGGCCGCTCCCGCTGCGGGTGGGAACCCGCCGGTCCCCGCTCGCATTGGTGCAAACGCGCTTCTTTTTGCACCTGCTGAGCACGTTCTGCCCCGTTCTGCGCGGGTTGGACGTGTTCGAGGAGCACGCCATCGACACCACTGGCGATATCGTTCAGGACCGCAGGCTGGCGGATATCGGCGGCAAGGGCCTTTTCGCCAAAGAAATTCATGAGGCCCTGCTCGATGGCCGGGTCGATTTCGCGGTCCATAGCCTCAAGGACCTGGAAACCGAACTCCCGCCCGGAATCGTGCTGGCATGTACCCTGAAGCGGGAGGACGCGCGCGACACGCTGATCCTGGGGCCCAACTGCCACCCGGTCGACCCGGCCGACCCGTTCGCTTGCCTGCCCGCTGGCGCGACGATCGGCACGTCATCGGTTCGGCGGCAGGCGCAACTGCTGCATGCCCGTCCGGACCTCCAGGTCCAGTCCATTCGCGGTAACGTGCAGACCCGCCTGAACAAGCTCGAAGCCGGGGAGTGCGCGGCAACGCTGCTGGCATTGGCCGGGCTGCGCCGGCTCGGGATGGCCGACCGCGCGTCCGTTATTCTCGACCCCGAGGCGATGGTGCCGTCCGCTGGGCAGGGCATCGTCGGCATTACCGTGCGGGCCAATGACCTCGCGCTGCGCGACATGCTGAGCGCGATTGAGAGCCCGGAAGCCAAAGCGGTCTCCACCGCCGAACGCGCGATGCTGGCGGAGCTGGACGGGTCCTGCCGCACCCCGATCGGCGGTCATGCCCGCTTGCTCCCGAACGGCGCGTTGCACCTGACCGGCCTGGTCGCCCGCGCCGACGGCAGTTTCCTGCTGAAGCGGGCGCTGCATGGGCATAGCGACGACGCGGCGCGCATCGGGGCCGAGTTGGGGGCGAGCCTGCGGGCGGATTGCCCCCGCGACATCCTTGCCTGACGCGATCCTGATCGCTCGGCCGGAACCGGGCGCCAGCGAGACCGCGCTGCGTGTCGCCGACATG
This sequence comes from Acetobacteraceae bacterium, assembly GCA_025352375.1. Classification (GTDB taxonomy): domain Bacteria; phylum Pseudomonadota; class Alphaproteobacteria; order Acetobacterales; family Acetobacteraceae; genus Rhodopila. The sequence continues at coordinate 6,355 of JANXTL010000094.1, read as the reverse complement.
GGGTTCGAGCCGCTTGTGGCGCCTGCCCTGACGATCGAGGCGATGGCGCCACGGCTACCCTCGGCCAGCGCGGTGGCGGCGCTTCTCGTGACCAGCGGCAATGCACTTGCCGCTTGCCTGCCCATATTCCGCGACACGGCCCTGTTCGCGGTCGGCGACGCCACTGCGGCGCGGGCGCGCGAGCTGGGGTTCGTTCGGGTGGCCAGCGCATCGGGGGACGCCGACGCGCTGGCGGACCTGGTGATTCGGGCCATCCAGCCTGGGGACCGTCCGCTGTTGCTGGTATCGGGCCAGGGGCAAGGCGGCGCGCTCGCCGTGGCGGTGCGGAGCGCGGGATTTCGGGTCGTCCGCCGTGTGGTCTACCGGTCGTGCCCGGCCGCGGCGCTGCCGCAATCTGCCACAACCGCGTTGCGAGCCGGGCAGGTGCGTGCCGCGTTGTTTTTTTCGGCCGCAACGGCGCACGCCTTCAGCCGGCTGATCCGGCAGGAGGGCCTGCGCGAAACCCTTCGCACCGTCGATGCTTTTGCTATCGGTGCGGCGGCGGGCGTGGCATTACAGGCCTTACCCTGGCGTCGCATCGGCGTCGCCGCCAAGCCCACTCAGGATGCCATGCTGGCGCTGCTGCGATGAACGAACCCGCCCCCGAACCAACCCCCGAGGCCGTGCCGCCGCCGCCCCGGCGTTCCCCGATGCCGTGGCTTACGGTCATCGCCTTCTTCGTCCTGGCCGGTGCCATCGGTGCCCTGTGGTACCAGATTTCTCTGCCACCCGAGCCGGTGGTAACCAATCCGTCGCTCGGCGCGATCGAAGCGCGTTTGGCCAGGCTGGAGCAACGGGCGCCGCCGGCGGCGGCCGGTCCCGATTTGACGCCGCGGGTGGAAGCCCTCGAACGGCGGGCGCCGCCCGATCTGTCGTCGTTGCAGGCTCGGCTGTCTGGCCTGGAGCAGCGCCCGCCCGGCGACACTACGGCCCTGGCCACGCGCATCGCGGCGCTGGAACAATCGCTGGGGCGCGCCGACCGGCTCGCACGCGTGCAAGCCGCGGCTATGGCGCTCGGCGCCGGGCGCGCTTTGGGCGACATTCCTGGGGCCCCCGAACCGCTGGCTCGGTTTGCCCGCGCGAAACCGCCGACCGAGGCCGCGCTCCGGTTGGCCTTCCCGGCCGTCGCGAATGCCGCGCTGGACGCCAGCCGACCCGCCGATGACCGGCGGCCCATTTTGGACCGGATGCTGGCTCGGGCCGAGGACCTGGTGACCATCCGGCAAGGCGACCATGTCCTGGTCGGCGATCCGGCCGCCGGCGTGCTCGTTCGTGCTCGCAGTGCCCTCGATGCAGGCGATCTGGCTGGCGCGATCACCGCATTGGCCGGCCTGCGCGGCGGTTCCGCGACGGCTGTGGCGGGATGGCTGGCGGATGCCACGGCGCTGCGCGACGCCCGCGCGGCGTTGGCCGATATGGCGGCGCAACCCTGATGGGCGGCATCGTCAAGATACTGCTGCTGGCCGCAATCGCGACCGGTGCGGCATGGTGGGTGGCCGAGCTGCCGGGCCGGGTCGCGGTGGACATTGCCGGATATTCGATCGAAACCACGACACCGGTCGCGCTGGTCGCGCTGGCGCTCGTGCTGCTGGCAGGCGCTTTCGTGATCCGTCTGGTGGGCGCCCTGCTGCGCCTGCCCGGTCTGAGCGGGCGTTGGCGGATGGAGCGGCGGCGGCGCGGCGGGGAGGTCGCCATTACCCGCACCCTGGTCGCCATCGCCGCCGGCGCCGGCAACGATGCAAGGCGGGAGGCGCATAAGGCCCGACGCTTAGTGGGCGACACTCCGCAGAACCTGCTGCTGGCTGCCGAAGCCGCGCGTCTGGCGCAGCGGGACGATGAGGCCGAAGCCGCCTATCGGTTGCTGGCCAACCGCGACGATGCGGCCTTGCTTGGCTATCGCGGCTTGTTCCGGCTGGCGGTGGGGCGGGAAGATTGGGCGGAAGCCTCGGTTCTTGCGACGCAGGCCGAGCGGGCGCACCCCGGGGCGAACTGGCTGCGGCCCGAGCGCAGCCGGTTGGCGATTCGGACTGGGAATTGGGCAGGGGCACTCGAACTGGCACCACGCGGGCCGGAGGGTGCTGCTTTGGCCGTCGCCGCCGCCCGCGCCGAGACCGATCCCGGGAAGGCGGCGGCTTTGACCAAGAAGGCCTGGAAGCTCGATCCCACGTTAACACCGGCCGTGCTGGATTACGCTGTGTGTCTGCGGGATGCGGGCAAGGAGAAGACAGCCCAATCGGTGCTGCGGCATGGTTGGACGGTGGCGCCTCACCCGGACCTCGCCGAGAGCGCGCTGCGTCCGCTGACGGTCGCGCTGGAGCGTGCCCAAGCGGCGCAACGGCTCACGAGTGCCAATCCGCAGCACCCGGAGAGCCGGTTGCTGTTGGCCCGCACTGCGCTTGAGGCCGGTTTGGTGGGTGAGGCCCGGCATCAGGCGGAAGCCGCTGAGGGGGCGGGGTTGCACCAGCGCCGCTTGTATTTGTTGCTGGCGGAGATCGCCGAGGCCGAGGCGGGCGATCCCAGCGTCGGACGGGCGGCGCTACGGCGGGCGACCGAGGCGGAACCGGACTCGGCGTGGCGGTGCTGGTCGTGCCACGCGGCGTTCCCAACCTGGCACGGTGCCTGCCCGGCTTGCACGAGCCCTGGTTCGTTGCGGTGGAAAGCGGTCTGACAGTCGCACCGACTGGCCTACATTCGACCCAATGCGGCGCCGAGGGCTTCGGCGGGGCCATCCCCGCTTCGCGCCCTTCGTGCGGAAACTGGCGGTATCGCACGCAAACGCGATGCACCGAAGGCGGCGATTCCCGGCTTGCATGTCCGTCGTGGGGCTGTTGCCGTTAGTGCTGGGCCTTGCGGGCGGGCGGCTTGCGTTGGACGCGGGGGGTTGGCACCTCGGCTTCTTCGATCAGCGGGGCGTCGGTCGTGCCGGTGCAGGGGGCCAGGGCCAAATACGGCCGGGGGTCGACTGGGCGACCGGCGATGCGAACCTCGAAATGCACGTGGGACCCATGAGCGCGGCCGGTATGGCCAACCTTGCCGATCAGCTCGCCCGCCGCGACCGGGGTTCCGGGAGCGATGCCGGGGGCGAAGGCCTGCATATGAGCGTAGCGGGTGACCACGCCGTCGGCGTGTTGGATGTCGACGATCTTGCCGTAGGCGAAGTAGACCCCGGCGTAGACGACGGTGCCGCCGGCGGCGGCGTGGATGGGGGAGCCCTCGGGCGACATCATGTCCAGGCCGGTATGGCCGTGGGCGAAGCCGCGGGAGATGTATTTGAGCTCCGCGGCCGGGGTGCCCATCTGGCCGCAGAAGGGCTGGGCCTGGGCGGTGAAAGGGAGAAGGGTAAGGAGGGTCAGGAGTATTGTGCGCATCGAGTCAGTTAACAGTAGAAAAGTTAACAGACCATTAACGACCGGCCGTTTTTTTGAGTCTTGGCGCGATTCTGTTGAATCGAGTGCTCACAGGAGCGTGATATCAGGTGGCCATTCCTATTTGGGAGTGGACTGCGAGTACATTGCGGTACGGCTGTGGTCCTCAGGCCCGACGCTGCGGGGGCTGGGGTTCACATGCCGGAAAATTTGCAGCATTCGACTCATGGATTGAAATGTTGAGCCGGCTGGTCGTCAAAGAATCACAGCCCCTGTAAAGGGAGCTGTGCCAGGTTACCCATTTATCGCTGTCAGTGGTTGCGTCGTCGTGTCCCCTTCGCACGATAACAATGTCCACGTTCTGGAACGGGTCGGGGGATCAGCCGCGCCGTTTGCGGCGCACGACGCCCAGGCCAGCCAAACCAAGGCCCATCAGCAGGATCGATGCCGGCTCAGGCACGTACTCCAGGCTCATGGTGTCCTGCGACGAACCTTTGCCCGTCGCGGTGATGATGTATTCGTGTGTCAGGGAATACTGACCGGGAAGGGGAGGCGAATTGGTCGTAAACGAACTCGAGCCAATGCTCGTGAAGACCACATCGCTCAGGATCGTCCCGCCATACAAACCATTTGCCGGGTCGATGTATGTGATCATCTCGACGCGCGTAACGCCGCCTCGGAGTAAGTTGGAGGTCAGGCCGCTCAGGAACTGACTTGACCCAAACGCCGACGTGTAGCCTGTCTCGGTGATCCAAATCTTAAGTGTTCCGGCGGCGGCAGAGGAAACATTGAGCGTATTTGAGATCAAAGAACCGTCATCCAGGAGTGGAGCGCCGAAAGCGCTGATGTTGTTCGAGCGGAACGTGCCATAACCACCCGCGTATGTCACGCTGCCGCTTCCCCCATCGTTAGCGACCGCCGTAATAGCCCCGCTATGAACGCCAGTTTCCTGCAGAGCGATGGTGATCAGGGTGGCGTGCGCCGCGGGCGCCGCGAGACACAAGCCGGCCGCGAGCGTCGCGGCGAGAACCGTATTCTGACTCATTTTGCCAATTTTCTTCAAATTCGAGACACTCCCGTTAGGGGAAACCTGAAAGGCCAAATGCGCGGAGCGGGTGGGGTTTAAATAATTGCTCATCGGGTGGTCCCTCAAACTGGAAGTGATCTCGTACAGCAATAAGCAAATAGCGTGCCAATCATAAAATTTGCGTTATTACAATATTCTAGACCGGTGTCGGCCGGCGCATTTTCTCCATGGTGTAAAATTCTTCGACGCCGCGATCCAAAAAGGGGCCTTCGCCGCTGGGCTGGGCTTGGGGCCAACACTAACCACTTCGCGTTCCAATTTTTTCAGAATAGAGCGCCATTCGCCACCCGGTGTCGGATGCGGCTTAAGCAGAGATTCCCGCCGTGGCCAACGGAACAGCCAACCGCTCTCAGGTAGGGTGCATTTGGGACTTGGTGCGCTGTTTTTTCGTCATCCGAGGCCCAACATCAGCACCGGCTGAGCCATAAGGGCCAAAATGACTCTGGGACGTGCCGCGGACGGTCTTCGGATTAAGCCGGAGCATGACGGGAGAACGACGGACCGTCGATTTGCGCGAGGAATGCAATTCCCCCTTTGACCTTAGTATTGCGCTTTGCGTTGGGGCCTGCGACGGACGCGGGGTGCGGACACCTCGGCCGCTTCGATCAGCGAGGCGTCGGTTACCCCGGTGCAGGGGGCCAGGTGCCGGGGGTCGACCGGGCGTCCGGCGATGCGAACGTCGAAATGCACACGCGATCCATGGGCGCGGCCGGTGTGGCCGACCTTGCCGATCACCTCGCCGGCCGCGACGGGAGCACCAGGGCGTGTGGCGGGGGCAAAGGCGGACATGTGGGCGTAGCGGGTGACGATCCCGTCGGCGTGCTGGATGTCGACGATGTCGCCGTATGCATAGTATCATCCCGGGTAGACCACGGTGCCGCCGGCGGCGGCGCGGATGGCGGACCCTCGGGCGCCATCATGTCCAGACCGGTGTGGCCGTGTCCGAACCCGCGCGATACGTATTTGAGCTCCGCCGGAGGAGTGCCCATTGTGCCGCAGAAGGGCTGCGCCTGGGCGGTGAAAGGAAGAAGGGTGAACAGGGTGAACAGGATCGCGCGCATCGGCGCGGTTAACGACGCAAAGGTTAATGGACCATTAACATCAACGCATTTTTTCAATCCCGTCGCGATTCACACGATTCGAATGATCACGGCGGCGTGAGATCAGGTGGGTATTCCTATTCCATGTGCTTACACTCGTCACCTCTTGTATTTGGATCCGCGAGGCCGTTCCAGCGGCATCATGTCACCCCTCTCGTTGGGATCGGAGATATGTCGGAAATTTTTACAAGCTATGCTGTGCAACTCGGGGCTGTTGTCTTAACACATTGATATAAAACAACGTATGGATTTGGCATGGCGATTGCTTATGAACTGCTGTAACACAATTAAAGGATCATGCCCGATGGCAAAGCTGCTAAACGTTCTCTCCTCAGCCGCGTTCGCTGCGGCAATTATCGGCGCCGGTTTGGTGGGCGGCGCTGCACCAGCCTATGCAACACCGACAACACCGTATCCCGCTGCGGGGGCGGGCATTGGCTATACCGCAGCCCCAACAGTCACCCTCGGCGGTAGCAGTGGTTCGGTTACGTTTAACAGCGATGGGGTGAGCGTCATCGGCGGCACGGGGCAGTTGCACCATTCTATTGCGGCGACAACTGGTACGATTAACGGCACTCTCACCTTTTCCAACACCGTAAATGTGATGTTCACTGAAGCCCTAACTGCTTTGCTGGCTATCAGTGACAACGCATCCGGCTTCAACGATTTCGACGTGACCTCTGTGACGACCGCGAGTTATTCGGACAACGGCTCGGGCTCGAGCACCATCGGGCTTTATATCGCCGGAAATTTGTATGACACCG
>JANXTL010000057.1 GCA_025352375.1 Acetobacteraceae bacterium | reverse complement strand
ACATCGCCGTCATACCCCCATCCACAAACAACAACGCCCCAGTAACGTAAGACGCATCGTCAGATGCCAAGAACAAGATCGCAGAAGCAACCTCCTCGGCCCGACCCGGCCGCTTCATCATGGTCCCCTGCGCGGCCTTGGCATTATACTGCTCCACCGTCTCCCCAGCCGCCGCGATGCGCCGCGCATGGAACGGCGTGAAAATCGGCCCAGGCCCAACAGCGTTCACCCGTATCCCCTCCGCCGAGTGATCGGCGGCAAGCCCCCGAGTCAGCCCCGCGACCGCCGCCTTGGTCGTATCGTATTGCAAATTCCCACCACCCGCGACGACGGATCGAACCGAGGCCGTATTAACAATCGCCCCGCCTCCGTTGCCGCGCATCAGCGGAACCGCCGCCTTGGCACAGAACACGTAGCTCATCAGGTTGACAGCAAGGATCGCGTTCCAACTCGCCCCACTCGCCTCATCCACCTTCTCGTAAGCTCTGATACCAGCATTGTTCACCAGAATATCGAGGCGCCCGAAAATCCGCGCCGCACCGTTAACAAACCCGACGCACGCCTCCTCGGTCCCAACATCGGCCTGTGTAAAAGCGACCTTCCCACCAAGCTCGGCTGCCAATCGCTGCCCCCGTTCCCCATCCCGATCGCAGAATGCGACAAGCGCACCCTCGGCGACGAAACGCCTGACCGTCGCCTCTCCGATCCCCGATGCCCCGCCCGTCACCGCCGCGACCTTGCCTTCGAGCCTGCCCATGTTCGTTCCCTCTCATTGCGTTGCGCAACGCGCATCCCGAGCTTAACAGACTGCGGAAGAACGCCAAAATATCGAGCGTTTCCCGGCCAGGGCTCCCAGCGCGGATGCTCGAATCGGCATTCCCGGCTGTCTGCCCGTGGGCGCCTGAGCGATTCATGGAGCGGGATTAGGAGTTCGCGTCATGGTTGCATTTCCAAGCGCCGCGGCCATCTGCTAAACGCCATCCAACATGGTCGGGATCGCGGACCATGCAACCGGATCCCGCGCATCATGAGCCGTCTACCCCGCGTCTTCGTGCCATTGAGCCGCCGCTCAGCGACGCTGGATAAGCACGCGCTTCGCAGCGCCTTCGGTGTCATCGCGATTATCGTGCTGGCCGTTTTTACGTGCGGCGCGACCTATCGGTCGATCCTGGGGCAGCGGGCCGAAACCGAAGCCCGGGTCAACATTGCGCTGACCAGCCAGGCCCTGGCGCTCAGCGAGCAGATCAACCGCCAATTTCTCGCGGTCGACCAAACCCTTCTTGTCCTTGCGCGCGCCTGGGAAGCTGACCCCGCGACTCTCAAGCTGGAAGACCGCCGAGCCGAAGCAACGGTGCTGAGCGGCTTGAGCCGGGACATGATTCTGGTGGACGAGAACGGTATCGTTCGCCAATCGTCGGTCCCCGAAGCGGTCGGTCAAAACGTCGCCGCGCGGGATTTCGTTGTCTTCGCACGCAAACACCCCACGCCGGCCGGCGGCATCTTCATCGGCGGCGCATCGATCGATCCGATCATGCGCCAATGGCATCTCAACGTCGCGGTCTGGCTGCACCATCCCGACGGCTCCTTCGCCGGGGCGATCGCCGCCGATTACCGGATCTCCGCGCTGCTGGAGGTATTCCGTCAGGGGGTCACTGGAAACGATGGGCTGGTCGGACTGATCGGTCTTACCGATGGCCGTATCCGCGCCAATCTGAGCGCGACCGAGGTCGATCCCAACACCGACTATGCTGCCACCGCGATGGTTTCGGCGATGAAAGCCAAAGCGGCCGGTGTTTGGTTCGGCAAATCGGCTACCGATTCCGTCGAACGTTTTCATGCCTACCGCCGCCTGCCCGATCGCGATCTGATCCTGATCGTCGCGATGGAGCGCGGCGAAGCCATGGCCCCCGCCACGGAATGGCAGTGGCAGGCCGCCGGCTTCGCCGGCGCGATCGTCCTGTTGTTGCTGATCATGGGCTGGCAGTTGCTGCGAGGCGTTGAGCTGGCGCGGAAACGCGGGCAGACGCAGGCCGGCGATCGGGCGATGCTGGCCGCCACCAACGCGCAATTGCAGGTTGCCAAGGCGAAGGCCGACGCGAAAGCGGAGCAACTCGAGGCGGCCCTCGGCGGCATGACCGATGCCATCTACATGATGGACGCGCAGTTCTGCCTGGTGGAATGGAACGACCGCTTCCCGGATATGGCCGGTATCCCCCCCGAACTGCCGCGCGTCGGCTTGCCGATGGAGGAAATCCTGCGCGCCCAGGCCAGGTCGGGCCTGTTCGGCGACGTGGACACCGAAGCCGAGGTCGCGCGCCGCATGGCCGTGGTTCGCAACCTCCAATTCGGCACGACCGAACGGACCCGGCCCGATGGCCGCACGATCGAATTGCGCCGCCGTGGCCTGCTCGACGGGGGCTTCGTGACGCTCTACTCCGACATCACCGAACACAAGCGGGTCGAGGCGGACCTGCGGGAGGCACGCGCCAACGCCGATAGCGCGAACGCCGCCAAATCCCGTTTCGTCGCCATCGTCAGCCACGAAATTCGCACCCCGCTGAATGCCCTGCTCAACACGCTGCGGCTGTTGGCGGACAGCCCCTTGTCGCCGTCGCAGCGCGGTCTTGTCAGCATGGCAAGCCAGTCCGGCGACGCGTTATCCAGCTTGATCAACGACATTCTGGAAATGTCGAGGATGGAAGCCGGCCAGCTCTCGCTGCGGCCGAGCGAGTTCGAGCTGCGTCCGATACTGGAGGGCGCGGCGGAGATTTTTCACGGGCAGGCCGAGGCATGCGGCATCCGCATTGTTTTGGCACTCGGCTCGGACGTCCCGCCAACGGTGGTTCTGGATGGTGGACGGTTGCGGCAGGTGCTGCTCAATCTGCTGTCCAACGCCGTCAAGTTCGCGCGTCCCGGCGACGTTGTGTTATCCGTCGAACGCGATTGGACGACCCAGACAACAGCTGGCGGATTGTTCATCGCAGTGCGGGATCGCGGGCCAGTGATTGCCGCGGAGGATCGGGCGCGCTTGTTCCAGCCATTTAGCCGATTGGACCGGCCGGAGGGCGATCAGCCATCGGGCACTGGCCTGGGCCTGTCGATCTGCCACCATTTGGTCACTCTGATGGGCGGTGCGATCGGTTGCGAACCGTGGTCGGACGGCGGGCTGGAAGGCAATGCCTTCTGGCTGACACTGCCGGAGTCCGTGATCGTTCTGCCGCCGCTCGCCCAGACGCCTTCTGTGCCGGACGCAACTTCGGCTCGCACTGCCGACCTGCCGCGCCGCGGCGCACCCCGCACGCGCATTTTGGTGGTGGAAGATGTCAGGGCCAACCAGATCGTAGCAGCCACCCTGCTGCGACGCGTTGGCCATTCGGTCGATATCGCCCCCAACGGCGCTGCCGCCATCGAAGCCGTCCAGCGGACACCCTACGATGTCGTGCTCATGGACATCTTCATGCCGGGCATGAGCGGGCAGGAAGCCACGCGGCATATCCGGGAGGTGCCGGGTATCGTCGGCCGCGTTCCAATCCTCGCTTTGACCGCGAATACCGCGCCGGAGGATGAGGTCCTCTTCATCGCCGCGGGGATGAACGGCGTGCTCGGCAAACCGGTGTCGTTGCCGGAATTGCAGGCAGCCCTGACGCGTTTCGTTTGGTTCGGTCATCCGTCGGGCGGAGTGACCACGATAAAAAGGGCCATACCGGAACCAAACGGCATTGAATCAATCCTGGCGTTGGAGCGGGTAGCCGAATTGCGGACCAATCTGCCGGCGGAGGTCCTCGTGAACCTGGTTGACGCCTGCCTGGCCGATCTGGAGGAGCGGATGCAGCCGTTCCGCCGCGCATTGGCGTCCGGCGAGACCGGTGAAATCGAGTTCCAGGCCCACACCATTGCCGGCGTCGCGGCCGGCTATGGTCTGGCGGCGCTGGAGGCCAAAGCCCGAACGATCATGACCAACGCGAAGGCGGGCGATACGACCGGTTTTGGCACGGCATTCGCTGAAACCGAGCAGAACCTGGCGCGTGGTGGCGCCGCTTTGCGTAAAATCGTGCAAAAACCGGTCATGTGATCGATTCCGTTAACCTTATCTTAACGAATAGGGTTCACGATGCCGTCCATGATCTCTCCATCCTCTTTGTCGGCGTTCTCGGTCGCGCAGCCTGCCGCGGCGCCGTCCCATGCCGGTGCGCCGGCTGGCGCGCGACAATACGCCCGCGGGCCCGGTGGGTCGCTGCCCGATCCGGGATTACCGAAGCCGCCGCTCCAACAGGTTGCCCCGCCACTTGGGACCGCGCCGCCACCCCGGGTATTGCCACGTGGATCGCTGATCGATCTGTCAGCTTGACCGCCAGGGGGATCGCATAATGCGATTGCCCTGGGGCTTGGATCGATGGGGCTTGCGGAACCGCGCCACGCCCATAGGATGGGGGCAACAGTTTGACAGGAGGGACTTCCGAATGATATCGCGGTGGATTGGTGGCGCATTATGCGCGGCTATGCTCGTCGTTGCAGGCATGATGCCGGCGCGCGCCGAGGAAAAACCCATTACCATCGGTTTCGGCATGGCGCTCACCGGCGGCCTCGCGCCGAACGGCAAAGCGGCGCTGCTGGCCATGCAAATCTGGGAAGAGGAGGTCAACGGCAAAGGCGGGCTTCTTGGACGCAAGGTGAAGCTGGTATTCTACGACGACCAGTCCAACCCCTCCACCGTGCCGGGCATCTATACGAAGCTGCTCGATGTGGACAAAGTCGATCTCGTGGTTAGCGGTTACGCCACCAACATGGTGGCCCCGGCGATGCCGGTGGTGATGCAGCATAAACGCACCTTCCTCTCGCTGCTCGGACTCGCGGTGAACAGCGAGTTCAACTACCCTAATTATTTCGCCTTTACCCCCACCGGCGGTCCGCATCCGAAGCAGAGCTTCAGCGCGGGATTTTTCGCAACCGCGATGGCCTTGAATCCCAAACCCACCACGGTGGCGCTGGTCGGTGCGGACGCGGAATTCGCCCGCAACGCGCTGGAAGGCGCGCATGAGCTGGTGAAAGCAGCCGGCCTCAAGATTGTCTACGACAAAACCTACCCGCCCACGACCGCCGACTACACCCCGATCGTGCGGGCAATCCAGGCGACCAATGCCGAACTGATTTTCGTCGCGTCCTATCCGCCCGATAGCGTCGGCATCATTCGCGCCGCGCATGAGGTTGGCCTGAAAGCCCGCCTGTTCGGCGGCGGCATGGTCGGTCTGCAATCTACAGCCATCAAGGTCCAGCTTGGGCCATTGCTGAACGGCATCGTCGATTACGACTTCTGGCTTCCGGTCAGCAAGTTCGCGACGCCCGAAGCGCTCGACTTCCTCAAGCGCTACCAAGCCAAAGCCGGCGCCGCGGGCGTGGACGCGCTGGGTTACTACCTGCCGCCCTTCGCCTACTCCTACATGCAGGTGCTGGCGCAGACCGTCGAAGCGGTCAAAGGCATGGATCAGGCCGCAATGGCCGACTACATGCGCAAGACCACCTTCCAAACCGTTGCCGGACCGGTCAAATTCGGAGCTGGCGGGGAATGGGAGGAGGCTCGGGTCATGGAAGTGCAATTCCAGGGCGTGAAAAGCAACGACCTGGATCAGTTCCGCGACCCGAAGACGGAGGTCATCCTGTGGCCGCCAGCTTTGAAAACCGGCGACGTTGTCACGCCTTACACCGCCGGGAAGTAGGTTCGCACATAGCCGGTCACGGTTCGGCCGTGACTGGCATCAACGCCTGTAACCGTTCCAGCGACCGGTCCCTGCGTCCCATCTGGCGCAGCGATCCGATCGTTTGTTCTAGACCATGATCGTTTGAGGTTGCACGCGATCTCGGCGTTCGATCGTGCTCTAAGCCTTTGTTTGAGAGGGTGATTCACGCCCGAGGTTGAAGTCAACCTCAGGCGATCACGCTCTAGATACGCCGCGCAACTGCCCAAGCTACCGGACGCGTTAGCTAACCGTTCCGCTACCCGATTTTCCGGCAACCGGCCGGCATAGCGGGGGTAGTCGCGGTTCACCACGAACGTCGTCGCCCGCACCGGGCCGTCTTCAGTTCGAGCCGTGATCCATCGGTGCCGGGTTCCACATCGAAGACCCATAGCCGAACAGCCAAACATCCTCCCCGGCTGGTGGGAAGCGAGAGTCGCGTCAAGATCGGCCTGAATAGCGGCATCCGATCGGAACACCGTTCCCGGAGGCGCACGCAGCTGCGCGGCGGCGAGCAGGGAACTGTCGCGCAGCCCGTCGCGGGTCACGACTTGTGCGGGCTGTCCGGTCAGCGCGTTTTTGCCAACAGGAAGCGCCGATACAGCGGGCGCGTCTTTCGGGCGTTCACCGGATAGTTGCGGGTGAACTGATCGATTTGTAACTGGAACGCTTCGACCGGCTTTTCGAAAATCGTCCACATGATGCCCTCTTTGGCCACCTCGTCGCCGGTCGTTAGCGAGCCCATGTAGCGGTACACGGGAGTCCGGCGCTCCTTATTCGGCACGAGGTGGCGGAGGTCGACGGGATTGGCCGTCACCCCGCCCTCGGTATTGGGCTTGATTTTCCGCCAGACCGGGCTGAGCGCTTTGTTCAATATCCGGCCGGGTGAGATAAACACCGCGATCACGGCGTATTGCACGGGTGCGCATGGTTCCACGGGATCGGCGGGTTCGTGCACCAGATGGCATTCCATCTGGTAGGGATCGTTCGGCAGTTTGTGTTCGGCCGGGTGGTGGAAGTGGAATTCCTTCAGCTTGTATTCCACCCCGCCGATCGTGAGTTTGTTGCCGGGTTTCGTCGGATAGCATTTGAATGTCCCAGCCTCGGGCTTCACGTCGAACGGCATCGCTTCATGCACGATCTCGGGCATTGGCACATCCGCCTTGACCGCGACGCCCGGCCCCAGAACGATGGGCGATTGCTGCTGGCCGGGAACGCAACTGTCGGCCTCGGCGGCGAAGGCACGCGCGCACAGCGGGCAGGACGCGACCATGGCGAACAGCGCGCGGCGCGACAGCGATATGGACATGGCGTTTTCCCTCGGTGAATCAAGGGCATCCTCGGGCGCAACGACTATGGCCGTCAACCCCGCCGGTACAGCCCCGAACCTGCCGTAACGATCGCGTGCAGCCCGAAACCCAGGAAAATCACCCCCGACACCCGGGTCACCCACAGCGCGTGCCGCCGGTAAAACCGCCGCACCGGGCCGGCGCCGACCAGGCCCAGCAGCATTAGATCCGCGGCGATAAAGCCGGCGCAGGCCGCACCCAGCAACGGCGGAAAAGCGTCCCACCCAAGGGCGCTGGCGTGGTCCGCCAGCAGCGCGGTGAACATGGCGATGGCAACCGGGTAGGCCTTGGGGTTGGACACCCCGAAGGCCAACCCCCGCAGCACCGGGCGGCGGGGCGCATCATCCACCGAACCGTCTTCCGCCGCGCGTAACGTTACCGCTCGAAAGCCCAGCCAACCAAGATAAATGCCGCATCCGAGCCCGAGGATATCGAAGACGAGCGTCCCGAAGGACCGCGCCCCGAGGATCGCGACCAACGAAAGTGACGCCCAAAGGACATCGCCGACGAACAGGCCGCTGAGAAACCACGCCCCGGCCCTGCGCCCCTGACTGGCGCCAATACCGAGCAGCGCCAGGAAAGCCGGCCCCGGCGCCAGGGTATAGGCGGCGCCTGAGACGGCGGAGGCCAGCAGCAGACCGGCGTTAACCGCCAAACCCTTGGTCCCAGGGTTCCGGTAGCATGATGTAGCCGTCTCCGCTGCGGGTCATGTGGGCGAAGCCGGGGAAGTGAACGTGCATGCCGGCGATCAGCTGGCGGTCGTTTGTGACCATGTCGAACACCTTGGTGCGGGTCGCGGCGGCGGCGTGCGGGTCGGTGTCGAACGCCATGGTGACCTCGGGGCGGGGGATCTGAACCTCGGGGACATGGATGATGTCGCCCCAGATCAGCAACGAGTCCTTGCCGGACGACACCATGTAGCCGCTATGGCCAGGGGTGTGGCCGTGCAGCGGCATCGAACGCACGCCGGGGAACACCTCGGTGGCGGTGCTCCACGTCTTCATCTGGTTGTGATACGGCGCTATCTGTTCGCGGGCGCACTGGAAATAGAGTTCCTTGGCACGCTGCGGGGCGGCATTCATGGCTGCGTCGTCCTGCCAGTGCTTCGGTTCGTTCTCGTGCACCACCAGTTCCGCGTTGGGGAAGAATCTCTCCCCGGTTTTCGGGTTGGTCAGGCCGGCCGAGTGGTCGGGGTGCATGTGCGTCAGGATGACGGTGTCGATGTCGGCCGGGTTCACGCCGGCGGCCTTGAGGTTGGCTTGCAGCTTGCCGGCGGTGGGCAGGAGGTAGTCGCCCGACCCGGTCTCGACCAGTGCCAGGCGCCCAGCCGAGTAAATCAAATAACAGTTCACCGACGTGCGACGGCCCGGCCGGAAGGCGCCCGTCAAAAGGTCGGTGGCGTCACCCAAAGAAATATTCTGCATCACGTCGACGGTGCCGTCCAAATAGCCGTCGGATAACGCCGTCACCACGATGTCGCCGATGCGGCGGTGGTAGAAGCCGGGGATTTGCTGCTTGGGGATCGTGATCATGGCTTGGGTCCTGAATTACTGCGCGATATAGCCGCCATCGATCACCAGCTCGGTGCCGGTGACGAAGGATGCCTCGTCGGACGCGAGAAAGAGGACGCCATACGCGACCTCGATCGGTTCGCCCAGCCGGCGCAGCGGGGTGGCCGCGATCTTCGATGCGCGCCCGGCCTGGTTGGTGGCATTCAGCATCGGAGGCATGAAGCCAGGGTGGACGGAGTTCACCCGTATGCCCATCGGGCCGTACTTGGCCGCCGCCGCCTTGGTGTAGATGCGCACCGCCCCCTTGGACGCCGCATAGCCCGGGTGGCTGTCCTCGCTGCCTACGAACCCCATGATGGACGAGATATTGACAATCGAGCCGCGCCCGGCCTTCGCCATCGCCGCCGCCGCGTGCTTGGTGCCCAGGAATACGCTGGTGGCGTTGACGTTCATGATCCGCTGCCAGCCTGCCAGCAAGTCGACGTCGCCGACCGCGCTGCCGGAGATGCCGGCATTGTTCACCAGGATGTCCAGCTTGCCATACGTCGCGACGGTCTCGGCGATCAGGCGCTGCCAGTCGGCCTCCGACGTCACATCCGTGCGGACGAAGCGGGCGCGGCCCTGGCCGGCGTTGATATCGGCCGCGACGGCCTCCCCTTCTTTGTCCAGCAGGTCGGCGATAACCACCGCCGCGCCCTGTTCGGCGAACAGCCGGACCTCGGCCTCCCCCATGCCGTGGGCGCCGCCGGTGACGATCGCCACTTTGTCCTTGAGCCGCATGTTTTTTCTCCCAGGCCGATTTTCGGTTGGGGGGATCATCGCGCCGGATGGCGCCGGGGGCAACCGGAGCGCCCCTGACTGGAGCGCCCCTGACCGGAGCGCCCCTGACCGGGCCACGAAAAAAAATCGCCCGACACCGAACAAATCTCGTTCGCATTAACGATTTCTTAACCATCGCCGGTGTAACTGTTCCCGGTGAAGCGGCCAATTGTCGCGCCGTTCCGATATCAATCGCCCCCGGGAGCGTCTTGTCCATGTCGATCGCGTCGAGCTTCGCGAACCTCAGGGTTCGCACGAAAATCATTGCCGGGTTCAGCGCCGTGCTGATCGTTCTCGCCGTCACCGGCGGGATGGAACTACAGGCGCTGAACAGCATCGGCGCCAAAAATGCCTACGTCGCACAGCGAACCGCGGTCACCGAAATCGCCGCCAGCATCGGGTTGCATTTCGCCGCCATCCGGCATCTGAGCAAGGAGTTCTTCTACACCCGCGACCCGGCCTTGGTGCCGCGGGTCGAAGCCGGGTTGGGGGAAATGCAAATCGAGGTCGACCGCGCTTTGGCCGGCATCCAAAACCCGGAATGGCTGGCCAAAGTGCGGGAGATCGCCACGATGCTCGCCGCTTACACGAAGAATTTCGCCGAGCTGAAAGCGATGTCGTTGGAAGTGGCGGCGCTGAAGCGCGACGTGTTCGATGTCGTTGGAACGCAGGCGCACCACGATTTGGACGAACTCGCGGTCGCCGCCGGGCGGGCCGGCAACAGCGACGTTCAACTGCTGGCGTTGAAAGGCACGGGTTTTTTGCTGGACGTGCGGCTGAACGCCAATAAATTTCTGCTGAGCCGGGACGAGGCGCAAGGGAAGA
>JANXTL010000306.1 GCA_025352375.1 Acetobacteraceae bacterium | reverse complement strand
ATGTATGCGATTTATGCGTTCTGCCGCATCGTCGACGACATCGCGGATGAGGAAGGCACGCTCGAGGAAAAGCGTGCCGGGCTGGCGGCGTGGCGGGGATACATCGCCGGATTGTATCGCGGCGTTTCGCGCGACCCGGTCACCCGGGTGCTGGTCTTGGCGGCTGCTGCTTTTGGATTACGGGAGCAAGATTTCCTGGATGTGATCGACGGCATGCAGATGGATGCCGAAACGGTCATCGTGGCGCCCGATCTGGCAACGCTGGACCTTTATTGCGACCGTGTCGCGGCGGCGGTGGGGCGGCTGTCGGTGCGGGCGTTCGGGGACTCGTCCCCGGCGGCGGACCGGGTGGCACACGCGTTGGGCCGGGCATTGCAGCTGACCAATATTCTCCGGGATATCAAGGAAGATGCAGACCGCGGGCGGGTTTATTTGCCCCGCGAGTATCTGGAGGACGCCGGCGTTCAGCTGACGCCCGAGGGCGTGTTGTCGTCCCCGGCCCTGCCTGTGGCCTGCGCGCGCGTCGCCGTTCTGGCGCATCGTCATTTCGCGGACGCACGCGCCGCGATGGCAGAGTGCGACCGTCGTGCCATGCAACCGGCGCGGCTCATGGGCGCGACCTACGCGTCGATTTTAACCGCGCTGGAGCACGCCGGCTGGCGTGATTTGTCGGCGCGCGTGGGGTTGAGCAAAGCACGGAAGATGTGGATTTTGTTGCGGTACGGGCTGGGGTAATACGAAAAAGAGAGCCGGGGAGAGGAGGCATCCGGCACCTCAATCGTGAACCAAACCCCCATCCACATTATACGTCTGCCCGGTGATATTCCGCGCACCCGGCGATGCCAGGAACACCGCCATCGCCGCGATATCCTCGGGTCCGTTGGCGCGGCGCAGCGGAATGTCCTTGACGAAAATCGCTTCCTCGTCGGCCACATCGACGCCTTTGGATTTCGCACGTTCGGCCAGAATCGCGGAAACCAGCGGCGTGAGGGTCACGCCCGGGCAGATCGCATTCACATTGATGTTGTGTTTCGCGAGCTGCTGCGAGGCCGTATAGGTCAGGCTGATCACCGCCCCCTTGCTGGCGGCATAGGCCGCGTTCGATGTCGCCCGGAATCCCTTCCCGGCGATGGAGGCAATGTTGATGATCCGCCCGGTGCGGCGGGGGATCATTTCCCTGGCGACTCGTTGCAAGCAGAAGAAGACACCCTTGGCGTTGACTCGGTGGATGCGGTCCCAATCCGCCTCCGTCAGGTCCATGATATCGGCGCTGCGGGTGACGCCAGCGTTGTTCACAACGATGTCGATCTGGCCGTAAGCCTCGATTGCTTTCCGCACCATGGCGTCGATCTGATCGAGGTCGCCGACATCCACAGGGGTTGCCATTGCGCGTTTCTGGCCACCGGCGATTTTGTCCGCCGTGACCTGCGCCGCAGCCAGGTTGATGTCCGCGGCCACGATGGTCGCGCCAGCTTCCGCCAAAGCGAGGGCGCAAGCCGCACCGATGCCGCTGCCCGCGCCGGTCACGAGCGCGACTTGTCCATTGAGTGTCATGGGCGGGTTCTCCCTTGCTGGTTTATGGGCGTGTCTTGTCATGGGTGGGCGTGCTTCGCAATCGGCGCCGGGTGTTTGGTTTGTCTGACGAAAAAGGAATTTTCTGCCACGGATGTGTGACCGACTCATTTCCGTTTTATGATCCCCCTACCCCACCAACTGCCCGATCTCTGCCTCGCTCAACCCCCAGGCCTTCAAAGCCTCCCGCGGGTCCGTCCCTCCGGGCGGCGTCGGGTGCGCCAACGGCGTCCCCCCGAACCGCGGCGCCGGCGCGGGCTGCCGCATCCCGCCGACATCAATGAACGCCTGCCGAGCGGCGTTGTGGGGATGGGCGTGGGCCTCGTCCATGGACAGGACGGGGGCGAAGCAGACATCCGTTCCTTCCAGCACTTCGCACCACTCATTCCTTGTGCGCGTTCGGAACAACGCCGTCAGCCGTTCCTTCACCGCCGGCCAGCCCGCGGGGTCGCGCTGCGGCGGCATCGAGGCCGGGTCGATTTCCAGCCGTTGCAGCAGCTCGGCGTGGAATTTTTCTTCAATTGACGCGATGGACACGAACGTCCCCGGCTCGGAACACTCGTAGACCTCGTAATAGTACGCCCCCGAGTCCAACTGGTTATGCCCGCGGGGCCCCGGCAACCGCCCGCCGGCCTTCATGGCGTAGATCGGGGTCATCAGCGACAGCGCCCCGTCCACCATCGCGGCGTCGATCACCTGGCCGGCACCGGTCGCCCGCGCCGAAACGATCGCCGCCAGGAGGCCGACCACCAAATACAAAGTGCCACCGCCGTAATCCCCCACCAAGTTCAGCGGCGGCGTCGGCTTAGAACCCGCGCGCCCGATGGCATGCAGCGCGCCGGTCAGCGCGATGTAGTTCAGGTCGTGCCCGGCGGCCATCGCCAAGGGACCCGTCTGCCCCCACCCCGTCACCCGCCCGTATGCCAGCCGAGGATTCCGAGCCAAACACACATCCGGCCCCAACCCCAGGCGCTCCATCACACCGGGTCGGAACCCCTCGATCAGGCCGTCGGATTCGCCGATCATCTTCAAAACCAGCGCGACATTGTCGGAATTCTTCAAATCCACCGCGATCGCCGAACGGCTGCGCTTGGTGAATTCGAACTTCTCGGCCATCGTCACCGCGGGATCGCCGGCTGTCAGGCGGTCAATTCGCACCACAGTCGCGCCCATGTCGGCAAGCATCGTCGCGGCCAGAGGTGCGGGGCCGATGCCCGCGAATTCGACGATTTTCACACCTGCCAAAGGTCCCATGGTCTCGCTCCCGATTAACGCCGCGACTTAACCCCCGAACGCTTGCCACGACAACCGGCGTGGGCAAGGTTCCACCCAATGTTGAAAATCCCCCGCGCCCTGCACGGCATCGCCTGGATGATCGCCTCCGGGATCGCGTTCGCCCTGCTGAACACGTTGCTCCGCCTGATCGCGCTGCAAATGCCGCCGCTGGAGGTGCAGTTCCTGCGCTATTTTTCCGGCCTGATCGTCATGTCGCCGTTTATCGTCAAGGTCGGGATACGGGCGTATAATCCCAAGGGCCTGATGGGCCAGTGCTGGCGCGGCGTGGTGCATACTGCCGGTATGGTGCTGTGGTACATGGCGCTGCCGCATCTAACCCTGGCCGATACGACCGCCATCGGCTTCACGGGCCCCATCTTCGTGATGGTCGGCGCCGCCTGGGCATTCGGGGAGCGCATGTATTGGGAACGCTGGGTGTCTGCCGCCATCGGCTTCACCGGCGTGCTTATCGTCGTCGGTCCCAAAATGACAGTGGCCGGCGGTTATTACGACCTGATCATGCTCGGATCGGCCCCATTATTCGCTGCCTCCGCTCTGATCACCAAGGCGCTGACAAAACGCGACAAAACCGAGGTCATCGTCGTCTGGCAATGCATCACCATCAGCGTGTTCACCTTGCCGCTGGCAATCCCGCAGTGGGAATGGCCAACCTTGGTCCAATGGTCGATTTTCCTGGGCAGCGGCGTGCTCGGCAGCGTTGCACATTATTGCGCCACCAGCGCGTTGCGGGCGGCGGACGCCTCGGCCACACAGAGTGTAAAATTCCTCGACATGGTCTGGATGACCACGATGGGCTTTTTGGTCTTTAGCGACGTGCCGACGATTTCGACGATCGCCGGCGGGTTGGTAATCGCCGGTGCGACGACTTGGATCGCACGCCGCGAATCAAAAAGGGCGCCCTGAGGCGCCCTTTTCGTTAACCAAGCAGAAGTTTACTCGGAAGCGGCACCCGACGAGACCTCGGGCGCCGGAGCCGGAGCAGCAACCTTCCGGGGACGACCCGGACCGCGCTTGCCAGGGGCCGCGGCGGCAGCTTTCTTCGGGCGGCCGGGGCCGCGCTTCGCAGGGGCCTTGGCAGCAACTGCCTTCTTCTTGCCAGCAGCTTTCTTCGGCGCGGCCTTAGCGGCAGCGGCGGCTTTCTTTGGCCGTCCGGGACCGCGCTTCGCGGGCGCCTTGGCGGCGGCCGCTTTCTTACCAGCAGCCTTCTTCGGGGCCGCCTTCTTGGCAACGGCCTTCTTCGGAGCGGCGGCCTTCTTGCCAGCCGCTTTCTTGCCAGCGGCCTTTTTCGGGGCAGCAGCCTTGGCGGCGGCCTTCTTCGGGCGGCCAGGGCCTTTCTTGGCAGCGGCTTTTTTACCAGCTGCCTTCTTAGGGGCCGCGGCTTTCTTCGCAGCCGGCTTCTTGGCGGCCGCTTTTTTACCAGCCGCCTTTTTGGCCGTCTTACGAGCCGGTGCCTTCATAGCCAACGGTTGCGCTGAAAGCTGCTCGGTCGTGGATTCGTCTGTGCTCACCAGAGTATACTCCTTGTCATGGCAGAACCGGTTTCATACCGGAATGTCGATGTTAGACGCCGCGATGGGAACGTTGCCTCAACGGCATCAGGCACTCGGCGCATAAAACATGGCTCTTCCTCGCACCAGGTAAAGGTGCGGAACCGGCGCTGCCCAACTTGGACGAGACCACGGTCCATTCGACCGTCCTTCCGTTATCGTTCGCATGCGAATCCGACTCGGCGAGTTGAATCGCACACTGCGGAATCAGCTATTCCGCG
The DNA here is from genome assembly GCA_025352375.1 of Acetobacteraceae bacterium. Taxonomy (GTDB): domain Bacteria; phylum Pseudomonadota; class Alphaproteobacteria; order Acetobacterales; family Acetobacteraceae; genus Rhodopila. The sequence continues at coordinate 9,367 of JANXTL010000306.1, read as the reverse complement.
TCCAATTGGGTCCTGTCAATATAAAGTCACGCGAAGGTCGGATTTCGCATAAAAAAAGCGCCGCGACATCGCTGTCGCGGCGCTCATTCAATATCCTGTAAACCGGTTTAGCCGCGCTGTTCGATCGGCGTGTAAGCCCGTGGTTCCGGGCCAATATAGTTGGCCGTCGGGCGAATTAGCTTGTTGTCAACACGCTGTTCCATCACATGCGCACCCCAGCCCGAGGTCCGCGCGATGACAAAAATTGGCGTGAACATCGACGTGGGAATACCCAGCATGTGGTAGCTGATGGCACTGAACCAATCGAGGTTGGCGAACATGTTCTTGGCGTCAGCCATCGTCGCCTCGATTCGATCGGCGATCTCGAACATCCGCATGTCGCCAGCGGCAGCCGACAAATTACGAGCGACCTCCTTTATCACCGCGTTGCGAGGATCCGCGATGGTATAAACCGCGTGGCCAAACCCGATGACGACTTCCTTGTTCGCGACGCGCTTGCGAATATCCGCATCCGCCGCGTCGGGCGTGTCGTAGCGCTTCATGATTTCGAACGCGACTTCGTTGGCGCCGCCGTGCTTGGGCCCACGCAGCGCACCGATACCGCCGGTGATGCACGAATACATGTCCGCCGCCGTGCCCGCGATCACCCGGCAGGTAAACGTCGATGCGTTGAACTCATGCTCGGCATAGAGGATCAACGACGTGTGCATCGCACGAACAAACGCGTCGGACGGCTTCTTGCCATGCAGCAGATGCAGGAAATGGCCGCCAATGGAATCGTCGTCGGTTTCCACGTCGATGCGCTTGCCGTTGTGCGCGTAGTGGAACCAGTAAAGCAGCGCCGACCCCAGGCATCCCATCAAACGATCGGTGATATCGCGGGCACCGGCAACATTCTGGTCGTCTTTTTCCGGCAGCACGCAGCCTAGCGCCGACACCGCTGTGCGCATCACATCCATCGGATGCGACGCCGCCGGCAAGGCTTCCAGCGTCGCCTTTACCGACATCGGCAAGCCGCGCATCGATTTCAGTTTCGCCTTATAGCCCGCCAACTCAGCCTTGGTTGGCAGCGTGCCGTGAACCAACAAAAATGCGATTTCCTCGAATTCGCAGATATTGGCGATGTCGAGAATATCGTAGCCGCGGTAGTTCAGGTCATTCCCCGAACGGCCGACGGTGCACAGCGCGGTATTCCCCGCGGTGATGCCGGACAGGCCGACGCCGCGCTTGGCGCGAACCGGCGTGTTGGTTGCGGTTTCACTCATGGATCGAACCTCCTGTTAGAGAATGCCGGTCTTGCCGACGGAAAGCGTGCCGGCCGGCAGGGCCACGTTCAGCTGATGCAGCTCGCCCGCCGGCAGTTTCGCGACGTTCTGCGCCGCTTCCAGGAAGCGGTTGGACTCGCGCGCTGAAACGATGCCGTCGGTCATCGTCAGGAACTTGTGGATGTAGTCGTCGCGGCCGAACGGTTTGGCGCCGAGCGGATGGGCGTTGGCAACGGCCATTTGGTCTTCGATCTTGGTGCCGTCGCGCATGAAAATTTCCACTCGGCCACCGAACGCGAGTTCGTTGTGATCCGTCGCCCGGTAGCGGCGGGTCCATTCAGGGTCTTCCGTCGTCTCGATTTTCTGCCACAGGCGCACCGTGTCCGCTCGGCCCGCCCGCTTGGGCGCGTAACTGTCGACGTGGTTCCAGGAGCCGTCCTGCAAGGCCACGGCGAAGATGTACATGATGGAGTGGTCCAGCGTTTCGCGGCTGGCCTTGGGGTCCATCTTCTGGGGGTCGTTGGCGCCGGTGCCGATCACGTAATGGGTGTGATGGCTGGTGTGGATGACGATTTTCTCGATCGTGTCGAAGTCGGAAATTTGCGAACGCATGCGGAACGCCAGATCGATCAGTGCCTGCGACTGATATTCGGCGCTGTGTTCCTTGGTATAGCTGTCCATGATGGCGCGCTTGGCCTCCCCAGGGGCGGGCAACGGCACTTGGTAATGCGCCTGCGGCCCATCCAGAATCCACGCGATCACGCTGTCCTCGCCTTCATAAATCGGGCTCGGCGCGCCTTCGCCACGCATCACGCGGTCTACCGCTTCCACTGCCAGCTTGCCGGCATGGGCGGGCGCGTATGCCTTCCAGGAGCTGATTTCGCCTTTGCGCGACTGGCGGGTGGTGACGCTGACATGCAGCGCCTGCTGCACCGCCTGGTAGATAACGTCCTGTTTCAATCCCAGCAGCGTGCCGATGCCGGCCGCCTGCGCCGGGCACAGATGCGCGATGTGATCGATCTTGTGCTCGTGCAGGCAAATGCCCTTCACGAGGTTAATGTGAATTTCGTAACCCGTGACGATGCCGCGGATCAAATCGCGGCCGGATTTTCCCACCGTCTGCGCCACCGCCAGGATCGGCGGAATGTTGTCGCCGGGGTGCGCGTAATCGGCGGCCAGGAACGTGTCGTGCATATCCAATTCACGGACGGCCGTGCCGTTCGCCCAGGCGGCCCATTCGGGGCTGACCCGCTTGGTCGCGGGCATGCCGAACACCGTCGCACCGTTCTTATTGGGGCGCGCCAAGGCCATGCCCCGAGCGGACATGGCGGCGCTGCGATTGACCGACGCAATCGCCACGGCGGCGTTGTCGATGATGCGATTGACGATCATCGCCGCCACGTCTTTCTCGATCGTGGCCTTATCCGCTGCGACGCCGGCGATTTTCCAGGCAAACTGGTCTTCGCGTTTCAGATTCGCCTTCGAGGGGTATACTTTGATATCGTGGGTGATCATCGACGTCTCCAAACTTGGGTGTAGCCTAATCGACAGGCGCTGGCGTGCTTCGTAAGGTCGCATCGCGGTCACGGCAAGCCGCGATGAAAGGTCCGACTGTCATGACGACACAATTCGACACAGTGATCATCGGCACGCTGGTCACCACCGACGCCATCAGGCCGCGCGGCTATGTCGCGCTGCGTGGCGAGATCATCGCCGCGATTGGGGAGGGCGAGCCCCCGCCGGCCAAGGAAGTCATCGACCACGGCGGCAATATTATTCTTCCTGGGCTGGTCGATGGGCATATGCACACCTCGTCCTCGACCGGCTGGCCGGGGATCGAAACGGCCTCCCGCTGCGCCGCGGCGGGCGGGGTCACCACCTGTTGCGATATGCCCTACGACGTTCCTGTGCCAGTCACCGACGCCAAAATCCTGGCCGACAAGATTGCCTGGGTGGAGCGCACGTCGCATGTCGATATGGCGTTGTACGGCACCATCAGCAAAACCGGCGGCGTGGATGCCATCCCCGAGCTGGCGGCGGCGGGCATATCGGCGTTCAAATTATCCACCTATGAATACCACGCCGTGCGCTTCCCTCGCATCGACCATGCCACCATGCTAGCGGCCTTCCACCAGATCGCCCGCACCGGCCTGCCGTGCGCCATCCATAACGAAGATCAGGAGTTGGTGGAGACCCTTACGGCGCAGGCCCGAGCGGCAGGCCGCACCGATGCCATCATGCATTGCCGCACCCGCCCGCCGTTGGCCGAGTCGATGGCCGACCTCGAAATCTTCGAAATGGCGCTGGAAACCGGGGCGCATGTACACATTGCGCACTCCTCCATCGCCCGCGGCTTCGAACTGGCCGAGGCATTTCGAAATATGGGCGCCAAAACCACCGGCGAGGCCTGCATCCATTATATGTGCATGACCGAGGACGACGTTGTGCGCCTCGGCGGCATCGGCAAGTGCAACCCGCCGTTCCGCACCGCCGCCGAGGTGGAACGGATGTGGGAGGCTTTGGTGGCCGACAAGGTTTCTTATATTTCGACCGACCACGCCCCTTGGCCGATCGAGCAAAAGCGCGGCGACGATATTTTCGCGTGTGGCGCCGGTCTGACGGGCCTGCAAAGCTTCGCGCCGCTAATGTTCACGCTGTTGATGGAGCGCGGTTTGTCCCCGCGCCTGATGGCGACGTATTGCGCCGAACGCAGCGCGCAACTGCACGGCATCTGGCCCAAAAAAGGGGCGATCCGGGTGGGCTCGGACGCCGATTTGCTGGTGCTGGAGGAGGGAAAATTCACCTTCGACGAGGCCTCCATCGTCGATACCCCGGACATGCGCTGGTCCCCCTACCATGGCCGCACGATGCGTGCTCGGGTTGCCGCGACCTATCAGCGCGGGCGTTGCATATGGGACGGTACCAACGTGCTGGCAAAGCCGGGCGACGGACAATTCGTACGCCGCACCGCGAAGGGACAATAACACCGATCTCTTAGGGGTGCAGGCGCAGACGTGGGGCATCCAGCGCCTGCACGTGCGGCAGAACTTCTTTGGCGAACAGTCGCAGCATCCGCGACGTTTTTTCCGGCCCGTAATACGGCGGGTAGTGCAACATGATCGACGTCGCACCCACCGCTCGGAATTTTTCGATGGCGCGGATCACGGTATCCGGGGATCCGTGCAGGATCGTGCTGGATGCCAGATTGTCGTAGCTGAGCGCGTTGTCGTCGCGTTCGGCGGTGACCTCGCCGAAATACCGGCCGGTACCGCCACTGACGAAACTGCGGACATGGCGGACCACGCCCTCGGCGCTTTCCGCTTTTGCCTGTGCATCGGTGGGTGCGACGTAAACCAGGCGCGCGACATCGACCTCCCCGAAGGCGGGATTCTTATTATAGGGCGCCACCGCTTCTGCCATGTGGGAGCGGTAGGTTTCGATATGCGCGGCGATGGTCGCGAGATCGGGCAACGTCGATTGCATCAGGCCGAAACCCCATTTCGCCGCCTGGGTCATGGAGCGCTCGGTCCCCGCGCCCATGAAGATCGGCGGGTGCGGCAACTGCACCGGGACCGGATAGATCTCGTAGGGTTCGGGGATGTCGAAATTGAAATGCTCGCCCTTCACCGTCATGCGCTTCTCGTGGAAGCCCTTGAGAATGAGTGGGATTGCTTCTTCCTGAATGTCGCGCCGTGCCTCGTAATCGGCGCCGAGCCCGGCGAATTCGTAGGGGCGGTAGCCGGAACCCAGGCCCAGCTGAAAGCGCCCATTGGACAAAATATCGATGAACGCGGCGTTTTCCACGATCCGCATCGGATGGTGCAGCGGCACTACCATCACGCCCGCGCAGAGTTTGATCCGCTTGGTCAACGCCGCCAGGTAGCACAAATAACTGAACGGATCCGGCATAATGCCGTACTTGTTGGAAAAATGGTGTTCGGCGATCCAGATGCTGTCGAAACCGACTTCCTCGGCCTCCAACACTTCCCGCGTGGTGCGGGCGTGCACGGCGTGGTGCGGATGCGGCTCCGTCGCCGGGTCGGGGTGGGAGGTATAGAGGATGCCGATCTTCATGGTCGTCCCTGTCCGGTATGGGTGCGGCTTCAGTCTGCAACCTTGCTACCGCCGGGTAAATGCCGTCCAATCGGCCCACCGATAAACCACCGAGGATTGACCATGACAACCGAACTCGACGCGCTGGTGATTGGTGCCGGCTTCGCTGGCATGTACCAACTGCACTGCCTGCGCGACCGGCTTGGCCTCAACGTCAAGGCGCTGGAGGCCGGCGGCGGCGTCGGCGGCACCTGGTATTGGAACCGCTACCCCGGTGCTCGCTGCGATTCCGAGAGCCATGTCTATTGGTACACGTTCTCCGAAGCGCTGATGAACGAATGGGAATGGTCGGAGCGTTATCCCGGCCAGGCCGAGATCATGCGCTATCTGAACTTCGCCGCCGACAAGCTCGATCTGAAGAAGGATATTTCCTTCAACACCCGCGTGACCTCGGCGCGATACGACGACGCCGCCAACCGCTGGCACGTCGGCACCGAGAACGGTGAAAGCTACAGCGTCAAATATCTGGTCACCGCCGTCGGCTGCCTGTCCACCGCCAATGTGCCGAAATTCCCCGGCCTGGAAAACTTCAAGGGCGATTGGTACCACACCGGCCAATGGCCGCATGAGGGCGTGGATTTCACCGGCAAACGCGTCGGCATGATCGGCACCGGCTCAACCGGCATCCAGGCCGCGCCGGTCATCGCCGCGCAGGCGAAGCATCTGACGGTGTTCCAGCGCACCGCCAACTACTCGGTCCCCGCGCGCAACGCCCCGCTGGCGTCCGAGTTTAAGCAATACGTCAAGCAAAACGCGAAAGGCATTCGCGCCGCGACGCGCGAGACGCTGAACGGCATGGCGTTCAAGATCGAAGACCGCAAGGCCGTCGAAACCCCGGCCGAGGAGCGCGAGACACTCTACGAAGCCGCCTGGGAACGCGGCGGGCTGCAATTCCGGGCGACCTTCCAGGACATGATGGTCAGCAAGGAAGCGAACGATACGGCGGCGGATTTCGTCAAACGCAAGATCCGCTCCATCGTGAAGGACCCATCGGTGGCCGCTCTGTTATCGGATATCGACCATCCCTACGCGGCGAAGCGTCCGCCGATCGATACGGATTACTTTGAAACCTATAACCGCGACAACGTCACGCTGGTGGACGTGAAGTCCAAGCCGATCGTCGGTATTAGCGAGCACGGGATTGTCACCGACGATGGCGAATATCCGGTGGACATCATCGTCTTCGCCACCGGCTTCGACGCCATGACCGGCCCGATGCTGCGTCTGAACCTAACCGGGCGCGACGGCGTGGCGCTGAAGGATGTGTGGGAATCCGGGCCGCGCAACTACCTCGGGCTACAGATCGCGGGTTTCCCCAACCTGTTCACCATCACCGGCCCCGGCAGCCCGTCAGTACTGTGCAACATGCCGGTGGCAATCGAGCAGCATGTCGACTGGATTTCCCAGTGCATCGAACACATGCGCGACAACGGCTTGGAAACAATCGAGGCCAAGCCAGAAGCCGTGGACCAATGGGTCGCCGAGGTCAACGAACTCGCGAACAAGACGCTGCTGCCGCAGGCGAAACATTCCTGGTACCTCGGCGCGAACATTCCCGGTAAGCCGCGCGTGTTCATGCCCTATGCCGGCGGGATGGTTCGGTATCGGGAAACCTGCGACGACGTCGCGGCCAAGGGCTACGAAGGCTTCGCGCTGGCATAAGGGGAGAGCGAAAAAATGCAGATCGTCGACGCCCAGATCCATACCTGGGGCACGGGGCTGCCCAGCAACCTGTCGCACATCCAGGTGACCCACTACACGCCGGCCGAGGCCATCGCGCAGATGGACGCGGGCGGGGTGAACGCGGCGGTGATCCATCCGCCGGGCTGGGACCCTAATTCCACGGCAATGGCGTTCGAGGCCGTGCGGGATTACCCCGGCCGTTTCGCGATCATGGGGCATTTGCCGCTGGAGCCCTCGTCGCGCGAAAAAATCGCTTCATGGCGGACGCAACCAGGCATGCTGGGCCTGCGCTACACGTTCCTGCACGATCCCGCGCGGCAAGCACTGGCCGACGGCAAATTCGACTGGCTGTTCGCCGAATGCGAAAAGCACGGCGTTCCCGTCGCCACCCTGGCCACGGACTCGCTGGAAGTGCTGGGCAAGATCGCCGAACGCCATCCCGATCTGAAGCTGACCATCGACCATCTGGGCGGGCGCGGCGGGCTGACGACACTCAAAGATCATGAGGCGATGACCCATATCCCCCGTCTGCTGGCGCTGGCGAAATTGCCCAACGTCGCGGTGAAGGCAACCGGCGCCCCTGGCTACGCCGCCGAGGCCTATCCGTTCCCGAAAATGCTCGGATACCTGCACCAGATCTACGACGCGTTCGGACCGAACCGCATGTTCTGGGGCACCGACATCACCAAGATGCCGTGCAGTTGGGCCAAATGCGTGTCGATGTTCACCGACAACATGCCCTGGCTGAACGCGGACGATAAACGCCTAGTCATGGGCGACGCGCTGTGCGCATGGTGGGGCTGGAAGCGGTAAAAAAAGGGAAACGAGCCCATGAACACGCAAGGCAAAAAAGTCGCCGTCGTCGTCGGCGCCACGTCGAAATGGCAGTCGGACGGCCGCAACACGCGGCTGGCGCACGGCAAGAAACTCGACGACAGCCATCTGCCGGTCAGTGCCCGTTACGGCATCGGCGGGGCCGTCGCGCAGAAATTCGCCCAGGAGGGGTTTTTCACCGTCCTGACCACCCGGTCGGCATCCAACGCCTCGGCGTTGGCCGGCGCGATCGGGGACCAGGGCGGGGAATGCATGGTGGTCGAACTCGATCTGTCGTCGGACGCTTCCGTCAAAGCGGCATTCGCCACGATCCGCGAAAAGGCCGGCGACCCCGAGGTCCTTATATATAACGCCGGCTACCTCGAAGGCCGCGATCTGCCCCCCGGCCAGGAATTGCTGGAATACATCCCGGTCGAGATGTTCGACGTCGCGCAGCATATCGCCAGCCGCGGCCCATTCCTGGTAGCGAAGGAAGTGCTGCCGGCGATGCGCAGGAAGGGCGAGGGGTCGTTCTTTTTCTCGAACAATTCTAAGTCCCTGCGCGGCAAAAAGCGGTACACCGGCGAGTCCTTATACTATCCCCGCGTCATGATGCGCACGCTGGCGCAGGTGCTGACCGAGGAATATTCCGAACACGGCGTTCACGTGGCGAACGTCGTGATCGACGGCACGATCGACTCGCCTGGCACGCGGGCGCTATCGAAAATCCAGAACCGGCCGGATCTGGTGATGAACCCCGCGAAAATCGCCGAGGGGTTCTGGTACCTGCACACCCAGGACAAATCCTGCTGGACGCACGAGCTACAGCTGACCCCCTATTCGACGATGCCGAGCTACTGAGTCGCTGTGTAGCGGTCGATGGTGTCCTTCCAGGACAGGACGCCCTCGCCCCCCGATGCCGCGCGTTTCAATCCCGCGGTCCCGCTGCGCCCGGCCATCCAATCGCGGACTACGGCATCGGGAAGCACGAACTCACGGTAATCGTGCTCAGATTGAACGGCGCGGCCACGAACGCGAGCGCGCCCGACGCGAACCACGAACTCGAGATCGATACCGTGTAGAATTTACCCGTGAAACCGTTGCATGTGGTTACGCCACTCACGGACGATACAGCATCCGTTGTCGCGACGACCCCGCTGCCGGCGCGGCTGCTGGCCAGCGTTCTGGCGAAGGTGTTGGTCTGAGCGATGGTAGCACAATCGGTGCCGATTGCCCCGCAGCGCGCCGCCGATCCCACAGCCGATTGCAAGCCCGTGATGACCCAGAGTGCCATCCCGGCGCCGAAGACTGAGAGTGTCACTATAACCAAAACGGTCCCGACCATCGCGAATTCCAGGGTCGTAGCGCCCCGGCGCGCCGCCATGCGCCGGGACGGTGTACCGCGGAGGAGGCGCACCGGGCTCACTGTAGCTGAACGGTGGTGGACGCCGTGGCCGTCCCGCCGACGAAACTGTCCCAGAACGGCATAAGCG
>JANXTL010000038.1 GCA_025352375.1 Acetobacteraceae bacterium | reverse complement strand
GCTATCGCCCCGATCCGGCGCGTCGCCACCAAGCCGAGCTTCGGTGCCCGCCAACGCCGGATGGACGAAAAAACCCACCGGAGCCGCACCAAAAACGCGCGCGGTGGCCCGGGTGAACACGACTGACGCGGCGATCAGCCTGCGTTTCGTAAATCCTCGCACCCTCCGGCAAAATTACCAACGCCTGTTTGTTCCCCGTCCAAAACTGTGTCGTCGGCCTGTCGGCTGGAACGCGACACTGGGAACCGCGACGCCGATCAAGAACGCACTGACTGTCGCACGCTGGCAGTCGGTGCAGTGGCAGGAATAAACGCTGATGGCCTAGACCATGATCGTTTGAGGTTGAAGTCAACCTCAGGCGATCACGCTCTAAGCCTTTGTTTGAGAGGGTGATTCACGCCAGAGGTTGAAGTCAACCTCAGGCGATCACGCTCTAGCGCGTGATCGCGGCGACCGACAGGGCGATTAACCGGGGTCGCGGGTCAGCCGTTTCAGGGTTATCAACTGACGGTAGAACGCCTTGCGGGGTTGCGCCGGCGTCCCCATCAGGATCGCGCCGGGTGCGACATCGCCTATCACCCCCGATTGTCCGGCGATCTTCGAACCCGCGCCAATGCGGAGGTGGCCAGCGATCGCGGCCTGGCCGCCGATCTGCACGAAGTCTTCCACCACCGTAGACCCCGCGATTCCGGCTTGGGCGACGATCACACAGCAACGGCCGAGGCGAACGTTGTGACCGATCTGCACCAGATTATCGAGCCGTGTACCGGCTCCGACGATGGTATCGCCGGTCGAACCGCGGTCGATGGTGCTGTTGGCACCGATTTCCACGTCGTCGCCGATGATCACGCGACCGAGCTGGGGGGTGGTCAGAAAACCGGTTTTGGTGGTCGCGAAACCGAACCCCTCCTGCCCGATACGGACACCGGGAAACAATGTGACCCGGCGGCCAAGGTGGGCGTGGCTGATGGTGACATGCGCGCCAATGCGGGCGTCGCGGCCGATCGTGACGCCCGAACCGATCGACGCATGCGGCCCGATGCGGCAGTTGGCGCCGATTTCCGCCCCGGTCTCGATCAGGGTGTAGGCGCCGATTTCAGCGGTCGGATCGACGGTCGCGCCGTCCTCGATCGTGGCGGTGCGATGAACGCCCGGACGGATCGGGCTTCGGGGATGAAAGAGTTCCGCGACACGCACCCACGCCTCCGACACCGTGGCTGTGACGATGGCAACCGCTCCGGCCGGCACGCGGTCGCGCAGATCCTCTGTCACGATAACCGCCCCAGCCGCCGTTTCGTCCAGCGCCGCGACGTAGCGCCGGTTATCGAGAAAGCTGACGTCGTTCGGGCCAGCCGCGCGCAGCGGTGCGACACCGGAGAACATGCGGGTTGATTCCGGCGCTTGCCCTTCCGCCACCGCCCCTTCTGCCACCGCGACGATGGTAGCCAAGCCGTGTGGACTGCTGCGGGCGAAAAACCGGGCATCGCCCATGGGCGCTTCGGTCAAAGGGGAGGTCCTTCCATGGCTGGCGAACGACGGTGTGTCACCACGGCGGTATAAAGGCAAATAGCCGCTGGCACTCTCGGGGTCGGAGTGCTAAGACGCGCCCATCGGCGAAAACGATCTCGATCTGGCGTGTTTTTTATCGCCCGCCCATACGCCGGCCCATGTTTCAGGAGAAAATACCGTGAAGTTCCGTCCTCTGCACGACCGGATCGTGCTCCGCCGCGTCACCGCCGAAGAGAAGACCGCTGGTGGGATCATCATCCCCGACACCGCCCAGGAAAAGCCGATGGAAGGCGAAGTGATCGCTGTCGGCCCCGGCGCCCGCAATGAAGCCGGTCAAATCGTCGCCCTGGACGTCAAAGCCGGCGACCGCGTGCTGTTCGGCAAATGGTCCGGCACCGAAGTAAAGATCAGCGGCGAAGAGCTGCTGATCATGAAAGAGTCCGACATCATGGGCATCGTCGAGGGCACGGCCGCTGCCGCGTCGGCCAGCAAAAAGAAGGCCGGCTGATCCGTCAGCCCCGTCATTTCATAAAGGAATAAGTCAATGGCTGCGAAAGACGTAAGATTTGGCGCCGATGCCCGCGCGCGCATGCTGCGCGGCGTGGATGTGCTCGCCGAAGCCGTGAAGGCCACGCTCGGCCCCAAGGGCCGCAACGTCATCCTCGACAAGAGCTACGGCGCCCCGCGTATCACCAAAGACGGTGTGACGGTCGCCAAGGAAATCGACCTGTCCGACAAGTTCGAGAACATGGGCGCCCAGATGGTGCGCGAAGTGGCTTCGAAGACCAACGACATCGCCGGCGACGGCACCACCACCGCGGTCGTGCTGGCGCAAGCCATTGTGAAGGAAGGCATTCGCGCCGTGTCCGCCGGCATGAACCCGATGGATCTGAAGCGCGGCATCGACAAGGCCGTCATCGCGGTGACGGATGAGCTGAAGAAGCGGTCCAAGAAAATAACCACCCAGGCGGAAACCGCCCAGGTCGGCACGATCAGCGCGAACGGCGAAGCGGACATCGGCAAGATGATCGCCGAAGCCATGCAGAAGGTCGGCAACGAGGGTGTCATCACCGTCGAAGAAGCCAAGGGCATCGCGACGGAACTCGACGTTGTCGAGGGGATGCAGTTCGATCGCGGCTACATGTCGCCGTACTTCATCACCAACGCGGAAAAGATGATTGTCGAGCTGGAACAGCCCTACATCCTTATCCACGAAAAGAAGCTGTCCGGCTTGCAGCCGCTGCTGCCATTGCTGGAAGCCGTCGCGCAATCGGGCCGTCCGCTGGTGATCATCGCCGAAGACGTCGAAGGCGAAGCGCTCGCGACCCTGGTCGTGAACAAGCTGCGCGGCGGGTTGAAGGTCGCGGCCGTCAAGGCTCCGGGCTTCGGCGATCGCCGCAAGGCGATGCTGGAAGATATCGCGATCCTGACCGGCGGTCAGATGATCAGCGAAGATTTGGGCATCAAGCTGGAAAACGTGACCCTCGACATGCTGGGCAAGACCAAGCGCATCCTGATCGAGAAGGAAAACACCACGATCGTCGAAGGCGCGGGCAAGAAAACCGACATCGTCGGCCGTTGCACGCAAATTCGCGCGCAGATCGAGGAAACCACGTCGGACTACGATCGTGAGAAACTACAGGAGCGTCTCGCGAAGCTGGCCGGCGGCGTCGCCATCATCCGCGTCGGTGGCAGCACCGAAGTGGAAGTGAAGGAGCGTAAGGACCGCGTCGACGACGCGCTGCACGCAACCCGTGCGGCCGTTGAAGAAGGCATCGTGCCCGGCGGCGGCGTCGCTTTGGCCCGTGCGTCCTTGATCCTCGCGAAGCTGAAAGGCGATAACGAGGACCAGAAGGTCGGCATCGATATCGTTCGTAAGGCGTTGCAATCGCCGTTGCGCCAAATCGCCACCAACGCGGGCGAAGACGGCGCGGTGATTTCCGGCAAGACGCTCGAAAACGACGATTACAACTGGGGCTACGACGCGCAAACCGGCGTGTTCAAGGAACTGGTGAAAGCCGGCATTATCGATCCGACGAAGGTCGTCCGTTCGGCGCTGCAGCACGCTGCATCCGTCGGCGGGCTGATGATCACCACCGAAGCGATGGTTGCCGAACACGTCGAACCGGCCGCCAACGCCGATTAATCCAGGCGATATCGAGGAGAGTGCGATGGCCATACCGGAACCTCTCCTCGATGCCGAGACATCCAGGCTTTTGCGGCGCGAGGCTTTGCGGCGCGCGGCGGAAGAGCTGAACACGACATCCGCGCCAGGGCTCGAAAGTGCCCTGGCGCGCATTTCGGCGGAAGTCACGGCCGAAGCGCAGGAAAGAATTGCCGACGGCTGACACTTGTATTCCGCGCCAAAATCCCCATTTCCAACCAACGGCCTAACGACAAGACTTAATCCGGCAACAAGGAAATGAGCGATGAGCGATACACCAGTTCTCCGCACAGCCGGCAAATCCACCCCGACATCCAAGAAAAACGCGGCTGCGGTACCCAAACCGGTCGTGCCGATCGTGAAGAAGCCGTTCAGCATGTCGTATGATGGCACCACGACCAAGGAACACGTCCAGTACATGATCGACCGCGGGGCTCGCTAACGCGCGTGCGACGTTGGAGGGAGATCGGTCCCTCCAAAATTGAAAAGCAGAGTTCATGCAAAAACCTGAATGGTTGCAACCGGGCCTATGGGCTGCGGTGTGCGGCGCAATCGCGTCATCTACCGTTGGATTCTCATACCTTGGCTGGAAGTCGGCGACATCGGCCGAACAATCGTCTTATTCCCGCAGCGATATGGTTCTGCAAGCGGGATGGTCGACGGTTAACCAAGCCACATGCGGTGACACCGCGCTGGCCCGAGCATGCTCGGAACGGCTACAAATGCAGGCAGTCGGCTGATGGGGCGGCCCGAACTCGGCACCAAGTGCGTCTGCGCTGGGTGTAACGAGCGTTTCTACGATTTGCGGCGGGTGCCGCCGACCTGCCCGAAATGCGGGGCGGAATATACAGCGCCTAAAGCAAAAATGGTGCGGTCGAACCGGGGCACCCCGGAAAGCCGGCAACTGGCGACGAAAGTCGATGTCGCACCAGCCGACGATGTCGTCGAGGATGAGGAAGAAACCGTGGAGGCCGATGACGACGATGACGACGACGACGTCATCGCCATCGATCCGGATCGCGAGAAAACGCCGGACTGACAACGGGTCAGTGTACGTCGCGCAGCGAAACAGTTTCGGGCCGGTTTAACACCCGCGCCCGAAACGCCGCAGGCCTATTTGAACAATACGTGCGCCGCGACATTGGCGGCATCTACCACCGGGGACGGGAACAAGAAGAACAGCAGCGTGAACAACCCGGTCGCCACGGCGACGAAGGACAGCGACGGCGCGCGGCGGTCGAATGCGGCCGCGGGCGGGTCGAAGTACATCACCTTGATGATACGGATGTAATAGAAGGCCCCCACAACGCTGCTGAGCACGCCGACCACGGCCAAGGTCCACAGCCCGCCCTGCACGGCGGCGAGGAACACGTACAGCTTGCCAAAGAACCCGGCCATCAGCGGGATGCCGGCCATACTGAACATGAAGATCGCCAGCAGCATCGCCAGCATCGGGTCGTTCGTCGCCAATCCCGCCATATCCGATATCTGCTCCACCGCTCGGCCCTGGCGGCGCATCGCGATGATGCAGGCAAACGTGCCGGCGGTCATGAACACGTAAATGGTCATGTAAACCAGCACGCCGCGCACGCCGTCGGCGGTGCCCACGGCGAGACCCGCCAGGGCGTAGCCCATGTTGGCAATGGATGAATACGCCATCAGCCGCTTGATGTTGCTCTGCCCAATGGCGGCAAACGCGCCGAGGACCATCGAGGCAATGGACAAAATAACGATCAGGCTCTGCCAGGCCGGGAGCAGATGGCCGAACGGGCTGCACATGACCCGCAGCAGCAGCGCCATGGCCGCCACTTTCGGGGCGGTGGCGAAGAACGCGGTGACGGATGTCGGCGCGCCCTCATAGACGTCGGGCGTCCACATGTGGAACGGCACGGCGGAGACTTTGAACGCCAGCCCGACCAGCACGAACACCACGCCAACAATCAGGCCGGGGGACGCCATCTGCGGGTTCACCAGCAGCGACGCCAATTTCGAAAAATCCATGGTGCCGGAGAAGCCGTAGACCAGCGAAATGCCATACAGCAGCAGCCCTGACGCCAACCCGCCGAGGACGAAGTATTTCAGCCCCGCTTCGGAAGACCGCAGATCGTCGCGCGCGAAAGCCGCGAGGACGTAGAGCGAAAGGGATTGCAGCTCAAGGCCCAGGTACAGCGTCATCAGGTTCGACGCCGATGCCATGATCATCATGCCGACCACGGCCAGCAGCATGAGGACGGGATATTCGAAGCGCTCGATCCCCTGTTTGCGGTTGAAGTCGAGCGACAGGATCGCGGCCAGCGTCGCGCCGGCGAGGATCAGCAGCTTGTTGAAGGAACCGAAGGAGTCGGCGATGAACTGGCCGTTGAAGGCGCTGCCTTTGCCGCCGGCCAGCACCAGCACGAACGCGATGACGAACCCGCCGATGGTCAGCATGGTGCAAATGGTCACCGCGTCCCGCTTTTGCAGAACCCCGATAATCAGGACCGCGAGGCCGATAACGGCCAACACGATCTCAGGCAGCGCGAGCGTCCAGTTCATTATTGCAGCACCCCGGCGAGCTTCGTGGTTTCGGCAAGTGCCGCGACGTGTTGTTTCACCATCGCCGCGACGCTGGCATCCCAGAAGCCGGTAAAGCTGGACGGGTAGATCCCCATCCACATGGTCAGAACGATGAGCGGCGCGAACACCGCCCACTCCCGCGGGCTGAGGTCCACGATGTGCCGCAGGTCGTCGCGCGTGATTTTTCCGAAAATCACCCGTCGATACAGGTACAACGTGTAGGCCGCGCCCAGGATCATGCCGGCACCGCCGAGGAAGGCGAGCCAGAAATTTACTTGCAGCGCACCGAGGATGACCAGGAACTCACCCACGAAACCCGCCGTGCCCGGCAGCCCGACCGAGGCCATCGCGAACAGCATGAAGGCGAAGGAATAGCCCGGCATTCGGTCGGCCAGACCGCCGTAGCGGGCGATTTCGCGTGAGTGGATGCGGTCGTAGACCACGCCGACGATAAGGAACAAAGCGGCCGACACAACGCCGTGGGACAGCATCATGAACAAGCCGCCCTGGATGCCCTGCTCGTTGAAGGTGAATAATCCAATTGTTACCACGCCCATGTGCGCGACGGATGAGTACGCGATGAGCTTCTTCATGTCCTGCTGCGCCAGCGCAACGAGGGACGTGTAGATAACGGCGACGATCGACAATGTGTAAATGAACGGCGCGAACTGGGCGGACGCCAGCGGCAGCATGGGGATGGAAAAGCGGACGAACCCGTAGGCCCCCATCTTCAACAGCACCCCGGCCAGGATGACGGAGCCGGCGGTCGGCGCCTCCACGTGTGCGTCGGGCAACCAGGTGTGCACCGGCCACATCGGCACCTTCACCGCGAAGGAGGCAAAGAACGCCAGGAACAGCCAGGTCTGCATGCCCGCCGGGAATTGGGTGTGCATCAGCGTCGGAATATCGGTCGTGCCGGCCTGTAGCCACATGGCCAGCAGCGCCAGCAGCATCAGCACGGAGCCCGTCAGTGTGAACAGGAAGAATTTGACCGCAGCATAGACCCGGCGCGGCCCGCCCCAGACACCGATGATCAGATACATCGGGATCAGAACCGCCTCGAAGAACATGTAGAACACAACGAAATCGAGGGCACAGAACATGCCCACCATCATCGTTTCCAGAATTAGGAACGCGATCATGAATTCCCGGACTTTGGTCTGGATGCTCTCCCAGCTGGCCAGAATACAGATCGGGGTCAGAACGGTGGACAGCAGCACGAACAGCACCGAGATGCCGTCGATGCCCATTTTGTAGCCGACCTTATATTCGGGCAGCCACGAGACGTTTTCGACGAACTGGAAGCCGGCCTCGGAGCGGTCGAATTTGATCCAGATGACCAGCGAAACGACCAGCACGATCAGGCTGGTCCATAAAGCGGTCCAGCGGGCGTTGGAGGCGATGGTTTTCTCGTCGCCGCGAATGGTCAGAATGACCAAGCAACCAACCATCGGTAGCCAGGTTATCAGCGAGAGGAGCGGAAAGCCCACGATGTTACCTGCATTCATGGCGCTCACCGGCAGATCATAAAGAGGCCGACCAGCGCGACGACGCCGATCAGCATGGAGAACGCGTAGATCGCGACCGAACCCGACTGGAGTTTTACAAATTGCCGCGACGACCCGCTGGTGAGCCAGGCCAGGCCGTTGGGCACCCCGTCGATGATCGTCGCATCGCCGATCTGCCAGAGCACTTTGGACACCCGCATCAACGGCTGCACGATAGCGGCATCGTACAGTTCGTCGAAATACCACTTGTTCAGCAGGAAGCGGTACAGGCCGCCGAATTTTTCCGCCAATCGGATCGGGGTGAGCGGGCTGACCATATACATGTAGAAGGCCAGCGCGATGCCGGCGACGCCGACGACCAGCGGCGCGGCCTCGACCCAGCCGGGGACCTTTTCCAGGTGCTCGATGATTTCGTTATGCGGCCCGTTGAAGATGCTGCCGTGCCAGAAGTGCTTCCACTCCTCGCCGATGAACCAGCCATGCAGCGCCCAGCCGGCGACAATCGCGCCGGTCGCGAGCACGAACAGCGGCACCAGCATGACGGCGGGGCTTTCATGCACATGGGACAGCACGTGGTGGTCGGCGCGCGAGCGGCCGTGGAAGCACATGAACAGCAACCGCCAGGAGTAAAAGGCGGTCAGGAAGGCTGCCAGCACCGTGCAGACGAAGGCGTAGTTGCCGACCGCGGAATGAGCGGCGAAAGCGGCAGAGACGATCGCGTCCTTGGAATACGATCCGGCCAGCGGCGGAATTCCCGCCAGCGCCAGATTGCCGATCCACATGACGATGCAGGTGGCGGGGATCAGCTTCGCCAGACCGCCCATTTTGCGCAGGTCCTGCTCGTCCGACATCGCGTGGATAACGGAGCCGGCACCCAGGAACAGCAGCGCCTTAAAGAAGGCGTGGGTGATCAGGTGGAACACCGACGCCTGATAGGCGCCCACACCGGCGGCCACGAACATGTAGCCCAGCTGCGAACAGGTGGAATAGGCGATGACCCGTTTGATATCGTTCTGCACGCAGCCGACGGTCGCGGCGAACAGCGCGGTGGAGGCGCCGATGAACGTGACGAACCCCAGCGCATAGGGCGCATATTCCATCAGCGGCGACATCCGAGCCATTAGAAACACCCCGGCGGTGACCATGGTCGCGGCGTGGATCAGCGCGGAAACGGGCGTCGGCCCCTCCATCGCGTCGGGCAGCCACACGTGCAGGCCAAGCTGCGCGGATTTGCCCATGGCGCCGATGAACAACAGGAAGCCGATGGTTTCGTTGGCGGAGAAACTGGTGCCGAACAGCGCGTAGGTGTCGTGTGCGTGCGCCGCGACGGCCGGGAAAATCCCGGAGAACTCGATGGAGCCGTATTTCCAGAAAATGAGCGCCAAACCGACGGCGAAGGGCAGGTCGGCCACGCGGTTGACGATGAACGCCTTGATCGCGGCCGCGCAGGCGCTTGGACGGTCATACCAGTAGCCGATCAACAGGTATGAGCAGAGGCCGACTCCTTCCCACCCAAAAAACAATTGGGCGAGATTGTCGGCCGTCACCAGCATCAGCATTGCGAAGGTGAACAGGGATAAATAAGCGAAGAACCGGTAGCGCGGGAACGAGTCGTGCGCCATGTAGCCGATCGAATAGACGTGAATAAGCATGGCGACGAACGACACCATCGCCACCATCGCAGCGGACAGCGTGTCGTAACGCAATGCCCAGTTCACATGGAATTTGCCGGCTTCCATCCAGGTGCCGAGGTCGAGCACACCGGGGTGAGCCACTTCGCTGGTGAGCTGGAAAAATGCCAAGGGCCCGCAGATCGCGGCGACGATCATGCTGCCGACCGACGCGGCCATGGCGGCCCTGTCGCCGATCGCCTTGCCCAGCAGGCCGGAGACCATGGCGCCCAGAAGCGGGGCGAAAACGGCGAGAGCGTAGATCATGTCAGCCCTTCATCAGGTTGACGTCTTCAACCTGGATCGATCCGCGGTTGCGGAAATAGACCACGACGATGGCCAGCCCGATGGCAGCCTCGGCCGCCGCGACGGTCAGCACCAGCATGGCCATGACCTGGCCCGTGAGGTCGCCCAGCGCCGCCGAGAACGCGACAAGGTTCAGGTTCACTGCGAGCAGAATAAGTTCGATCGCCATCAGGATGACGATGACGTTCTTCCGGTTGAGGAAGATGCCGAAAATGCCAAGCACCAGGAGAATGGCGGAGACAACGAGGTAATGGCCAAGACCGACGGTCATCATGCAAACCACTCCGTCATGCGGAATTGCAAAATTGTCTCCCCCTCCCCTTGAGGGAGGGGGAGAGCGGGGTTTTTCGCTTTAATGGCCATGCCCATGCTCCTCATGCACATGTGCCTCGACGGCTTCCTCGGCCTTCGGGCGGTAAAATTCGGTGCCCGTCCCGGTGCCGAGGCTCATCGTCACCATCTCCAGCGTGTCGGCGACCTTGCGTTCGGTTTGCTGGCGGATGTTCTGATGGCGGGAGGTCTTGCGGTCGCGCAGGGTCAGCACGATGGCACCGATCATCGCGACCAGCAGCACCAGACCAGCGGCCTGAAACAGGAAGACGTAGTCGGTGTAGAGGATTCTCCCGAGTGCCTCGGTATTCGATATTTTCGTATCGATCGGCGCGAAACGCAGCTGCCCTGCCTGTGGGGCCAGTTTCCAACCGCCGATAACGCCTAGGAGTTCGACGAATAACACACCGCCGACCAGCGCGCCCACGCCCAGATACCGCTGAAACCCGCCGCGCAGCTCGGCGAAATTAACGTCCAGCATCATCACGACGAACAGGAACAGCACCGCCACCGCGCCGACATAGACGATCACCAGGGTCATCGCCAGGAACTCGGCCCCGGCGATCAGGAAGAGCGCCGCCGCGTTGAAGAACGCCAGAATGAGGAACAACACGGAATGAACCGGGTTGCGCGCGCTGACGACCGTCGCGGCGGACGCCACCAGCACGGTCGCGAACAGATAGAAAAGAAGGTCGGTGATCATCGGTAGGGCGCGTCCAGCTCGAGGCGGCGGGCGAGTTCCGGTTCCCATCGGTCTCCGTTCGCGAGCAGTTTGTCCTTATCGTAGAACAACTCCTCGCGGGTTTCGGTGGCGAATTCGAAATTCGGGCCTTCAACGATGGCATCGACCGGGCAGGCTTCCTCGCACAGACCGCAGTAGATGCATTTCGTCATGTCGATGTCGTAGCGCGTGGTGCGGCGGGATCCGTCCTCGCGCGGTTCGGCTTCGATGGTGATGGCCTGGGCGGGGCACACAGCTTCGCACAGCTTGCAGGCAATGCAGCGTTCCTCGCCGTTGGGGTAACGGCGCAGCGCGTGTTCGCCCTTGAAGCGCGGCGAAATCGGCCCCTTTTCGTAGGGGTAATTGATGGTGACCTTGCGCTTGAAAAAATAGCTCAAGGTCAAACCCATGCCGGAGACGAGTTCCCCCAGCAGAAGACTACGTGCGGTGCGGTCCAGGAATGCCATTTTCAGTATTTCCCCCGGAAATCAAGCATTTGGCAACCACCCGAACGCCATCAGCGCACCGGCGGTGAGCACCAGCCAGAGCAGCGAGAAGGGCAAAAAGACTTTCCAGCCGAGGCGCATCAGCTGATCGTAGCGATAGCGCGGGAACGTGGCGCGCACCCAAATGAACACGAACAGGAGGAAGACCACCTTGCCCATGAACCAGAACACGCCAGGGATCCAGGTGAACGGCTCGATATTGAACGGCGCCAGCCAACCGCCCAGGAACAGGATGGTGGTCATCGCGCTCATGAGGATCATGTTCGCGTATTCGCCCAAGAAAAAGAGGCCGAAGCTCATGGAACTGTATTCGACGAAGAACCCCGCCACGATCTCGGATTCGCCTTCCGGAATGTCGAACGGGGACCGGTTGGTTTCCGCCAGCGCCGAGATGAAGAAGATCACGAACATCGGGAACAGCGGGACGCAGTACCAAAGATGGGTCTGCGCGCGCACAATATCCGTCAAATTCAGGCTTCCGGCGCACAGCATGACGGTGACCAGCACGAAACCCATGGAGACTTCGTAACTGACCATCTGGGCCGCCGACCGCATCGCGCCGAAGAAGGCGTATTTCGAGTTGGACGCCCATCCCGCGATGATGATGCCGTAGACGCCCAGCGAGCTGATCGCGAACAGGTACAGCACGCCCACGTTGATATCCGCGATCGCCCAGCCGTCCGACAGCGGGATGACCGCCCACGCCAGGATCGCCAGGATGAAGGTGATCATCGGCGCCATGACGAACAGCACCCGGTTGGCGCCGGAAGGAATAATCGTTTCCTTGGTGATCATCTTGATCGCATCGGCGAAGGGTTGCAGCAGGCCGAACGGGCCGACGACGTTCGGTCCCTTGCGCAGCTGCATCGCCGCCATGACCTTGCGTTCGGCCAGCGTCAGGAACGCGACGCAGATCAGAAGCGGCACGATCAGGGCCAACGCTTCGATAACGGTCAAGATCACCTGGCCGACAGCATTGTGCAGGAGGAAATCGATCATCGCCCTACTCCGCCGCGGCCGCGAGCGCGGGCGTCGTCGCCGAACATGCCGCCATCGTTGGGCTGTTCCGGCTGATGACGTCGGTCTGGTAGTAATTTTCCACCGCGACGGTGAATGGTGTGTCGCTCAGCGCGGCCGGATCGCCGGACGGCGCGGCCGGGTCGGAGCAGCCGAAGCGCGGCAGGAACCCGATGCGGGAGAACACGACGTTGGTTTCTTCCAGCCGCATCCGCAGCGCATCAATGTTGTCGTACGGCAGGGTCTTGCCCATGAGCTGGCTGAACGCGCGAACGATCGTCCAATCCTCACGCGCGTCGCCGGGCGGGTAGACCGCCAGGAAGCCGCGCTGCACCCGGCCTTCGGTGTTGACGTAGGTGCCAGACTTTTCTGTATACGCCGCGCCTGGAAGAATAACGTCGGCCCGATGCGCGCCGGCGTCGCCGTGGTGGCCCTGGTATACGACAAAGGTGTTGGCACCGATGCGGGCGGTATCGATCTCGTCCGCGCCCAGCAGCCAGAGGACATCGACGCCGCCGTCGAGCATTTGGGCGACCGATTTGCCGTTCGGACCAGGGACGAAACCGAGGTCCAGGCCGCCAACGCGCGCGGCGGCGGTGTGCAGGACGTTGAAACCGAACCACTCGGGCGTGAGTGCGCCCATTGTCCCGGCCAGGCGCCAGGCAGCAGCCAGGACCGCGCTGCCGTCCGGGCGCGCCAAAGCGCCCTGCCCGATGATAAATAACGGATTTTTGGCGTTCTTCAGCGTATCGGCGAAGGGGTGCGAGCCATCGTTCAGCGCGTTGATGACGGTGGGGTCGTTACCCAGTTGTTGTGCGCGGTAGGTTAGGTCGGTCTCTGAACCGATCACCCCGACCGGTATTCCGCGGGCGACGAACGCCTTGCGGATGCGGGCATTCAGCACCGGCGCTTCCTTGCGCGGATTGGTGCCGATCAGCAGGACGGCGTCGGCCTCCTCGATCCCGGCGATCGACGTGTTGAACGTGTAGAAATCGCGGCGAGAGGCATCGAGGCGGGCGCCGTCCTGGCGACAGTCCACGTTGGCAGAACCCAGCGAGGCCATCAGGTCCTTCAGCGCCAGCATGGATTCTGCGTCGCAGATATCGCCTGCGACGGCGCCAATGCGATCGCCGCTCATGCCCTTGACCTTATCGGCAATGGCGGAGAACGCCTCGGCCCAAGACACGGCGGTGAGTTTACCGTCCTTCTTCAACCACGGGCGGTCGAGGCGGCGGCGCTTCAGTCCGTCAAGGGCGAAACGAGACTTATCGCCGACCCATTCCTCGTTCACGTCCTCGTTCAGGCGCGGAAGAATGCGCAGCACTTCCGGCCCGCGCGAGTCGATGCGAATGTTGGTACCGACAGCGTCCAGCACGTCGATGCTGTCGACTTTGGACAGTTCCCACGGACGCGCGACGAACTCGTAGGGCTTCGACGTCAGCGCCCCAACCGGGCAAAGGTCGATGATATTCGCAGATAGTTCGGATGACAGCGCCTTTTCGACGTAGGTACCGACTTCCATGTGCTCACCGCGATCGGTCGCACCGAGTTCCGGCACGCCCGCGATTTCGGTGATGAAGCGAATGCAGCGCGTGCAATGGATGCAGCGCGTCATTTGGGTTTTCACCAGCGGACCGAGGTCCTTATCCTTCACCGCGCGCTTGTTCTCGGCGTAGCGGGAATGATCGGACCCAAAGCCCATGGCCTGGTCCTGCAAATCGCACTCGCCGCCCTGATCGCAGATCGGGCAGTCCAAGGGGTGATTGATCAGCAGGAATTCCATCACCCCGCGCCGGCCGTTGCGGACCATCGTTGTGTCGGTGTGCACGACCATGCCCTCGCCCACCGGGTAGGCGCAGGAGGCGATGGGCTTCGGCGGAGTCTTCTCCACTTCCACCAGGCACATCCGGCAATTGCCGGCGACCGTTAATCTTTCATGGTAGCAAAAGCGCGGGATTTCGATCCCGGCGGCTTCCGCGGCCTGTAGGATGGTGGAGCCGGCCGGGACTTCGACCTCGATCCCATCGATGGTGAGTTTAGGCATTATGCGGTCTTCCCGGCGGCGGGCGAAAAAGCATTAACCCAGAGCCACAGAGCCACAGAGGCCTTCTCTGTGGCTCCGTGGCTCTGTGCTGAATATTGTTGAATCGTCATGACCGCTACTCCGCTGCCATGCGAGACGGCGAAGAAATCCGCGCCTTGTACGCAGAAATCCGCTCTTCCATCATCGGGCGGAAATGCGCGATCAGGCCCTGGATCGGCCAGGCCGCCGCATCGCCGAGGGCGCAGATCGTGTGGCCTTCGACCTGACGCGTTACCTGCTCCAGCGTGTCGATTTCCTGGATCGTCGCGCGTCCCTCGGTCATGCGGGTCATGACGCGCCACATCCAGCCGGTGCCCTCGCGGCACGGGGTACATTGGCCGCAGCTCTCGTGCATGTAGAATTTCGACAGGCGGGCGATTGCCGCGATCAGGTCGGTGGACTTGTCCATCACGATGACCGCCGCGGTGCCCAGACCGCTGCGGACGTTCCGCAGCGAGTCGAAATCCATCAGGATGTCGTCGCAGATCGATTTCGGGATCAATCGCACCGAAGCGCCGCCGGGAATGATCGCCAGCAGATTGTCCCAACCGCCGCGCACGCCACCGGCGTAGCGCTCGATCAGCTCCCGCAAGGGTATGCCGAGTTCTTCTTCGACATTGCAGGGCTTGTTCACGTGGCCGGAAATGCAGAACAGTTTCTGGCCGCTATTATTCGGCCTGCCCAGGCTGAGAAACCAGTCCGCCCCACGGCGCAGAATGGTCGGCGCCACCGCGATGCTTTCGACGTTGTTCACCGTCGAGGGGCATCCGTACAGCCCCACGCCCGCCGGAAACGGCGGCTTCATGCGCGGCATGCCCTTTTTGCCTTCGAGGCTTTCGATCAGGGCGGTTTCCTCACCGCAAATGTAAGCGCCAGCGCCACGATGCACGAACACGTCGTAATCGTAGCCGGAGCCGCAGGCGTTCTTGCCGATCAGGCCGGCTGCGTAAGCCTCGTCGACCGCCGCCTGGAGCATGCGGCCTTCGTTGTAAAACTCGCCGCGCACGTAGATGTAGGCGGCGCAGGCGCCCATGGCGAAGCCGGCGACCAGGCAGCCTTCGACCAACTTATGCGGGTCGTGGCGCAGAATGTCGCGGTCTTTGCAGGTGCCGGGTTCGGATTCGTCGGCGTTGACGACCAAATAACAGGGCCGCTCGGACTGCTTGGGCATGAACGACCATTTCAGCCCGGTCGGGAACCCCGCGCCCCCACGTCCGCGCAGGCCGGATTTTTTCATTTCGTCTACGATGGCATCGCGTCCGCGTGCCAAAATCGCCGCCGTGCCGTCCCAGTCGCCGCGCGTCCGAGCACCGGCCAGCAGCGGGTCGTGCACACCATACAGGTTGGTGAAAATACGGTCTTTATCTTGCAGCATCGCTTAGGCCTCCGGCGCGAACAGCAAGGTGGTCGGCCCGCCCTCGGGGGCGGAGGTCTGCCGCCCGATCGTCGAGCCCATTTTTGGCGTCTCGCCCCGGCGCAGCGCGGCCAGCAAAGCGGTGGTCCGTTCGCCGTTCATATCCTCGTAGAAGTCGTCGTCCACTTGCAGGATGGGCGCGTTGACGCAGGCGCCGACGCATTCCACTTCCGTCATGGTGAACATCCCGTCCGCCGAGGTCTCTTTCCACCCCTTGATGCCAGTCGCCACTCGGCAGGCCGCGACGATTTCGTCGGACCCTCGCAGCCAGCACGGCGTCGTGGTGCAGAGTTGCAGATGGTATTTGCCGATGGGGGCCATATTGAACATGTAATAGAAAGTCGCGACCTCGTAGACGCGGATCGGCGCCATGCCGAGCTTTTCGGCGAGGACGTCCATGCCCTTCACCGGCACCCAGGCGCTGCCGGTGTGGCGCTTCATTTGGTTCTGCACCACGTACAGACCGGGGATCACGGCGCTGGCCTGCTTGCCGGCGGGATAGCGGGCGATCAGCATCGTGAGCTCGGCCTCGGATTCGGTGTCGAACGAGAAAGAAACCGGCTGCGCGACTTGGGTGGGAGAAAGCATGGTCTACCTGTCGATCTCGCCGAACACGACATCCAGCGATCCGATGATCGCGCAAACGTCGGCCAGCATGTGGCGCTTGGACATCACATCCACGGCCTGCAAAAACGCGAATCCGGTCGAGCGTATCTTGCACCGGTACGGCTTGTTGGTGCCGTCGGCGACCAGATAGACGCCGAATTCGCCCTTGGGGCTTTCCACCGCGGTGTAGGTTTCCCCGGCCGGCACGTGATAGCCCTCGGTATATAGCTTGAAGTGATGGATCAGCGCTTCCATCGACCGCTTCATTTCGCCACGCGTCGGCGGGGAAAATTTGCGATCCTGCACCTTGATCGGCCCCGGCTGCATTTTCGCCAGACACTGCTTGACGATTTTCACCGACTCGCGGGTTTCGGCCAGCCGCACCAGATACCGGTCGAAGCAATCGCCATTGCGCCCGACGGGCACCTGGAAATCGACTTCGGCATATTTGTCGTACGGCTGCGAACGCCGCAGATCCCAAGGCACGCCTGAAGCCCGCAGCGGCGGGCCGCTGAAACCCCACGCCAAAGCCTGCTCGGCCGAGAATACGCCGATATCCACGGTGCGCTGCCGCCAAATGCGGTTTTCGGTCAGCAATTGCTCGAGATCGTCGAGGAATTTTGGGAATTTTTCGGCCCAGGCCGCGATCTTGTCGGTCAGCCCGGCCGGCAAATCCTTGGCCACGCCACCCGGGCGGAAATAGTTCGCATGCAGACGGGCGCCGGAAGCCGCCTCATGGAACTCCATGAGTTTTTCCCGCTCCTCGAAACCCCATAAAGCCGGGGTGATCGCCCCAACGTCCAGCGCGTAGGTCGTCAGATTGAGCAGATGGTTCAGAACGCGCGTGATCTCGGCGAACAGAACACGGATCCACTGCCCACGATCCGGCACCGTAATGCCCAGCAGTTTTTCCACCGCGAGGGCAAAAGCATGTTCTTCGCACATGGGAGAAACATAATCCAAGCGGTCGAAATACGGCACCGCCTGCATGTAGGTCTTATACTCGATCAGCTTTTCGGTGCCGCGATGCAGCAGGCCGATATGCGGATCGGCGCGTTCGACGATTTCGCCGTCTAATTCAAGAATAAGCCGCAATACGCCATGCGCGGCGGGATGCTGCGGCCCGAAATTGATCGAGTGGCTATCGATCTCGACCGAACGCTTGGTGGGGGGCAGGACCTCGCTCATGACTTCGCCCGATCGGTGAAGACTTTCTCGTCGCCCGGCAGGGTGGTCATGGCCTCCCACGGGGACAGGAAGTCGAAACTCCGGAAATCCTGCGTCAGCTTCACCGGCTCGTAGACCACCATCTTGCGGTCCTCGTCGTAGCGAACTTCCACATAACCAGTGAGGGGAAAATCCTTCCGCAACGGATGCCCCTCGAACCCGTAATCCGTGAGGATGCGCCGCAGATCGGGCTGGCCGGAGAAGATGATACCGAACAAATCCCAAGCCTCCCGTTCCCACCAGGTCGCGGCGGGCCAAACGTCCAGCACCGAGGGGACCGGCGTGGTTTCGTCCGTCGTCACCACAACCCGGATGCGGTGGTTGAGCGACACCGACAGCAAATTATACACAACCTCGAACCGTTCCGCCCGTTCCGGCCAATCGACGCCGCAGAGGTCCATCATCTGCTCGAACGCAAACCGGGGATCGTCGCGCAGCGCCATGCATAGCGGCACGATTGATTGTCGGGTCGCATCGACGGTTAGTTCGCCATGCTGCCAGCGAGTCCCGATCGCACCCGGCAATGTCGCGACCGCGGCGGCGAACAGTTCGGCGGCCGTCGGGGCCGGCGGCGGCACTTCGACGGGGGCGGTTTGCTCAGCCACGGAGGATGGTCCCCGTGCGGCGGATCTTTTTCTGCAACTGCATGATCCCGTAGACCAGAGCCTCTGCCGTGGGCGGGCAGCCCGGCACGTAAATGTCGACCGGCACCACCCGGTCGCAACCGCGCACAACCGAATACGAATAATGGTAGTAGCCGCCGCCGTTGGCGCAGCTTCCCATGCTGATCACCCAACGCGGCTCCGGCATCTGGTCGTACACTTTGCGCAACGCCGGGGCCATTTTGTTCGTCAGCGTCCCAGCGACGATCATGACGTCGGACTGCCTGGGTGAGGCGCGTGGAATGATGCCCAACCGGTCGAGGTCGTAGCGCGGCATGTACGCGTGGATCATCTCGACCGCGCAGCAGGCCAAACCGAATGTCATCGGCCAAAGCGAACCGGTGCGGGCCCAGTTCACCACCTTGTCGAGGTTGGCAACGATGAAGCCCTTATTCTCGATCTCACCGGTGATGCCCTTCAGCACCGCGTCCTGTTCCGCGCCGGGCGGCAGAGCATTACCGTTCCAGGCTAATGTGGTGCTCATGTGCCGGTCACTCCCAATCCAAGGCGCCCTTGCACCACTCATAGATGAATCCGACGGTCAGCACGCCCAGGAACGCGATCATCGACCAGAAGCCGAATGCGCCGATTCCCTTCAGGGCCACGGCCCAGGGGAACAGGAACGCCACTTCCAGGTCGAAGATGATGAACAGGATGGCAACGAGATAATACCGCACGTCGAACCGGCCGCGGGCATCGTCGAACGCGTCAAACCCGCATTCGTACGCCGACAGTTTTTCCGCATACGGTTTCTGACGGGCAAGAAGCAAGGAGCCCCCGATCATCGCCACGGCAATCCCGCCGGCAATGACCAAAAACACGAGGATGGGCAGGTAGCCGTAGAGGACAGGCTGCATCGCGGTTCCACTCATCCTTGCTGGTCGCGCCGTCGCGCGATTGATCGGTCGTTCGGTCGCGCCGGATATACCCCCATCCCGCCAGGACCGCCATAGGGGCGGAGGCGTTGAAAAAGGCCATTTTTACGATCGAGGGGGAAACTTGCTGCTGGCGCGAGAGACGGGGCTCGAACCCGCGACCTCCGGCGTGACAGGCCGGCGCTCTAACCAACTGAGCTACTCCCGCAGCAAGGAGGGGCCGTTTAGGCCCGGCGGGCGGTGGCGTCAAGGCGGTTTCGCGTTACGGTCGCCGGATGTCGCGCGAACGTCCACCCAGGCAGGGGATTCGCATATGATGGATTTCTGCGACTTTGGACTTGCGGCGCGACGGATGATTGGATTCCAACCCCTCCATGCCCAAACGCCAAAGCATCAACTGGCCCGCCTTCGCCCATTCCAACCCCATCCCCAACGCCAGCAAAATCGGCAATCTGGTCATGTCGAGCGTGATCGGCCCGCGCGACCCCACGACCGGCAAGATCCCCGACACGCTGGAAGCCCAGGTCAAGAACCTGTTCCTCCAGCTCGCCGCGGCCAAAGAAGCCGCCGGCGGTGCTCCCGACGATTTCCTGAAAATCGAATTTTTCGCCACGGATCAGGCGGCCGGCCGAACCGCGCTGAATGGGGAATGGGAGAAAATGTTCCCGGACCCGGCATCGCGCCCCGCGCGACATACCCAGCCGTTGCCAGCAAACGCCCCGGCACTGATCCAGTGCGCCTTCACCGCGGTGGTGGGGTAAACGGGTGAGGAACAGGCGCACCTCGCGACGGCGGCGATCTGGGTTACTCTGGCTCAATCACGCGTTCCAGGGGCTAGAGCGTGATCGCCTGAGGTTGACTTCAACCTCGGGCGTGAATCACCCTCTCAAACGAAGGCTTAGACCATGATCGAACGCCGCGATCGCGTGCGACCTCAAACGATCATGGGCTAACGATTCGGAGTCCGGTGGTGCTAAAATCCGCTACATCGCGGGTCGCGAGTTGTCCGTTGTTCACAACTGAGATCGCGGCGATCATGCCATCAGCGAGGCCCATCAGCCGCCCGCCTCGCAACGCGGCGCCCATGAGCGCGCCGTAAGCAAGGGCCGCCGCCTCGGTGAAGGGGAAGATCCGATCAGCAAACCGTTCGCGCCATGATGTTAGACCAGCGGTCAGCCGCACCGACCGTTCATCGAACCGAATTTTCTCGATTCCGAATGCAATTTCGCCAACAACGACCGTCCACAGTGCCAGCTCGGCGTCGTGCCGTACGAGCCAGGCGAGCACCGCCGGATTGGGGGTCCCGCCGCAAGGTTTCAGATATCACATTGGTGTCGACGAAGATCATAAGTCCGGGCCGGTGTGCGGTACCCGACTTTCCCGGACGATGGCTTCCAGGTCGATATCGCAGCCGCAATCCCGAGCGAGACGCTCATAAAACGCCGCGGCGGGTTCCCGGCCGGCCTCGCGCTGTTGGTAAGCCTCCAACGCACGCTCGACGACG
>JANXTL010000009.1 GCA_025352375.1 Acetobacteraceae bacterium | reverse complement strand
CTAGACCATGATCGTTTGAGGTCGCACGCGATCTCGGCGTTGGATCATGGTCTAAGCCTTTGTTTGAGAGGGTGATTCACGCCCGAGGTTGAAGTCAACCTCAGGCGATCACGCTCTAGCGGGGTCATCGCCTGCGAACATACCGCGGCCGCTAATCGGCCATTTCCGCCAGCGATTGCGACGGGCCATGCGGCCCTTCCGCCAACGTTCGGTAACCGAGCAGCGTACTCGCAATGATAGCCACGGTCGCCAAACTCGCGGTGCTATAGTTCGTGGCTTCCAGACGCTGGATCGCCTGCTCTTTCTTCCCCACCGCCTTCGCCAGCCCCTCCTGCGTCATATTGCAATAAATTCGGGCACGAATCAGGTCCTGCCCTAAACGCCCGATATCCCGCAATTTATCCAAATCAAAATTGCCTTGCCGCAAACTGTCGTACTGACGGACGTCCGCTTGCAACAGTCCGATATCGGTCTCCAGCGATGCGATATGCGCCCGCACGAAAACATCGGGTTTCGGCATCTGCTTTGCCTGACCGAGCGCCGAGGCAAGCATCTTAAGCTGATCCAGCGTGGTCCGGTATTGCCGCCGATTCTTGATCATAACGTCAGTTCTCGCAGGTTAAAGCGAACGATCCCCTTTGGGTTCCCATCGCGGTCCTTTTGAAAGAACCGCAAATAAGGTCGGATCGAGCCAGGCGGGCATTCCATGTCGGGGCGAATATCCCCTCCGAACCGCTGCTTGATGGCCAGCCTTCCTTGTGCTGTGCCGTCAAGCAAGGCTTTGTCGATCCGCGCAGGATCCATCCCGGTTGGATCCCAGCAGGCATCGTAATCGCCAGGGTTGTCCTTTTCGCAGATGAAGCTGCCGTCGATGTAAACTGTTCGGCAGCCAGCATGCCGCATGTGCATCAGCCACGTCTCGATTTGCCCCAGAATCGAGGAACGGGCTTGGTTGTAGCCATACCGCTCCGCGAATTCCGTCCATGACACCTCATGCTCGCCAGGAGGAAGATTTCCGAGGGAGTCGAACTCAGGCAGGGTCATATATACACAACACTATTGTTGTGTCAAGCGTCAGATCGCGCGCGACACCGGGACGCCGGCACAAAACCCACCTCAGCCGCCCCGCCCCGCCAAAAACCCCCGCGCCCCAGCCCCGAGCACCCGAGGCAGATGCGTGTAAACATACCGGCACCCCCCACCCAAAACCTCCGTCAAATTCTCCGCCGTCGCCGGCATCCCCGGCACCTTCCCGGCCCCCCGGATCAACCCGAGCGTATCCGCGATCGCCGCCGCGACCGGGGCCGCCTTCGCATCCCCCGGAAACCCCATCGACTGAGACAAATCGGACGGCCCAATGAAGAACACATCGATATCCGGCACCGTCAAAATCTCCGCGGCGTTGGCGATCGCCCGGGCGGACTCCAACTGCACGCACACGAGCGACCGCGCATTCGCCTGCGCGACGAAATCCGGCATTTTCGCGCCCAGCCCCCAGCGGTCCGGCCGCGTCCCGGCCGCCAACCCCCGATAACCGTCCCCTTCCCCAAACTTCACCGCCGCCACCGCCCGCCTTGCGTCGTCGGCAGTATCGATATGCGGGATCTGCACGCCCGAGACCCCGCGATCCATCACCGCCGCGATGTCCGCCGCCGCGTTGCTGCGGGGCCGAGCGATGGCGGTGATGCCAACCGCGTCCGCCGCCATGGCCATGACCTCCACATCCGACAAACTCAAAGACCCGTGCTCGCAATCCAGCAGCACCCAGTCGAACCCAGCGTGCCCGAGCATCTCCACCAGTTGCGGAGACGGAAACATCAGCGAGCAGCCCAAAGCCGCCCGCCCCGCCTGGATCATGGCTTTCATCGCACTGCCCCGCCCGACAGAGCCTCCCCCCATCGAGGGAATCCGTTGTCGCGGGCCTTGGCCGCCGCGTGGTCCCAATCGTAGTCCAGGGCGAACAATTCGGCACCCCAACGGTCGCCGCGCCGGGTCAGGATGGCGTAACGCGCGTGCGGCGAGCGGAATTCCAACGCATTGGCGGTGGTCATATCGGCGAAGACCGGGCAACCCACCGTCCCCGGGTTCAAAATCAGCGGCCCATCCGTCACCTGAGTCACCGACTGGCGGTGGCTGTGGCCGCATAGCACGACGGCGCGGTCCATCGCCGCGCCCAGCCGTTGCACCACCGTTTCGCGCGGCGCCGGCGCCATGCGGCCGGATAACATTTCCTCGGTCAGATAGGCGCCGTCGTCGGTGGGTGTCCCATGCACCGCCAGCACACCGTCCCCCAGATCGATTGTCGGCGGCAAATCGAACAAGGCCTGGGTGTGAATCTCGCTCAACGTGCCGAGGGCGAACCGATCGGCGGCGGGCAGCCGCTCGGCCGGGCGGCTGCGCAGATAGCGGTCGTGATTGCCACGCACCGTCCGAATGCCGCGCGCGTTCAGTAACGCCCACGTTTCACTCGGCCACAACGGGCCGGCGACACAATCGCCCAGATTGACGATGGCATCGGCGCTGCGCCCAGCGATGTCGGCGAGCACCGCCTCCAGCGCCGGCAGGTTGGCGTGAATGTCAGAGATGACGGCGAGGCGCATGTCCCGAGGCTCCCTACATGATGGGAGTCTCCTATCCTCGGCGGGGCTGACCAGCAATGCGGGGTGTTTTCCGGGCCCAAGCATTCGAGCTTGTTTGCGCGCCCGGCACAAGGACCAGCACCGAAGCATGGACGAACCCGACGGACAACGGCGTGGCTGCCGCTGCTGGCGGGCGCGGGCTTCTCCTGCGTCGCGTGCGGCGTTAGCTTACTCCGAACGACCCGACCCGCCCCCGTATAGAGGCCCCCGAGATGAACGATATGTTGCGCAATTCCGGCATCTTGTCAGCCTATCACGCCCGCACCCCCGGGTCGGCGGAGCTGGCTCGAGAGGCCGCGACGCTGTTCCCCAGCGGGATCACGCACGATTCGCGACATCTGGACCCCTACGGCATTTACGTCACCCGAGCGGCCGGACCGCATAAATGGGACGTGGACGGCAACAAATACGTCGATTTCTACGGTGGCCACGGTGCGCTGCTGCTGGGCCACGCTCATCCCCAGGTGACGGCGGCGGTGGCCGAGGCGTTGGCGGCGGGCACCCATTTCGGGGCGTCCCACCCCCGCGAACTGGCCTGGGCGCGGGCCGTGCAACGTCTGGTGCCCTCGGCGGAGCGGGTGCGCTTCACGTCATCGGGCACCGAGGCGACACTGATGGCGGTGCGCTTGTCCCGCGCGTTTACGGGACGCCCGATTTTGCTGCGGTTTCAGGGGCATTTCCACGGGTGGCATGACCACATGGCGGCTGGATACACCAGCCACTTCGACGGTTCGGCGACGCCGGGGGTGCTGGCGGAGGTGGCGGCTCAGTCGATTTTGATCCCGCCGAACGATCTGCCGGCATTGAAGGCGGCCCTGGCGCGCGGGGATATCGCGGCGGCTATTCTGGAGCCGACCGGCTCGTCCTTCGGCCAGGTGCCCATCGGCGCGGACTTCCTGCGGGAACTGCGGCGCCTGACCGAGGAAGCCGGCACGCTGCTGATTATGGATGAGGTTGTCAGCGGGTTTCGGGCGACCCGAGGCGGTGCTCAGGCGGCGTACGGGGTGCGGCCGGATCTGTGCAGTTTCGCCAAAATCCTGGCCGGCGGTTTGCCAGGCGCGGCGGTGGCGGGGCGCAAGGACGTGCTGGACCAGCTAGACTTCGCTGTCTCGGCGAAGGCCGGGCGGGAGAAAATCCAGCACCAGGGCACGTTCAACGCCAACCCTGTCTCGGCCGCCGCCGGCACCGCCGCGCTAACGGTCATCGCGGAGACGGATGCGTCGGATCGCGCCTCTTCGGTGGCGGCTTCGTTGCGCGACGCGGTGAACGCGGTGCTCGCCGAGGAGAATGTGGGCTGGAGCCTGTACGGTACGTACTCGGGGTTTCACACGTTTCTCGGCGCGCCGGCGGTGACAGTGAAGCCCGGCGCGTTCGTGCCGGAAACGCAGCCGATGACTGTGCTGAAATCCCAACCGGCGGGGTTGTCGCACAAGCTACGGCTGGCGCTGCTGGTGAACGGAGTGGATGTGAACGGCCGCATCGGTGGGTTCGTGTCGGCGACCCACACGGCGGACGACGTGGCGGCGACGGCTGGGGCGTTCCGGGAGGCGGTGCGGATGTTGCGGGCGGAGGGGGAGTTATAGCGGCTCCCCGCCCGAAAGCTTGAGGATGATGTTGAGGAACGCTTTCAGTTCGGGGCATTTCTCGGCGGAGATCGACAGGTCCTGGCCGCGGAGAATCGCCTCAGCATCCCTGGTTTTCGAATAAGTCCGGTGTTTTGTCCCAATTCTGAACACGTCCCTCAGGACATACGCTGGCGGATTGCCATGATTGACACTTTCTGGGTGTTGCGACGGAGTCTGACGGTTGCTTCCAGCCAACGCCTGAATTCGCGGCCAATATGGGAGCAACCAAGCCTCAAAATCATGCTGAGCCGCATGAGGAAAGAACCGATCTGCGGCCCCGACCCAACTTGTCATTTTCGCCTTTGCCTCAGCCGCGTCTTTAAAATCAAGCGGCGTGCCCCCAGTATAAACATCGGTCAGCGCAATAACCGCATCATTTTTATTGAGCAGCCGCTGCACAACCCTTTTGAGCTTGTCCTCTTTCGGAATGCGACCATGCTCTATCAGGAAATCGAGCTTTGGCATGCCCAGCGACAAGCGATCTCTCAGAAATGTAAGCAGGGGTTTCTTGAACGCGCCTTCGGTCGCACCCTCAACCAGTATGGCGATGCGCGTCGTCACGGCCTGGCTCCCAGCCGCCCCATGCTCCAAAGCTGATCGAGGGTGTACTCGTCCATCCACATTGCCAGATCCAAATCGTCAGCTCTGTTAAAAGTCGCGCCACCCAGGTCATCACGATCGCACACTATCAATTCTTCCGGCTTTAGAAACCGCACAAATCGATCGGAATGAGTCGCCACTATCAATTGAGTGCGCTCCGACGCCTCTCGCATCAAATCCGAGAGTAATCGTAGCATTTCCGGATGCAAACTCACCTCTGGCTCGTCAATCAATACAACCTTAGGCAAGCCGGGGCTCTGAAGCAGTGTCGCAAGCCAGATGAAGCGCAACGTACCTTCTGACAGCTCGTTGGCGAAAATAGGTCGTGTGAAATTCTCATCTCTCCATCCTAAAGTAAGAAGGCCACCAGACTGCGGAGGAAACTCAAGTCGTTGAAAAGTAGGAAAGGCTGCTTTCAAAGCATCTTCAAGTGCTTCGAATCGATCACGTTCGGTTTCACGCAGCATGTAAAGACATGACAACAGGTCCTCACCGTTTGTTCCGGGTGTTCGTGCAGGCGAAAGTGCCTGCGGCATCCGGACGGGCGAGCGGCCCTTAACGTCGAGAGCGTGGTAAATTTCCGAAACGTCCGCAAGCAGGCGCCGGAAGCTCTCCGCCTCGCGGTACATCTTAGGAACCTGGGATAACGAGGTTTCGAGCCATCTGTAATCCCAATTTGGTTCGACAAATTTTCCACTATGCTGGTACCGGATGCGCGATCCAATTGAGTCTATATACTTAAACGGGGTCGAGGATTTAACAGTCCGCTGCTGCATCATTTTTTCATATGATATTTCATATCCGTAACCCTTACTTGATAGTTTAATCTCGTAATCCAGCGGTGCGGCACCGTCCTGGGCCACTTGCAGCGAAACCACCATGTCTGTTGTCTGTCCGTCCGCGGTTAGCAATGACGCCATTCCACCCAACTCGGTAATCGAGCTTTCGAGATTGGCACCTGCCGACGCAGCCATAAGGTCCAATACATCCAGGACCGAACTTTTCCCAACCCCGTTCGCCCCGATAAGCACGTTCAACGGCCGCAGCTCCAGGTCCACGTCCCTAAGCCGTCGATACCCTTTGACCGCCAAACGCGAAAATCCCGGAACCATGATGCCCTCCTGTCAGCTGGAAGCTTACCCGATCCCACGACCTGGGGCCACCGGGTCTAGCGCCGCGGCGTAAAGCTCCGGCTCGAAATCCGAGACGACACCGCCCATCATCCGCACCGCATGCACGTCGAGGTCCGCCAGAAAAAGATCCCGCCCGATCCGCGCCGTCACCCCCGGAATGTCCCGTTTCATGCTCGGCACATCCCCGATCGGCAAGCCGAAACTGACAAACGCCGCTGGGTTGTGTACATGGATGTTACGCAGGAACGGGGCGGCGCCGGGGGTTTTTTCCAGGTATTCGTGCCCCTCGCCCAAATAAGGGTGGGTGCCGAGGTACTCGTTCTCCTCCCCGTCCGGCGGGGTGTAACGATCGCGCCATAGCATTATTTCGGATGCGAACCACGCCAGTTCAACCCGAGCGTTGGGGTCCTGGAAATAGCCGGTGCCGGCGATGGCGAAGTCGCAACGTACCGTCCGGTCGCCGGTTTGGGCCACGATCTGCCCGCCCTCCATCCGCGCCGAAACCCAAGGTGAGGACAGATGCAAATGGAAATTGGGAAACGCCACCGCGCGGGCGATCGCATCGACGGTCGGGGTCGAGCCGGAGCGTTGGAACCGTACCGCCTGCTGCCATCGAATCGCATCCGGCAACGAACGGTAATTGTCGTAAGCGCCCGGAAACCCGCGCGACCGGCTGATCGGTACGGATGCGACCGAGGCCCGTCGCACATACAAATGCACCTCCCCTGCCCCCGCCTCCAGCGCCACGCCAGCCACATCGAAGGCCGAAGCCGCGCCGCCGACCACCGCAACGGTCTTGCCGCGCAAAGCGACAAAATCGATGCGGTCGGCCGTATGGGCGCGCACCGACACAGGCAGCCCCGCCAATGCCGGCGGATAGTACGGACCGCCATTGCCGCCGACGCCGTTCGCCAGCACGATTTTGCGGGTTGTTTCGATTCCCGATGACAGATGCAGGCGGAAATGGTCGCCGACCGGTTCGATCCGGTTCAGCGTGGTACCATAGCGAATCTCGATCCCCAGGAACTGCTTGTACCAGGATAAATAGGCAGCCCAATCGACGCGGAGAATGCGGTCGATCGCCGCATAAGCCTCCCGCCCATGCCGCGCCTCGTACCAGGCCTGGAAGCTCAACGCCGGCAGCCCGATTTCTGGCCCGACCAGCGCCTTGGGCGTGCGCAGCAGGTTCATCCGCGCGGCGTTCAGCCAGACCCCGGCATGAGCCTCATCCGGCGCGGCGTCGATGACCGAGACCTTGCCAATCCCCGCCCGCCGCAGCGCCCAGGCGAAGGCGCAGCCGGTCTGTCCGCCGCCCACCAGCACCACGTTGTGGTCGATGCCCGCCCGATCCGGCACCCAATTGCCCGGCGCGGGACCGATCAGGCGCAAGGTCTCCTTGGCGCCGGCATCCATATCCTGGGTCATGCGGGTTTTCTCCCATGTCGCTTCCGCCGTAAGCTTCCACCCATTCACGGCCGAACGGAAGCAGGAGGATAAACCATGCAGCTTTGGATCACAGGCGTCGCCTCGCCCCGCGGCACCGCCAGGGTGGCCGCCCAACTGGAGGAAGCCGGCTGGGACGGCCTGTTGGTCGTGGACTCCCAAAACCTGTCGGGCGATCCGTATGTGGCGCTGGCGATGGCAGCGACCGTGACCCAGCGGCTGGGGCTGGGGACCGGCGTGACCAACTCCGTCACCCGGCACGCGGCGGTCACGGCGTGCAGCATCGCCAGCGTGCAACGTCTGTCGAACGGCCGGGCGGTGCTGGGCATAGGGCGCGGGGACTCTGCCCTCGCACATCTGGGCCGAGCACCGGCGCGGTTGCCGTCATTCGTTCGGTATTTGCGGCAACTCCGCGCATACCTGCATGGCGAGTCCGTCCCCTTCGCCGACATCGACATCCCGCTGGATGTCGCCCCGCCAATGTCCGAGCTGGAACTGGCCGACGCCCCGCCCGCCAGCCACATCGGCTGGATTTCCGACCGGGGCGACACCGTGCCCATCGAGGTCGCGGCCAGCGGCCCCCGCGTCATCGCCATCGCCGCCCTGCACGCCGACCGCATCATGTTCGCGCTCGGCGCCGATGAGGCGCGCATCGCCTGGGGCATCGAACTGGCACGGGACACCCGCCGCAAGGCTGGGCTGGACCCGAACGGCATCGCCTTTGGTGCCTACGTGAACTGCGGCTGCAATCCGGACGCGGACAAGGCGCGAGACCTGGTGAAAGGCGGGCTGACAACGTTCGCCCGGTTCTCGGTCATGCACGGCAAAGCCAGCGGCCCTGTTTCTGATTCAGACCGCGCCGTGCTGCACGATTTGCGAGATAATTACGACATGAAGGCACACACGCGGGGGGACTCGCGGCAGGCCGGAGTGCTGACGCCCGCATTTATCGACCGTTTCGCTATCGCCGGCACTCCGGACCAATGCGTCGCTCGGCTGCGCGGCCTGGCGGCGCTCGGGTTGGACAAGGTGGCAATGACCGGGTCGTTACGAGGCGTGTCGGAAGGCGATGCGGCACTGTCGAAGGCGCTGTTAGAGACGGAGGTTTTGCCGGAGGTTGGTTAAGGCAACTCGCTAGAGCG
>JANXTL010000261.1 GCA_025352375.1 Acetobacteraceae bacterium | reverse complement strand
CTGATCGAGGCGATCCGCGACAGCGGGGTGAAGGGTTTGACCATTATCTCCAACAACGCCGGCATCGACGATGTTGGCCTGGGCCTGCTGCTGCAAACCCGTCAGGTGCGGAAGATGATTTCCTCATATGTCGGCGAAAACGCCACTTTCGCCAAGCAGTACTTGGCCGGCGAGTTGGAGATCGAGTTCAACCCACAGGGCACGCTAGCAGAACGAATCCGCGCTGGCGGGGCGGGCATTCCGGCGTTCTTCACCGCGACCGGCGCTGGCACCGAGATCGCCAAGGGCAAGCCAAGCCAGATCTTCGACGGCCGGGAATACATCATGGAGCGCGGCCTGACCGCGGATCTAGCCATTATCCACGCCTGGAAGGCCGACCCCGAGGGTAACCTGATTTACCGAAAGACCGCCCGCAATTTCAACCCGATGATGGCCACCGCGGGCAAGACGGTGATCGCCCAGGTCGAACACCTGGTCGAGCCCGGTTCGATGGACCCCGACCACATCGTCACCGCCGGCATTTTCGTCAACCGCATCGTTCCGCTGACGTCGGTTGAAAAAAGAATCGAACAGCGCACCGTGCGCAAGCGCGCCGCCTGAGGAGAAAACAGCAATGCCCTGGACCCGCGATCAAATGGCGGCCCGCGCCGCCCGCGAGCTGCAAGACGGCTTCTACGTTAATTTAGGAATCGGTATTCCCACCCTCGTGGCGAACCACATCCCGGACGGCATGTCCATTCAATTGCACTCTGAAAACGGCATGCTCGGCATGGGGCCTTTCCCGTTCGAAGGCGAAGAAGACGCCGATCTGATCAACGCCGGCAAGCAGACCGTCACGGAACTGCCGACCACCAGCTACTTCGACAGTGCCGCCAGCTTCGCGATGGTGCGCGGCGGGCATATCGATATCTCCATCCTCGGCGCCTTGCAGGTGGCGGAGAATGGCGACCTCGCGAACTGGATGATCCCCGGCAAGATGGTCAAAGGCATGGGCGGCGCGATGGACCTCGTAGCCGGGGTACGCCGCGTGGTCGTGCTCATGGAGCATACCGCCGGCGGCAAACCCAAGCTGATGAAGCGGTGCAACCTGCCGCTGACCGGGGCCGGCGTGATCGATTTGGTGATCACCGAACTCGGTGTGTTCGAAGTGGCAGCGAAGGGCAAGGACGGCGGGCTGCGGCTGGTGGATATAGCGCCGGACGTGACGCTGGAAGAAATCCAATCGAAGACCGAGGCGCCGTTCACGGTGGCCGAGGGGTTGAAGGTCCCTGCGTGAGCCGTTAGCGCCCCCAACAGCGATCCGGAGACGCTCCGGGCGTCGACTGGCTGGGCGGATGAATTTGCTCAAGTTGCATCAGCCTGAACCGATACGCCCAGCGCCGCCAGCGCCGGGTAAGCATCCATTTGCCCTCAAGCCACAAACGCGTAAGCTTCCCCTGTTTCGGTAATCATGCCCCGGACGCTCGCGACCGGGGAAAAACAGGAGGAAATAATGGCAGACATCAAAGGTGCCGACCTTTTGGCAAAAAGCCTCAAGGAGCAAGGCGTTGAATTCATGTTCGGGGTGGTCGGATTCCCGGTCGGCCCCTTGGCCGAGGCCGCGCAAAGGGTCGGACTCCCCTACATCGGCATGCGCAATGAGCAAGCCGCGTCCTACGCCGCCGGCGCCATCGGCTACATGACCGGCCGCCCCGGCTCCTGCATCGTGGTGACCGGCCCCGGCGTGATCCATGGCCTCGCGGGTCTGGCGAACGCGCAGCAGAACTGCTGGCCGATGCTGCTCATCGGCGGCGCGTCCGAAACCTACCGCAACGGCATGGGCTCCTTCCAGGAGGAGCGTCAGGTGATGTGCGCGACCCCCGTCAGCAAATGGGCCCACGCGATCGAGCACGTGCACCGCATACCATTCTACGTGGAAATGGCGGTCCGGCAATCGATCTACGGCCGCCCTGGCTCTACCTATCTCGATATTCCCGATGACATCATCCTCGGCTCCTGCGACACAAACGACGTGATCGAGACCGCCCGCTGCCCCGAACCGCCGCGCACGCAGACGATGCCGGAATATATCGAACAGGCGCTGGACGTGCTGCAATCGGCACAACGCCCGCTGGTCATCATCGGCAAGGGCATGGCGTCGTCCCGCGCCGAGGGCGAAGTCCGCGCGTTCATCGAGCGCACGCAGCTGCCATTCCTCGCCTCTCCGATGGGCAAGGGCGTGATGCCCGACGACCACCCGCTGTCGGTCGGTGCGGCCCGCAGCCTGGCGCTGCAACAAGCGGACGTCATCTTCCTGATGGGCGCACGCTTCAACTGGATCATGCATTTCGGCCTGCCGCCGCGTTACAACAAGGACGTGCGGGTCGTGCAGCTCGACATCTCGCCGGAAGCAATGCACCAGAACAAGCCGGCCGAGGTCGCGCTGGTCGGCGACGGCAAAGCGATTGTCGGGCAGTTGAACAAGGCGCTCGAAGGCCGCCAGTGGTTCTACCCGAAGGAAACCCCCTGGCACGCCGCCATTGCCAAGAAGTCATCCGAGAACGCGGCGCTGATCGCCCCGCAAATCGCCGATGATGCGGCCCCGGGCGGTTACTACCGGTTGTTGCGCGACGTCGCGGCCTGGGTGCCGAAGAACGCCATCATATGCTCCGAAGGTGCGAGCACGATGGATATCGGCCGCACCCAGCTGCCGAATTTCAACCCGCGCTCACGGTTGGATGCGGGCACGTACGGCACGATGGGCGTCGGCCTGGGATTCGTGGTTGCCGCCTGCGTGGCTCACCCCGACAAGCCAATCGTCCATGTATCCGGCGACTCGGCCATAGGGTTCTCCGGCATGGAGATGGAGACTCTGTGCCGCTACGGCCTGCCGGCAAAGATCGTCGTGTTCAACAACGGCGGCATCGGGCCGGGCATGGAGGAAATCCCGGACAACCCGATGCTCAACATGCGGCCGAATTCGCTGATCTGGGGCGCTCGTTACGACCTGATGATGCAGGCCTTCGGCGGCCATGGTTCGTATGTCGAGGATCCGAAGGACCTCCGCGCCGCGCTGGATGAGGCGATGCGGT
Source organism: Acetobacteraceae bacterium (assembly GCA_025352375.1). GTDB lineage: Bacteria > Pseudomonadota > Alphaproteobacteria > Acetobacterales > Acetobacteraceae > Rhodopila. The sequence goes on along the minus strand of JANXTL010000261.1, from coordinate 43,633 downwards.
TCGACGGCCCGGCGTTGGTCAATGTGAAGCTCAGCCTGGGCTCGCAGCGTAAGGCGCAGGAGTTCAAGTGGCATAGCTGAGGGGATGCCGCTCGGGGCGGTTCCGGCAACGGAATCGCCCCAACGGGGGGATTTCATCATTCCCGTTCGCCAGTCTATGATGCGAACAACATCAAGGCGCAGGGAGCCGCATGGCGACGGTCGACACCCTCGGCAAGTACGAGATCAAACGCCAGCTCGGGCGCGGCGCGATGGGAACGGTCTATGAAGGCTGGGACCCCATTATCGAACGGCGCGTGGCGGTCAAAACCGTCAACCTGCCGGATGCCTCCGATCCCGAAACCGAGGAAGCGCTCGCACGCTTCCGGCGGGAGGCGCAGGCCGCCGGCCGCCTGAACCATCCAAACATCGTAGGCGTCTTCGATTACGGCGAAACCGGCGATGTCGCCTACATCGTAATGGAATATATCGACGGCCCGCCGTTGAAGAACCTGCTCGATAAGCAGGAACGTTTTACCATCGCTAACACCATGCGGATCATGGAAGATCTGCTGGCAGGGCTGAAATTCAGCCACGACCGCGGGGTGGTGCACCGCGATATCAAGCCCGCGAACATTATGCTGACCAGTGAGGGACAGGCCAAGATCGCCGATTTCGGTATCGCCCGGATCGAGAGTTCCTCCATGACGCAGGCGGGTACCGTGCTCGGCACGCCCGCCTACATGTCCCCGGAACAAATCATGGGACAGGTGGTCGACGCGCGGTCGGATATCTATTCCTCTGGCGTGCTGCTGTACCAATTGCTAACCGGCGAACGCCCGTTCGAAGGCGGGATGTCGGCGATCATGCACAAGGCGCTCAACACCGAAGCGCCGTTGCCATCGCAGATTTCAGTGACATCGCCCACCCCGTTCGATGCCATCGTCCGCAAAGCGATGGCGAAAAGACCGGAAGATCGGTTCGCGAATGCCGCTGAATTCGCTGTGGCACTTCGCAATGCGGCCCAAGGCCGCTTGCTGACGGAACCGGAGCACGATCAGGAGGCGACCATGGTCGCCGCGCCGCGGTCCACGGCGGCGCGCCCGTCACCTCCCCCTGCCCGGCCAAGCCCCCCTGCCACGGTGAACAATGCTGTCGTTGCACCGGTGGCAAAGAAGAAATCGGCGCTACCGCTGTTTGCCGCCGCCGCGGCCGTCGTGATTCTGCTGGGCGGCGGTGGCGCTTACTACTTTCTCATGCCGCCACCGGGGCCCGTTCCGCCACCAACCCCGAAACCCATTCCGGCACCGCCCATCCCGACACCGCCCATTCCGGCACCGCCCATCCCGACACCACCCGTGCCGACACCACCCGTGCCGACACCGCCAACACCGGAGCCCGTGCGGCCGCCCGCGCCGCAGCCCCCGACACCGGAGCCGGTGCGGCCACCGCAGCCCGTTCCAACGCCGGCACCGGATCACACCAGCGCCGAAAATCTTGAGGCACTACGCGGCAGGATCGCACAACTTCTCGCCGGTCAGCACTGCGTCTCGATTGAGGGCAATATCGAACCAACGGGCGCTGCAACACTCAAGGGTGCCGCGGCACCACCCGCGCCAAATGCCCTGCGTAATGGCCTAGCCGAGATGACCATTCCCGGCGGCATCAACTGGCACGTGACCAGCGTCGATCCACTCTACTGCCCCGTGCTCGATATTGTGCAGCCGACAATGCTCGGATTTGGCACGAAATCGCCCGGCCTGGTCCTCAGCCTCGCCGACGGGCGCGCCTTGCTACGGGACGGGGATCGCATCAGGCCGCGTCTCGTCATGGCCGATTTCAAGGGCATGCTCCGTGTCGATTACGTCGCACACGATGGCAACGTCCAGCATCTGTATCCGCAGGTCGCCGACGCCAAATTGGGCGTCGCGACCGAGCCGGTCGCCCGTATTTTCGCGCCGGGGGAACAGGTGAACCTTGGGGAAGTCAGCCCGGGCCACCCCGCATGGGAGGTTGGAGAGCCATACGGCGTCGATATGATCATCGCGATACAATCGTCCCAACCTTTGTTCGACAGGCCGCGCCCGGCGAACGTCGAGTCGATCGCCGATTATCTGCGCGACCTCAGAGCCGCCGTCGAAGCGGCACGCCAGCGTGGCATCCGGGTGGCGGGCAATGTGCTTGTCGTGGATACGGTCGCGAAATAGGCGGCGACCCGATGTCAGTGGGCGGCAGCTCTCGCTACCGCAGGTGGCAGCGGCACATCGTCCCGCATCCACGGGACGGGAACGTTGCGTAAAAAAATCGTCCGCAACTCGGCCCGCCGCAACTCGGTCATGCCGACCATCGAGGGGGTAAAAAACGCGGGATGATCGGTGAATATCAGATACGCCTGGGCTTCGTTTTCCATAAGCTCGTCCAAGTAGGGATCGTAGTTTTCGGCCGTCAGGTACCGGCGAACCGCTTGCCGTTCCAATTCGGTCAGGGCGCTCGTCCAGAACGAATGCGTGTAGGCTGCATAAGCCGGATTGCTAAAATACTCGCCGTGCGACAATTCGTGGTGCAGAATGGTGGCCCGCACGTCCACGGTCACCCGAGCGTCGGCACCGGCTTTGGGTATCGAAATGAGACCGCCCACCTTTGTTCCGCTCAGCCACCCCTCCTGTTGCAGGAGCCGACGAAGCGCCTCTTCTCCGGAAGTGAGCACGACATGGTCCCGATCAGCCAAAGCGAAAAACCGCGCGACTGTCGCGGCGCTGTAGTCGTGGCCATAATAAAAAGTCTCAGGCGTATCACCGACGCGCCGAATCGCCAGATCCAGTTCGACATCGGTCAAGACGCGGTCATGCGGAATTTGCGCCTTTTCGGCAAACGCACCGAGGCGGTTGAGCATCAAGCCCTGCTCGTGCAACGACGCAAAATCGAGGACCAGGACGTCGGGGTTCGCCGTCCAACGGAATATCGTCAGGTCCGTGGCTACATTGTCGCGGATCCGCGCCTCGGTCGCTGTTTCAACGACGAATTCGGGCGGCAGTGGCACTTGTGGGGTTACCTGCGGGACTATCGTACTGGCGACGACAGGAGCATCACGCGGCCAAAATACCCAACCGGCGGTCGCCCCCCCGGCCACAACGACAAAAACGCCTGCCGCCAGCCAAAGCCAGCGCATGGTTGGCAATGGGGAACCGGCCTGACGCGAGAGCGATGCGCGCGGTCGCGACAGTTTCACGGTCGAATCGTCGTTGAGGTCGGCTCGCTTCATAGCGGCCAGCCTATCCCGCCTCGCGCTCCGCCGGAAGGCTTTAGGCGCCTAGGTTGACGACCAAAACCCGACGATTGCGCGGTTCCGCGGTTTGCGCAGGGGTGGGTACCGCCAAATCCTGCTCACCCATGCCAACCGCTTGCAAACGCGCGGCGTCCACCGCGAAATGGGACGTGATATAGGCGACGACGGCCTTGGCCCTTTGTTCGGACAATGCGCGGTTGGCCTCCGGAGTCCCGACCGTATCGGTATGGCCTTCGATCCGGAACTTGTACGCTGCGAGCTCCGTACTGCTGAGCGCCCGTCCGAGTTCATTCAGCGCGTGGACGGCTTGCGGCGTGAGATCGGCCGACCCACTGGAAAAATTGACCGTAAGACTGGCTGATGGTGCGCCATGCGTCGGCGCGGGCGGCGGCGGTGGCGCCGCGGCGTGCGCGGTGGGACGCGGCTGACCCGTCGTGACCTGTGTCATCGGCGTCGGTGCCGGCGCGCCGCTCAAACGGATGCCGCGCGTGCTGCCACCAACCAGATTTCCGGTCGGCTTCAGCGTACTGATGATTTCGGCAGCCGACGGGCTGCCCTGCGCGAGAACCGGCAAACCGCCGATAACCAACGGCAGTGCTAAAAACGGAACGAACAAAAAGCGCACGGCGAAATCCTCCATCGACCAGATAACACTTTATAACACCTTTCATTTCCCAGGTCATGAGAATTCAGTCACTATTTCGTGCGAATTTTTCCGTCGACCACTTAAATATGCGGTTAAAAAACACCCGCTGCCCGCAAAACTGGTAGTCGCGTTTGGATGATCGAATCGATCGTCTGCCCCTGATGGGCCGCCATTCCGAGAAGTTCACCGACATACAAGGCGTCGGTATTGCCCTGACGGGCCTGCTCAGCGACGAATAACTCAAGCAGCGTTAACGGCATGGCGGTCCCCATCCGCAAACTCGCCGCCGCGACCGGGCGGTTGATATTCTCCGTTCGGAGCATTCGCCGCAGTGCCACTTGATTGAGCCGAATGGCCGCCGCACCAGGGCCCACGCCAAGCCTGACCGCCGGTTCCGCGAATCCCAAACCCACGAGAATGCCAATAAGTTCCGCCGGATTGTCCTTCCGTCCCTGCACATGATCGGCCTGCAGCAGATCCTTCGTCCGACGCGGCCCATCCGCCATTGCTTGCGCCACCGGATGGTAAAAGGCGCGGCTCAGTTCCACTTTTCCGGCCGGAATCGAGGCCTCCAATGGCAACTCGTCCGCGGGAACCGACATACCGAGAATGACATCCAACAACGCGGCATCGCGCACCGGCTGGGTTATGCGGCGGACACCGCGGACAAAGACGTCGTGCCGCAGCGCACGGTCGATGCACATGTCCTTGACCAGCTCGCGCAACAGCGGATCGTCGAAGCGCTGCTGCACCGCCTGTTGCGGTGCGGTCAGTGTCAACGCGGGGAAATTCTCGATGAGATTCGAGGAACCGACCCATTCCAGCTTTGCGCCCGCGAACGCCGCCGCGACATCGGCCATAAAACAAGGCTGCCAATTTTCGTTCATCAGCTCGTGCGCCAGATAGGCGACCGGCAGCGAGCCGAGCTGCTCCAGCATTTGCCCGGTCGACGCTGGCAGGCGGAGGTTGATCGCCTCCGCGGCGAGCAGACTCTGTGCGAGTTTGATCCCTTCCTCGGCCTGCCGGTCGCTGCGCCCAGCCAGGACACGACCCGCATCGTGGATCAGTCGTTGCATTCCGATGCGTGGTCCCCAGGCTGGCAGCACATTGTAGCTGACATGCACGATCCCGCCCGGCCGCACCTTGTCCCGCAGCAACCGCACGATCCCATCCCGCACCGCCGGGGCGATCCAGGTCCAAAGCCCGTGCAGGGTAACGAAATCGGCCTCCGGGATCATGCGTGCGGCTCGATCTTCGGCCAAAGTGGCCAGGTCGGCTTCCAGGAAAGTGACGTTCTCCAGCCGTGCTTCCGCGGCCCATGCCCGGGCGGCGGCGATATGGGCCGGGTTGAAATCGACCGCGGTGATCCGCCAGGTCGGGTTGCTCGCCGCCAGCAGCAACGCGGCATATCCCTGACCGCAACCGAGTTCCAGCACATGAACCGGGTCGTCGCCGGCCGGCATTGCCGTCTCGACACCATTCATCAGGCATGCCAGGGCCAGCAGTCCGGGCGACTGCTGACGATACCAGCCGCTCAGATAGGCGATGTCGGTGATATAACCGCTACCCCATCCGGTCATGCCGCCGACCTTCCCAATATAGCCTGCTGAGCCTCGATCACTTCCGCTTCGAACTGAGCGTCGGCGGCGTCGCGTCGCGTCGCGAGATTGCCGGCCGACATCGGCATCCAGGTGTTCCAGCCGAGGCGTGGCGGAGAGGCGGCGTCCGGGTCCATCCGTACTGGCGGGATATCCTCGGCCCTCAGGATGGGGTTGATCGCGAACCCCTGCTCATAGCCGACATAAGCGCGCACCAACGATACCAGCCGGTGCAACGCGAGACGATCCGGCAGCATCCGCTCGAACCCTGTTCGGTCCAACGGTCCGATGCGAAGGATAAACCGAGCCTGCGGGTCCCATGCGCGAACACCGGCGGATGCGTCGACCCCGAGACGGCCGAACGCACCGCCCACGCCGATCCGGGTGCGTTGATCCGGCGGCAGGGTAAGCCAGGCGCCCGCGAACTCCACAACCTCCACTTGCATTCCCAGGAAATCGGAAATGAGTGCCCGTAGCCGCTCCGCCGACCGGGGTCGCATGGCGAACAGGCCAGCGTAATGCAGTATCGGCTCGCTACCGGTGAGCATCCGGGGAGTCAGATGCGCTGTGCCGTAACCGGTGAGGGCCAATAGGACCTGCGTCACGGGATCGGGTTCCGGCGGTGAGCGAAGCGCCGCCGTTTCCGCTGCTGGAGCGGGCCGGTATTTGATCGTCGCCCTGGCGAAGAACGCGACGAACCGGTGCGACAGCATATCCAGAAAATCATGCAGCGCGGTCGAACGGCCGCGCAGGGTCTGGGTCACGAACTCGGTGTAGTGGCGGGGCAACACGCCGGCTGGGCCGGTCAAGCCCATCAGGCCCAGCGTTACGTCCGGCCGGCCCTCCCCATCGATTCGCAACACATCGGCTGGGGGATAGACCAGCCCAGGCGGCGTCCGGAACCGCGCCGCATTTGCCGGGTCCTCGGTCTTATAAACGCGTGTGAGGATCCGCACGGCCGCATCGAACCGAAATTTGCGCGGCGTCTCCCGTAACGTCGTGAAGACCGACCGCTTTTTCATACCAAGTCGCGGGTGCCGCTGCGTGCGGGCCATGACGCGGTCGTCCCAGGCCGGCCGCGAAGGACAGCTTTGGTGCGCGTGAAGCTGTTCAGTGTGCCATGCAATGCGAAAAACCGCTCAAGCACGGAGGCCAGCAAATACAACCCGGCCACCTGCCAGGACCGTGGGTCGAATTCGAGCGTGATATCCAGACCGCGGCAGAATCCGCCGGTCCCCCCCGGTGCGCGCGCCACGCCGGGTGCCGACGTAATGCCGGTCAGTGCCTCGATGCTCATATGGGTCTCCGCGGTTTCACGGAGATCGTAGAGCCGCAGGATTTCCTTGACCGCATTCGCTCCCTGCGTGCCGCCCGTCACCGACAAGTGGCCGATCGAAAGATGCGAGATCAATCGCCAGAAGCTCTTGTCTCGCAACGGCGGTCGCAACGTCTGGGTTGGCGCCGTGACCGGCACAATGGAGGCAACCGCGGCCGATCCTTCGATCATGCGCATGCGCGGATGACCGCCGCCATAGGGCAGGTCGGTTGGCAGATCGCGGTTGACGCAGAGCGCATCCACCGAAAGAACCGTGTCGGCCGGTTTGTCCGGATCGAACGCGGGATCGTGGGGGGCAAGAAACACTTCGGTGCCCGGCACACCCGGAGCCGCTGGCCGTCGCGCGACATGGTAGAACCCCCCGGCCACGCCAGGGTCCGCATCGGATTCCGACAATCGATGGAACGGCCGCCAGGGGCGGAACGATCCATCCGGCAGGTTTTCCCGCACCCGATTGACCGCCCAAACCTCGGCCGCACGTGGGCGGCGAGCGTCCGCGACCACGCGGTATTCCGTGTCGGTATGGGTCAGCCGAATGGGATCGCACCGTTGCGGGAACAGGTTGATCAGTGGCGTGCAGCCCAATGCCATGGACTGTTGCCCGATCGTGCGCTCCAGCTCCGGCGCGGAGCGATCGAGATAGACGAAAATTTCCAGCTTATTGCCGCCGGACGCCATGGTTTTGGCCTCGATGCGGCTGAAATCGATGAACAAGAACTTGTCAGGGAACGCGAAATATTCCGTCAGCAGCCGGAAACCGGAGAAGCCGCGAGCGCTCCAAGGTAGCAGTGCCTCGTCCTCTGAAAAACCCGCGGGCCGGATGCTGGCCCCCGGCACGATGACTGGCGCCGGATCGGCCGCACTGTCGGCGTAGGCGACCGAAATCGCATGTCCGCAGAGCAACTCGTACAACGGTAAAGTTTGGTTCGACGGCCCGCGCAGGAAAAACCGCAGCTTATCGACGCCAAGCTGGTTGAAGGTCACATCGGGGGCGAGGCATTTCAAAGTGATCCGCAGCATCGCCGCGGCACCCGCGGCAGCGGGATTGGCGGGTGCGACGATCGGCAGGCCGGTCAGGCGCACATTCTCCACCTCGATCGGCCACAGCGTGACAGCGGATGTGGATCGATAGTGCAACGCCTCCCCCAGCACGGGTTCGCTGTCGAAGGCGATGCCCGACGGTAGTTTGGCGGGCAACAGGAGCGTTGCCATACAATTGAGCTGCACGACGATGCACGACGGCATCGGCGACAAATAATGCGGATACAGCAGGCCCAGCAGGGCGTCGGTCAGTTCGGGGAACTCATCGTCCAGCCGGTGATGCACACGCGCTGCCAGGAACGCCACACCTTCCAGCAGGCGCGCCACATGCGGATCGTCGACCGCGTCGGCCGACAGGCGCAGCCGTCCGGCGATTTTCGGATGGGCATCGGCGAATTCGGCTGCGAGGCGTTTGATCGCCGTCAGCTCACGATCGTAGTACGGAAGCAGCGTGTCAGACATGGGTGGCGTTATCCGGCATCGTTGGTTCGCACCACGATATTATCCGTCGTAGGATCGATGATCGTGTCGAACGTAATCGGCTCGGGCATCGGTTCGGCGTGCAGCACCGCGTCAATCCGAAGCCGTAGGGTCGCTTCCAGACGCTCCGCCGCTTCAAGCAGCGTGACCCGCACCGTTAGGAACCGAGGCTCGAAGGCCAGAATCGCCTCCTCGATGTCCAGCCGGAGTTCCTCCCGTCGCGCCGGGTCGTTGAACGCGCCTGACGTGAAATCGGGGATCCCGTAGCCAACCGGGGAAACGCGGAGTTCAGTCAAGGATGACGGCCATGATTTCCAGGTGCGCCGGGCGTTCAAGAGCGACTCCAAATCGCGCCGCACCGACTGGCGCAGCGCCACCATGGATTCCGACGCCGATATCGCAGGGTCGCGGGTCTGGTCCGGCGCGTCGTCGATCAAGCGGTCGAGCAGCGGGGCCAGAACGCGCGCGGCGGCGCCGCGGGTGCCGGAGGACCCGCGTCCGCTCATGCACCGAACCTAAGTTCGCCGAGTTCCATGATCGCCGTGTCGTCCTCGCCGACCAGAAAAACCCGCTGACCGATGCCGCGTACCGGGCCGCCATCCGCCTGCTGCCAGTCGGTTTCCCGGCCCAGCCGCAACATCTCACTGGCGCCGTCGCCACCTGTGTAGACAACAGGCATGTAAACATCGCCGTCCGGTCCGTCGGCGACCGTCATGGATACGCGGCGATAGATCAGGTCGCGCGGCCGCTTGGGGGGGTGAAACTCGGCGCTGATCACGCGTTCGGTCGGGATCCAGAAATACTTGCCGGTCGTTGTCAGAACCTCGAAGGTGCCGGCCAGCAGATCGTCGACATCGCGCAAATCGTCGAATGCGACGTCGCCATGCATGCCGGGGGTGCGCGGCCGAGCTTCTTCGGCTGCGGCGGCGGCACGGGCCGCGCCGGTCACGTCGCCCGCGCGCAGCGACACCAACGCGGCGAGTTGCAGCGTCTGCGCTTCCGTCGCGTCGGACAGAAGCTCCGGCACCCGCCCGTCGCGGAACAATTGCCGGCGGGCCGTGTCCGCGCGGATCAGTTGGCGAAATTCCGCGACCACGAGGGTCGCCGAAGGGTCGATCGTGGACGCCGCATCCAGCAGTACGTCCGCCCGTTCCAAATTGCCCGAAAACACCAGCAGCTCAGCCAGCAGAATGCGGCCCGCGAGGTCCAGCGGCGTTTTTTTCACCGCCGCCTGCGCCGCGGCGATCGCATCGGTCAAACGGCCGGCCCGTAAAAGATCCGCGGCGGTCATGTCGGTCATGGTGTCTTCCCCTAAAGTGTCAGCGCCCGCCGAGATCGGTCACCAGCTGGAAACTAGCCGAGACGTCGTCGAGCTGGTAGTGCGGTTGCAGGTGCAACGTGCAGCCGAACGATCCCGGTTTGGAGGCAATTTCGGTAACCTGCACCTTCGCGTTCACCAGCGGGAAGCGAGCGCGCGTTTCCCCGGTGCTGTTCAGGTTGCCGTTGATGTATGTCGTCAGCCACTGCTGCAACGTACGCTGAATCTCATCCGCGGTCTTGAACGACCCGACCATCTGCCGCCCCTTCATCTTCAGGCAATGCGCGAAGCGGGAGGCGCACAGGATCGAGTTGATCTGCGACGACAAGCGGGCATTGGCATCGGCGATGTTGGGAGTGGCGCCGGCGCTGTAGCGTTGCGGCGTCATCAGGCTGCGCACGGCGCCAAACACCAGTTCTTCGCTGTAGGGAATCGCCGAAAGCGGCATCAATCCGGCATCGAGCAACTCCCGCTCCTGGCGGTCGTTCCAGATAATTTCGACCGGCATGCGCACCCAGGTGTGGCCCCGATCGGTACGGAACGGTTCGATGGGGGCGCCATCGACCAATCCGCCACCGACGCGGTCGATTTCAACCCCTCGCACATCGGCCGGCCAAGCGTATTTGGCAAAGGCTCGCGCCACGACGACGGCGAACGCAAAGGCGGGGTTCATCCACACCCGTTGTTCGGCGGTCGGCGCGTATTCCGCGTAGGAAAAATTATCCGCGCGCGTGCCGTCAGCCTCCCATGGCGGGCGCGCCAGCAGGCGCGGCAGGGCAATGCCGATAAACCGCATGTCGGGACGCGCGCTAAGCGAACGCCAACGGGCGTGATCGACGTCCCGCAACGGCCGTGTCAGATCGTTGACATTGTTGAGGTCGGCAAAATACTCAGCTTCCAGTAACGCTGGCGACGCCGCGAGAATGGTCGGACAGAACGATGCGGCCGCGACACCGCACAATTGGGCGAGCGCGTTGACATCGTCGGTGCGTGCGGTCGCGGTGGGACGGTGACGTACCTCGTGATCGACAATCATCAGGCCAAAGGGTTCGCCGCCTGGAGTGCCGAATTCATCTTCATAGATTTTTCGGAACAACTGGCTCTGGTCGAAATCGACCGCGCGTTCCAGGTCGCGGCAGATTTCGGCCCAGGCGACATTCATCGCCTTGACCTTCAGCTTGGTGCCAAGTTCGACGCCGTCGACTAGCCACGCCAAACCGCGCCACGCGCCCTCAAGTCTGCGAAACTTGGTTTCGTGGATAACCGCGTCGAGCTGTTCGGACAGCATGGCATCGATGGCAGCGATATCACGGTCGAGCACGCCCCGCAGCGCTTCCATATCGACCAGCAGGCGCCGTCCGAGATCCGATCCGAACCATAGCCGAACGGAAGTGGCGGCGTCGTCGCGAAGGAATGCCGCAAAATCGTCGGCCAGCACGATATCGTTCCGGCCGACGAAGCGCCCGGCGAGCATGTCGGCCCGCAGGCCAGGCAGATCGTCGGCTGGCGCAGTATCGGACGAAACCGGGACGGCGATATCCGCCGCAGGAGCGGCGGATATCAGATCGTCCAGGCTAATACCGTTCACGACACGGCCTGTCGCCGGTATTCGACGCTCGTTACGACGCCGCGGCCGGAATACGGGCCACCATGCGAAGGCTGGTGGTCAGTTCTTCCATCTGCAGCCACGGACGCAGATGCGCAACAGCGTTGTAGGAACCCGGCTTGCCCGGAATTTCGCGCACTTCGACGCGCGCTTCCCGCAGCGGATAGCGGGCTTTCATTTCCGGACCGGCATTTTCGTTGGCATTCACATAGTTGGTGATCCAACGGTTCAGCCAGCGCTGCACGTCGCCCGCTTCCATGAAGCTGCCGATCTTGTCGCGCGCCATGATCTTCAGGTAATGCGCGAACCGCCCAGAGGCCATGATGTACGGCAGGCGGGCGGAAATCGCGGCATTTGCCGTCGCTTCCGGCCGGTCGTACTTCTTCGGTTTCTGCACCGACTGCGCCCCGAAGAACACGGAATAATCGGTGTTCTTATAGTGGCAGAGCGGCAGGAAACCGAGGTTGGAAAGTTCGAACTCACGCCGATCGGTGATCGCAAGTTCCGTCGGGCATTTGGCGTCCATATCACCGTCGTCGGATTGGAACACGTGCGTCGGCAGGTTTTCCACCTTGCCGCCGCCTTCCGCGCCGCGGATCGCGGTGCAGAACCCGTACTGGGAGAACGCGTTGGTCAGGCGCGTGCCCATCGCATACGCGGCATTCATCCAGCAATACTCTTGGTGCTCCATCGGCTTGGCGGCACCGGAGGCGTCGTAAGGGGCCTCCTCATAGTTGAATTCGTCGATCGGTTTGGTCGCCGCACCATACGGCACGCGCGCCAGAGTACGCGGCATGACCAAGTTCACGAATCGGGCGTCTTCGGAGTCACGGAATGCCCGCCACTTGGTGTATTCCGTGGTTTCGAAGATTTTCGCCAAATCGCGCGGCTTGGCCAGCTCGGTGTAGCTGTCGAAGCCGAACATGCCCGGACCGGCCGCTGAGATGAACGGCGCGAAAGCGCCGGCGGCGATGTTGGAGATCAGCCGCAGTGTCTCGATATCGTCCGGGTGCTGCGTCCATTCGTAGTCCCCGATCAGCGAACCGTAGGGTTCGCCGCCCGGCGTGCCGAACTCGTTTTCGTAAATTTTCTTGAACAGCTGGCTCTGGTCGAACTCAACCGCCCGCGTCAGATCGCGCGTCAGCTCCCGCTTGGGAATGTTGATGACCTTGATCTTCAGGTTGGTGCTGGTCTCGCTGTTCATCACCAGATAGTTCATGCCGCGCCAGGTTCCCTCGAGTTTGGAGAACTTGGGGTCGTGCATGATCGCGTTAAGCTGCGTCGACAACTTTTGGTCGATCGCCGCGATCGCCCGATCGAACGTGCGGGTGATATTTTTGTCGAAGACCAGCGTACCGGACATCGCCTGCTCGACGAGGTTCTTCACCAGGTCGGTGGTTTGATCCGGGGTGGTCTGCTTGGTGGCGCCGATGACCTGATCGAGGAAGGAAAGACCGCCTTCCGTAGTGGTCGTAGAGCCAGCGGCCTGGGATTCAGTTTGGGTACCGGACATGGATCAGACCTCCTTCTTTTCGATGCCAAGCTGGCCCGAGAGGGATTTCAGCTCGTCTTCGTTCTTCAGAACCTGCTCCAGCAGATTCTCGAGTTCTTCCGATCGATCGACCTTGCTCATGAGGTCGCGCAACTTCGCTCGGGTTTCCATCAGGGCACGTAGCGCCGGCACCTGTTGGGCAACGCGGGCGGGTTCGAAATCCTCGATCGATTTGAACGCCAGATCCACGGCCATCTGGCCACCGGCTTCCGAAAGGGTGTTGTCGACCCTGAGTTTCAGGCCAGGGTTCATGCTGGCCATCACATCGTTGAAGTTGTCGCGATCGATCGAGGTGAATTTGCGATCGGTCAGCGGACGCAGCGGTGCGGTCGGGTCGCCCGAAAAATCGCCCATGACGCCAACCACGAAGGGCAATTCGCGGACGACCTCGGCGCCCTCGGTTTCCACTTGGTAAGTGATATGCACTCGCGGTTTGCGAACGCGATTGAGCTTGTCGTGAACGCTTGCACTCATGATTCCGCTTCCCCGTCGTTAATGCCGGCTTTCGCCGGCAAGCCATCGAAAAGGCCTGTCATCAGACTGCCCTGCCGACAGGCAGGGCTTCCATCGATAACTACGGCCAGCAACCGATACCAAATATGACATGCTTCACAGGTGCTTGTCATTCTTTCGTTCGCCCCCACCGGACGCTTATGCTTTAGCTGGCGCGGCAGGCGCCGCCGCAGCTGGTTCGGGCGGCGCGGGCGGGCGAATGCCCAGCTTGACCAGCAATCCGTCGCGCACGTTTTTATCGGTGAGCAATTCTTCCAGCAACTCCGGCCAGGTCAGACGTCCCCGCCGCACAGCCTCCTCCAGCGTGTAAGCCAGCGGCGAATGGGGTTCAGTACGGCGAAACCATGCCGACAGTTCCTCGAGCTGCTTCAACGCCCCTTCCCGGTTGAGGATTTGTCCCGGCGCGGCGCGCCCGACCGGCACGGCGTCGGTCGTCCCCATGTCGGCGTCCTCCTGCTGCGCGGTGTCGTCCTCAGCCTCGGACGACGGGTCTGGCTCAGCCGCTTCCGGCGGTGCGTAGCGATTGGCCACGCTCATCAACGTCCGCAACAGATCGCGCACATGGCTGGTGGAAGGGCTGTCGGTGCCGGCTTTTTCGTCGAGGACCTTCGCCATGCCCTCCCACGCCCGCAAAGCCGCGCGCGCGTCGGTCCGTACCACAGCGAGGTGGCGCTGTTGCAGCCGAGCCTCCTTTTCCATGTCGCCGAAGGGAATACCGCCGGCCTTGATGCGTGCTTCCAGCCGCGCCTTGTCGAGCGTCGTCATCTGTTCCGACGACTGGTACTGATAATAGGCGACAGGTGTGCCGTCGGGTCTGTCGAACAATGGGATCTTGTTAAGCGGCTGCATCAGCGAGCCTCCGCCATCCGCGCCGTTCAAACCCTGCACCGGAGCCATACGGTCTTCAAGACCGTACTCTTCGCTCTGCAGGGGGTAGACGACGTCCCAATATTTTTCTGCCAATCCGGCGATCGTCCGGGCACCCGCCGCGAGGCCGAGCAAGCCGTAGCCACGAACCATCGCTTCGGTGAGCCACGCGGCCACTTCGAGGTCTTTGGAGGTTTCACGCAATGTCTTTTGGGCGAGATCCCGCACCGAGCGCCACAGCATCGTCGGATCCACCGCATCAGGGCTGCCGGCGTCGGTTAGTTTTTCAGCATCGCGTGCCTCCGACCGCGCATCGCGCAACCGGTTGTAGGGGGACTGCGACGAAAAATCCTCCCTTAGATCGGTACCCGCGGGCGAGTCGCCGGGTATCGGCGCAAGCAGCGCCTCTAAATTAAAGCCATCCGGCAAATCCGCCACCCGTTCGCCTTCCTAAAGCTGGACAATGGTTCCGTGTAACACATAAAGTCGGAGACCGGAAAGGGGGAACGGTCCCCCCGCGACACCGTGCCCTGTGAGGAAACGAATGGCCACCATCGATCTGAAGCAACTCGTCGGCCGCCTGAATGATGTATGCCGCCGAACGCTGGAGGCAGCTGCTGGCCTGACGCTATCCCGCACACATTATAATGTGGAGATCGAGCACTGGCTGGTGACGATGGCCGATCGCGCCGATGGCGATATCCCCGCGATTTTGCGCCATTACGAAATCGATCTTGGGCGCTTCGCCATCGACCTGAACCGCGCGATGGAGAAGATGAAGACCGGCAACGGCCGCGCGCCGTCGCTGTCGCCCGATATCGTCGAACTGGTGAAGCAGGCCTGGTTGTTGGCGTCCTTGGAACAAGGTGCCACCCGCCTGCGTTCGGGCCATTTGCTGTGGGCGTTGCTCGCGGATGAAACCCTGGCGCGGCGGGGGCGGGACGCGTCGAGCCAATTGTTGAAAATCGCTCCCGATTTGTTGAAACGCGATTTCGCGACGGTTACCGCCAGCAGCGCGGAAGCCGCAGATGCCGCGGCCCAGGCGAGCAATTCGGAAGACGGCGGTGGGCCGCCCGAGGGCGGCGGCATGCCACGCACCGGCGGCGGCGCTCTCGAACAATTTACAACCGATCTCACAGCGCAGGCCAAAGCCGGAAAAATCGATCCGATCCTGGGTCGCGACTCCGAAATCCGCCAGATGATCGATATTCTGACGCGGCGCCGGCAAAACAACCCAATCCTGACCGGCGAAGCCGGCGTCGGCAAAACCGCGGTGGTCGAGGGATTCGCGCTTCGGTTGGCGTCCGGAGACGTTCCGCCCGCCCTGAAGGATGTTACGTTACGCGTGCTCGACCTGGGGTTGTTGCAGGCCGGGGCCGGCGTAAAAGGGGAATTCGAAAACCGCCTCCGCGGTGTGATTGATGAGGTGAAGGCCAGCCCCAAGCCGATCATCATCTTCATCGACGAAGCGCACCAATTGATCGGCGCCGGCGGCTCGGCCGGTTCGGGCGACGCGGCGAATCTGCTGAAACCGGCTTTGGCGCGCGGCGAATTGCGCACCATCGCCGCCACCACATGGGCCGAATATAAGAAGTACGTCGAGAAGGATGCGGCACTGACCCGCCGCTTCCAAGTGGTGAAGGTCGAGGAGCCCACCGAACCCATCGCGGTAGCGATGATTCGCGGCCTGGTTTCGACGCTGGAAAAACACCACAGCGTGCGAATCCTGGATCAGGCGGTACACGAAGCGGTGCGCCTGTCCGCCCGCTATATTCCGTCCCGGCAACTGCCCGATAAGGCCGTCAGCTTGATCGACACCGCGTGCGCCCGCGTCGCCATGAGCCAGGCCGCCGTGCCACCGCCGGTCGAGGACCGGCAGCGCCGCATTTCGCTGATCGACACCGAACTCAGCATCCTGGAGCGGGAAATCGCTTCCGGCGAAAAGCATGAAAGCCGGCGGGACGATCTGCAAGCCGAACGCGCCGTGAAGACCACCGAACTGGAAGCGCTGACCGTGCGGTGGGACCAGGAAAAAATCCTCGCGGCGGAAATAGGCACGATTCGCGGCCAGATCGAAGACGAGGCCAACACCGAAGACAAGGACGAGTTGCGGGTGACACTCGCCGCAGCCGCGTCCAGCCTGCGGACCCTGCAAGGCGAAGAACCGCTGATCTACCCCGTGGTCGATGGACAGGCGGTGGCGGAAGTGGTGGCCGGTTGGACCGGCATTCCCGCCGGCCGCATGCAATCCAACGAAATTCGCACCGTTTTAAATTTGCATGAAGTGATGGGCCAGCGCATCGTTGGCCAGCCGCACGCGCTGGACGCCGTCGCGCAGGCCATTCGCACCAGCCGAGCAGGGCTGACGGATCCGAGGAAGCCCATCGGGGTGTTCTTGATGGTGGGCACGTCGGGCACCGGCAAGACCGAAACGGCCATGACGCTGGCCGATCTGTTGTATGGCGGCGAGCAGAACATGACCGTTATCAACATGACCGAATTCAAGGAGGAACATAAGGTCAGCCTGCTCATGGGCAGCCCGCCCGGCTATGTCGGGTATGGCGAGGGCGGCGTGCTGACCGAGGCGGTGCGGCGGCGACCTTATTCGGTGATTCTGCTCGACGAGATGGAAAAAGCCCATCCCGGCGTACAGGACGTGTTCTTCCAGGTGTTCGACAAGGGCAACATGAAGGACGGCGAGGGCCGCGACATCGATTTTAAAAACACGGTCATCATCATGACCTCCAACGCCGGCACCGATCTAATCACGCGATTGTTCGCCGACCCGGAAACCGCGCCCGACGCGGCCGGACTGGCGGAAGCGCTGATGCCAGAGCTGATGAAATCCTTCAAACCGGCGTTCCTCGGGCGAGTCACCCTGGTGCCGTATTTCCCGCTATCGCCTGACGTCATCCGCCTGATCGTTGGGCTGCAACTCAATCGCATCCGCCGCCGGGTCAAGGAATCCTACGGCGCGAGCTTCGATTGGGATGAAAAGCTGGTCGACACCATCGCCGAGCGCTGCACCGAAACGTCCTCCGGCGCACGAAACGTTGAGAAGATTCTCTCGCGTACGTTACTCCCGGAATTGTCGGGTGAGGTATTATCCCGTTTAGCCGAGGGCGAGACGATCGATGCTATCTCAGTGGGTGTAGACTCAGAGGGCATGTTCCAATACGTTATCGGCTGACGTGTAGCGCGTTCGGCATCAACCAGGGAGAAGTACAGTGGCGATCTTTATGAAATACGGTGACATCACAGGCGATGTGACCACGTCGGGGTTCGAGGCATGGACCGAGCTCCAATCCTGCCAATGGGGCATTGGCCGCGGCGTCGGTTCCGCCATGAGCGGCGCCATGAGCCGCGAAAGTTCGGTTCCATCGATCAGCGAGATCGTCTGCACCAAAAGTATGGACGCCGCTTCGCCGGGCCTTTGGACCGACTCCGTGGCGGGCATGTTCAACACGATGGTGACGATCACCTTCACAACGACATCGAAGGGCGAAACTGAGAAGTTCCTGTCCTACGAGCTGACCGACTGCGGCCTGAGCGGCTACAGCCTGAGCAGCGGCGGCGACATGCCGTCCGAAAGCCTGTCGCTCAATTTCGCGAAGGTCTCGTGGACACTGACCCCGATCAAGGCCGACGGTTCGGGCACCCCGGTCACCCAGGGCTACGACCTCACGCAGTCCAAGACCACCTGATCGGCTACCGCCGGACGGGGTACGAAAAGAGCCGGAGGGGCAACCCTCCGGCTTTTTTGTCGACCCGACCGGCCGCCTTGGTCAGGTCACTTCGACAGTGACCGCCGTGACGTTGTCGGTGGCGTTCATTGTCAAGGCCGCGGCGATCAACGCCTCCGGTGGCGACACGTCCGTATGCGAAGCCAGCAGCGTCGCGATGTCATCGGCTGACAGCGTCTTGCACAAACCGTCGCTACACAGCAGGAAGCGATCTCCCGGCAGAATGCGATCGCTGACTTTGTCCATTTCGAACGCATCCCCCAGCGCCGCGCCCACCGCTCGGGTAATCACATTGGCACGCGGATGCTTTTCCGCATCTTCCGGCCGCACCAACCCGGCGTCGACCATTTCCTGAACCAGGCTGTGATCCCGCGTAATCTGCTGCAGCTCGCCATCCCGCAGCAAATAGGCTCGTGAATCACCGGCCCAAAGGCATGCGAAGTGATCGTTACGCGCCATCATCACCACAATGGTCGATGCGATCGTGACATTTTCACCGCGGCGGGCAGCTTCTTCCCGCAGGGCCTCATGGGTCGCTTGAATTCGCAGACGCACTTCCGCCAGCAGCTCCGGCGCCGATAACCCTTGCGGAATTGCCTCCAGCGCTTCCGCGATCATACCTGACGCAACTTCGCCGGCATCGTGGCCCCCTGCCCCATCGGCAACAGCCCAAAGCCCCAAATCCGGCCGGTTCACCAGCGCGTCTTCATTGTGATCGCGCTTCATACCCGGATGGGTCATTGCCCACGAGCTGATATGTGGCGCGGTCATGATCGTGACTCCCATGACGCTTCTTCCATCGGACCGGTTTCAGCCGGTTCTATTGTTTCGCCCAGCATGGACGCGTAGGTCGCGACGTCCGGCAGGCCTGACAAACTCATCCGCGATGCGGGCACGCGCGGCGACCCCTCTGTCCACCAAATACTGTCACAACCTGGGCTATCGACGCGATCACGATCGTGTAACGCAGCGTCCGGTTGGCCAATCATCGCAATGATCGCATCCGGCGGCGTATCCTGCTCAAGCGCCGCGAAACCAGCGTCCTCGCACCGATCCAGCCATGCCTCGACCGGGTCGCCGATTTCGCACAATGCCGCGAAGGTCAGCGGGAAATAGCGGCCCGCCTTATCGACGCTGGGAATCATCAGCCCTACCACCGGCAACGCGCCGCAAAGCCCGGCCGGCAGACTGAAGCGCCAAACCGGCGCTTCGAGGTACGCGGGCAACCAGCCCTCCCCCATCCGCTCCCGGCTACCGGCGATCGCTGTTCCCAACCAATCGTCCCAGGGGTCGGTGAATGCGCGCGGCAAGCCGGCGCGCACGAAGTCCCCGCGCGCCGGCAGTTTGCCGTAGAATCCGGCTATGCCCCCCGCGTCGCTCACAGGTTCGGACACCTGAAATTGCCGAGCATCCCCGGTGCGAATGGATTGAGCACCGACCCGGCGCGGATTTCGAATTTCGCCTCCCGGTCGCCCAGTTGGAAGGTCAGGGTGTAGCGGTCCGACGATGCGCCCTGCTCCAGCTTGCCCATGCCGAACAGGCGGAACAGCGCCCATGGGCCTGCTGCCTGAACGACCGGTGGTCCGCTTGACGGCGGCGGGTCGAACACCAAGCGGGCGTTGTTGATCCGCTGCGCCCCGCCCGGCCACGTGACCGACGTCGCCCGCAGCGGCCCGTGCGCATAGGAAATCGTCAGCCCATCGAGGTCCATGATCACCTGCTTGGCCCCGGCATCCAGCGTCTGCGGTGTAATGTCGAACCGTACTGTCGGCTGGGCCCCGCCACCAGCGAAGAACAGATCGCGGATTTGCGATGCGCGCTGGAACTGCGCGAGGTCGCCGGCCGTTACCGGCGGCGCCACACCGGCCGCCGGTTGCGTTTTCCAAACAGCGCCGGAGGTGTCGACGAACGGCCGGAGCTGCGTTGTGTAAAACACATCCAGCATTCCATTCGGCGCGAACAACCGGGCAAAATCGTCCAGGGGAATTTCGTTCGCGGCGCCGGGTGAGAAGGGATAGCGCCCATCCACTGCGAGCTTGCACAGCGACGCCGGGCCGCCGGGCGCGTTGAACGCTTCGTTCGCTGCTTTTTTGGCGCCGCCGCTGCGCTGGGCATTGCCGGCGATCGCCAGGGCTTTCAGCCAACGCTGCACCGGTTCTGGATCGCGACTCGCCTCGGCTTGGAGCAACTGGGCGGGATCGACCCCGCTGGCCGGTGCCGCTGGGCCACCGGGTGCCGTGTTCGCGACATGGGATAGCTGCGTCTGCAAATCGTTCAGAATTTTCAGCACATTATCGATTGGCGCGCCGGGACCTTTTCCGACGAACGTAATCAGTTGCGCGTAGCGGTCGTCGATCGCTTTGCCCGGCGGTTCGGGCGGCGGACCGGTTGGGCCCAGGAGGTTCCCTAACCGGGATGCTCCGGCCGCAGCCGCCTTCGCGGCCGCGGCCGCCGCGATAGCCGCCGGGTCCAGGCCCGCCGGAGGGGGGGGCGGTACCGTGAGTGTGAGTTGCCGCACGATACTCGCCAGCAAATCCCGCATCGGCGACTGCGGCGAAGACAGGATGTAGAGCGTCTGCACCCCATCCTGCAGATTGGTTAGCGGCATCACGTCGATGTCCGCCATCATCGCATCCCACTGCTTGGCGTACTCGGCGGTGTACAGCGTCACCACGTCCTTTTGCAGATTGACTGCCGCCAGGCTGACCGGATTGACCTCCTGGGATGCGCCCAGCACCCAACTGTCGTTGGTCACCTGCAATGTCGCGAGCGGCAGCTGCGGCAGCAGCACCTTGTGGAATCCGTCGATGGTGAAAAATCCAGGAATCCCGGCGTTCAGTTGCTGACCGGATTTGCGGACGAACACACGGGCGCCCGAAGCGCCGGCGGCGTCAGCGGGAGACCATTGTGGCAGAGCCGTAGCCTCCGGCGACCGACGGATGCTCGCATAGACCCGTTCGGCGAGCGAAACGCGGCTGAACGTACGGCGCGCATCGTCCACCAGCGTGCCATCGAGCGGCACCTTCGGCAGCGGCTCGTTCAACATCGCCGCAAGGTGTTTTTCCAGATGCATCCGAAACGGTTGCGCCGGCGCGCCTGGATACGCGGTCTCCCAATCGAAATGCATCCACTCCTTGACCGAGGCTCGGTCCAGCGGCCCGATCGAACCCAGCATCAGATAGATGCGGGTGGCCTCATAAAGGAAGGCAGGATTGTTAAAATTCTGCTTCATCTGCGCTTCGAGCCGATGGATCAGGCGCGGCAGCAGAATATTGTCCAAGGCATGCAGGTAGACCTGGTGGGCACCGGCAGCGAGCTTCTCGGTTTGAGACAGGCCCGGAAACCATTGCGTGGGCGGTGGCGGTGCATCGGGGCCGAATGGCAATGCCCGCGCTTTATCCAGCACCGGCCCAACAGGCACCAGATTGGATTCCGCCACCGGATCCAGCTTAAGCGCTTGCGCCGCCGCGATGTAGGCAGCCAGCGCCGTATCGGACTCAGCCACCGCAGCATTGTTCGCGGCTCTTGTTTGGATCAGCGCCGCCCCACAGCCAACCAACAGCAGCGCGGCGATCGAGGCGAAGGCGATCCGCAAAATTAACGCGCGCCGCGCCTTCGCCGGGTCGCGCGACACCAGTGTGGCCTCGCCGAATACGACCTCCTTCAGTAGGCGAGTCAGGAAGTAGCTGCGACCCTGCTCCGGCCGCAGCGACGGGGCCCGGCGCTGATCGATGCCGAAGCTGCGCGCCATCGCGCCTGTCAGGCGGTCGATCGGCGTGCCTTCCTGGGTGCCGGAAGCCATATAGACGCCGCGTAAGAACGGCGCCGGGTCGAGGCGAGAGCCGCCAAACGCCTCCTGCACGAACTCGGTCAGGGGCAGCTTCAGACTGGCGACCTGGGCCGGGAAGCCGGCAATCATCGCGCGCCGGTCCGCACTGCGTTCATTCTGCAGCCGGTCGATCAGCCGCTGATTGAGGGAATCGACCAACAGCCCGTACTCGGTGCCGAACGCCCCGGTGGTGCCCGCTTCGCCTTTGTTCAACGGGAACGTCATGCCCCACACCTGACCGCGCTTTTCGCGATCGAGATCGTCGAAGAATTCGGTAAATCCGGCGATCAAATCGGCCTTGGTGAACAGCGCGTAAACCGGCACTTTCACGCCGAGGTTGTCCGACAATTCCTTCACCCGCATGCGGATTGCCCGAGCATGCGCCATGCGATCGGCAGGGGTTGCGGCGGCGATATCCGTCATCGCGATCGCCACGATCACCCCATTCAGCGGCTGCTTGGCGCGCGTGCGCTTTAGCAGATTCAGAAAGGCGGTCCAGCCGGCCTTGTCGACCGCCGCGTCGCTATCCTGCGTCGTGTATCGGCCGGCGGTGTCGATGAGCACCGCGTCCTCGGTGAACCACCAATCGCACATACGGGTGCCGCCAACGCCGGCGATCGCCTGTTGCCCCATTTCGGCGGCGAGCGGGAACTTCAGCCCGGCATTCAGCAGCGCGGTCGTTTTGCCGGCGCCGGGCGGACCAATGATCGCATACCATGGCTGTTCGTACAGATAACCACGAGAGCCCGACGCTTTTTTCAGCAGCGTCAGCGCGGTCGTGAGCTTTTCCGTCATCGCCGCCACTTCTTCGGCGGACGCGGCGGCGGTCGCGTCGGCTTTGGCACTGTCCGCCACGCCCTTGACGAGCGCAGAATCCTTTTTGCGGCGGCGCCGGTCGAGGAACCAATTTATCCCCGTCCACAGCAGCACCAAAACAACAATGGTCCCGAGGCGCATGTACCAAGGCTGGAGGATGGGAACGAACGGCCCGAAATACCAAACAATCGCCGAAATCGCCGCTATGCCCGCGAAGCTCGTGCTCCAGCGGGAAAAAATGATGCGAAGAAGCATACCTTCCATGACGCTATCCTTGCCTCCGCAGCACGACCTCGATACGCCGGTTTTCGCTCTGCCCCTCTCGCGTCGTGTTGTCGCCGATCGGATCGGCGTCCGCCCGCCCCTCTGCCTTCACGCGCGGCGGATCGCCGAGCGCCTTGACGATGATCGCGCGCGCGGCTTCGGCCCGAGCGGCCGACAGCTGGAAGTTAGAGGGGAATTGCACGGTGCGGATCGGCTGGTTGTCAGTGTAGCCATTGACCTGCACAGGACCTTTTTCGACTTTCAATGCCTCACCGATCCGTTCCAGAAGCCGAGTATAGTTGTTCGCCACGACGGAGCTGCCAGACGGAAACATGCTTAACGCTTTGGTGTTTTGAATACGCACAATGGGGGTGGAACGGTCGCCCAGCACGGTGACCAAACCCTGGTCGATTTCCGGCTTCAGGAACACGTAAAGCGGGTCGAGCGCCGGCGGCGGAACAATAATGGGCGGCGGCGGCCGTACCGCCGGGGCACGCACGATTTGGGGGAAATGCCCCAACGGCGCAGCCAGTAGCCGCGCAAACATGCTGTCCGACGCCGCGCTGAGGCTGGTGGAGAACCAAACGAACAACAGCGCGATCAAGCCCAGGGATACAGCCGCGATCACCCAGCTCGGCACCATCGTTCGAATCGGCTTGTACGGCGATTTGATCCCACGCCAGTGCGGCGACAGCTCCGCCGCGGCGGCCTGCCGCTGACGGACGATGATGGTATAGACATCCTCCCGGATGCGATCCAATTCCGCCGGCCCCTGGCGGGACGCGCGATATTGCCCCTGAAACCCAAGGCACAGGCACAGGTACATCACCTCCAGCACGTGCAGTTCGGTGCCGGGATTGACCTTCACTTCGTCCAGCAAACGGAAAAACCCGACGCCGCTTTGGACGCCTTGCGTGCTGCGCAGCGCGTCACGAAAACTTAACACCAAAGGACGCGAGGCCCAGCCGCCGTCGCCGCCCCAGGGCGTCGCCTGCGCCAGATCGTCGATGCTGGCACAAATGGCGAATCGCCCTTTATCCAACTGATCTTCAGTGACGCCAGCGGCGCGCGCCGCCTGCTCGAAGGCCTGCACCTGGCGCAAGGTGCGATCGCGCACCTCCAACGCATGAGGCTGGGTGTAGGTCGTGCGTAAACGCGCCATCAATTGCAACAGCGTCGCCGCGGCACCGACCAGCGGATTCAACGCGAAATCGATGGTTTCCGCGCCATCGGCGATAATCGGCGTCTGCGGCGGTTGGGCGCGATACGCCTCCGGCGATGTCGCAACCGGGTCCCGAAGGATAGGTGCCGCGGCGCGACGACCGCCCGGTGCCGGCCGGATAACGGTCTTCTCGCTGTCGTCGTCGTCGCCGCCCTCGGCGAAAGGATTGTGGCCGCTCATCCGCGTATCGCCCAAAGTTCAAGCCGGAGATTGGGAATATCGCCGGCGACATGGATCGCGAACCCGCCGGAGTTCTGCATGTGCGTCCAGTGCGGGCTGGCGCGATCCAACTCGAAATAGGTGGCACCGGCGTAGAACGGAAGTTGCCTCGGCGCAACAGGCAGCGGCCGTACCGCGATGCCTGGCAAAGCGGCGTTCACCAATTCCCGGATTTGCTCCACCGCGCCGATTTTCACCTGCGCCGGGAACCCACGCCGCAGCGTCTCCGCCGGCATATCGCACTGCACCGTGAGTACGAAATTCGCGGCCCGCAGGATGGAACGATCCGTGATTGGGCCCACCCGTACCCCATGCCTGGCTTCGCGCAGCGGGATGGCAATGGCATTGGTTTCGAGCACCGTCGACAGTGCGCGCCTCAGGTCGGCCACAACCGGGGCAAAGCTGCGTTGCAGGTCGTCGTGCCGATAGGCTTGATAAGTGGAAGGACGGCGGGTTTCGATGAACGTCGAAAATTCGCCAGCCATTTGTACCAGGGCGGCATAAAGGGATTCCGGATGCACATTCGCTGCATCGGCCCAGTGGCTCAGCACCATCTGGTAACCATTGATCGCCTGCAATAGCATGAAATCCTGGACCTGCGCGACGCCCGCCTGACCGGGTGCGTTCATCCGCAGCGCCAAGGCCTCCCCGCGCTGATTGAGCATGCCCGCCAGTTCCGAAATCAAGCCCGACAGGGGCGACACCGCGGAACACACCAGGGCCGGCGGCACCCAACGCTCATCCAGCACCACCCGCCGGTCGGCCGTCACTTCGGTCACGCGGGCGAGGCCGATGCAGAGATAACCCGCCCGCTCCTCGGTTTCCATTAGGTACCGCATCCGCAACCGGCCGATCTGGAGTTCGGCTGGCGTTGGGGAAGCGGAATGCGTGTCGTAAGCCTCGAACGGGCGCGCCGCATATCGGCCCTCCGTCGCCGCGTCGGCAACTTCGACCGCACCGGCCTGCCGGATCGGTAAAGCGAGGTACACCAGCACATTGCGGGCATTTTCCGGCACGTCCAACGGCGCGGGATGATCCGCTTCGCCGGGCAGCACGAACGGTGTCCCGTCCTCGAAAATACCGGCGGCGGACGCCAACGCGAAACGCCCGGTCGCCAGCAGATCGCGGTCGAGCGAATACTCGACCAATCCCCAGGGATGCGGCCGCAACGACTGCACCCGGCCGCGCACGAGTTGCTCGGTCCAGCGGTCCTGCTGCTGGAAGTGCTGCGTGCGCAGGAACATGCCTTCCTGCCAAACCACGCGGTTGGTCCAGCTCATGGGTCTTGGTCCTTCCTAAGGCCCTTATTATCGCGCCAATCCGTTCCGCATGCCAAGCGGACTATTTCAGGGCGATCGCCAGCTTGGCGATAGTCAACGTCAGTTTGGTTGGCCCACTGGTCGCAGCCGGGGCGTGAGCGCGCCACTGAGCCTTATCGATGTCGCGATACAGCGCCACCACCCCAATCGCCTGGACCTGGGGCTTCAACTCGATCGTCAGCGTCCGGCTTTGGCCGGGCGAGATCACGAATTCCTCCGACCCGGCATCGTCCGCGCCCAAGGTCTTCGTCTCATGCTCCGTGAGCGCGAACACATCCCCACGTTCGAACTTCGCGGTTGCGGTCAACTGATAGATGCGCACCGCGATCGGCGCGGGTTTGCCGTTGATGTCGGGATTCTGGTCCTTGCTGCCGGTGATCACCAGCGTCAACACGGCAGGCGGTTTGGGCTCCGGCCCGCAATGGGCCAACAAGAGCGCGGCTGGCAGCAGTGCCAGCGATCGACGGTTGATCATTCTCTCTCCTTTACCGATATTTCGTCCATCGCACGCTCATAGGCCCGAGCGAACGCCTTGCCGAAGACACTGTCGAAATCGTCGCTGAGTGCCTGGATCGTTTTCGTATGCAGCGCCTCGAACGCATCCCAGGCGCGGGCTTTGCGCAGCGCCGGCAACACCGACATCGCGCCGCCTTGCTCCGAGGCGGTGCGAATTTTGGCGGGATCGAGACCCTCCATCAGCGCGCGCACCGCCGATTGCATCGCGGCCATCGTCGCAAGCTCGTGCAGCCGGATATCGCTCAGTGCGTCGGTCATCGCGGCGGCGGGCGCCATATCGACGCGACGGCCGGTGCCCAACAGCGCCGACAACGCATCGTCGTCGCCGGAGGAGAATTTAAGGGGGTTGTTTCCGCGGGCGCGGATCATCGTTTGCTCGATGCGGAATTCGCTCTTGATCGACGCCCGCGCGATCAGCACACCCCGCAGGCCGGATACGACGGCCCGGAACGCCGCCCCCAGGGCGCGCATCGTCGCTTCGGGGTCCGTGGGGTCAACATCGGGCAGCCCCGCTCCTTGGAGGAAGGCCGCCAGCAAACCGGCATCCTCGCCGCCTGAACGAGCAACAGGGCGAGGCACGGGCGCGGGCCTGGCTTCTCGTTCTGGAATTGCAATGGGATCGGGATCCGGATGGGCAACGGCGAGCGGCACCGCGTTTTGCTCCAGCCGATGCGGGCCGTTAATCAGGTCCGCCGGTTCGTCGAACGGGGAAATATTGTCGCTGAGTTCGACCGGTTCTCCGATCGGTGCCGCCGCGGGCGTGACAACCGATGGCGGAGGGGGGGGAGCAGGCGGCGCGACCGGACGAACCGCCGGTCTGACCGCTGGCGCCAGCATAACAGGTGGGGGGGATGGCGTGGGCGCGACGGGCGAACCCATGCCTTCGAGCAGATCCTTATCCCAGTCGTCCGGCAGGAGGTCGTCGCCCGGGATCACGCCGCCCGAATGCAGTGGCATTTGCCCGGCGGCGCGCGGCGGCTGGTAGGCATCCTGCATGGCGGACGAATGATCCGACTGAACCCGGTTCTGGAACGGGTCGTAACCGCGGCGATCCAGCGGATCGTGCCCGCGCATGAAGTCGTCCTCGGGCAGGATCGGCGTTACCTCGGCGCGGGTATGTACATTGCCGCCAAACGGCTGAGGCGGCGGCGGTGGCGGCGCCAGTGGATCCATTCCGAACGGATCGCCGAAGGAACCGCCCATGGACGACGTCGTTTCTTGCGGCCGGGACGAGCCGTAACCGCCGGATTGGAAGGCGTCCTCGGCCAGCCTGGCTTCGATTTCATAGGGACCCAGGCGGACCCGGTCGCCATCGCGCAGAACGCGAACCTTCGAACCAAGCGGCGTATCGTCGGTATTGATGAAGGTGCCGTTCGTGCTGGTGTCGGCGAGCTGCCAAGACCCGGCACGGAACGCCAGCGCGAAGTGCCGTTTGGACAGCAATCGGTCAGTGTCAGGCAGTACCCAATCGACACCGGGACCGCGCCCAACCGAGTACTCCCCACCCGTCACGGTGCGGGCTTCCGGCGCGACGGAGTCGGGGCAGCGCAAGACGGTCAGTTCCAGCTTCATGGGCGAACGTTCATGGTTTTGTCGGGATCCTGCATCGCACTTCCTCGTTTCCCGTGCGAGGTCCTTATACCAGACCGGTCAGGTATGGGTATCAGGGCTCCTCGGGCGGCAATCGTCCAGGGCCGCCCGAGGCGATATTACGCCCACTTTCCAGGAAACGTTTCAAGCGCGCAGGTTGACGAAGGGGGTCGCCACGCACCGCAGCAAGCACGATGGCGCCTGCCACGGCGGTGCCGCAAAGGTGCGGCGCCGGCACAACCGCTGCCTGGCCCTCAGGCGCCATCGAATCGCCGCTCCAGAAGGCCGCCACCGCGGCCCAGGCTTCCGGTGTTGCGAAATCGCCCGCTTCGGCTTTGGTCATGGCCTCCCGCCGGAGCTTGTCGGACTGCTGGCGGACCCAGTTTTCCGCCAGTTCGCGTGCCAAACGATCATTTTCAGGCAAATCGGGCGGCGCGGTGTGGAAGGCACACATGCAGGCCCACCAAACCGCCTCACGTTTTGGCAGCGCATGCGCCACGAGACGCGCGGCTTCCACCAGAAAGCCGCTGGCTTCCAGCCGCTGCAGGGCGTCCGGCACCTGCGTCACATTGGTCAGCACCGTGGCCGCATCGGTGGACAGCCCGACACGCGGCCGGATGGCCGAGAAATCCGTATCCAGAATTTTGCCCAAGCTCTGCGACATGTCAGTTGATCATCGTAATGCCACCCTTAAGGGTGAGCATGCCATCGGCTTTGACCGTTGTCAGCGGGCTTGTCATCTGCGCCATGGCCTGACCGGTAATCTTCACCATTGTCCCATCCAGCTTGATGCCGGTCTGATCGATGGTGATCGAGTTGCCGCCGACCGTGAGTTTAATGCTCTGCATCGCCTCCATTTCGATTTTGCCGGCATCGGCCTTGACGGAGATGTTTC
This sequence comes from Acetobacteraceae bacterium, assembly GCA_025352375.1. Classification (GTDB taxonomy): domain Bacteria; phylum Pseudomonadota; class Alphaproteobacteria; order Acetobacterales; family Acetobacteraceae; genus Rhodopila. The sequence continues at coordinate 14,999 of JANXTL010000261.1, read as the reverse complement.
CCAACGACACGTCGAGCGACTGGTTCCCCTGATCGACCTTCTCCGTCAAGTTGCCCTGCTTCACCTCGATCGCGCGGTTGCCGGTCACGGTAATGCTCTGCTTGCCCTTGATCGTGACGGTCTCGTCCTGCTTCACCGTCACGACGCGGCAATTGTCAACGGTCAGCGTTTGGTCGTGCTCGACCTCGGTCGTGTAGTCCTTCTCGGCGTGGAAATAAATCAGCTCGCTGCCGCTGTTGTCGTCGATGGTGAATTCGCTGAAGTTCGACGTGCCGCCACTCAGCGTCGATCGGGTGCGGAAGCCAAGCTTGGTCTTGTCGGAGTCCGAATAAATGGGAGCGGATGCACCGTTGTATAGGCCGCCCATGACCATCGGCCGGTCGGCATCGCCATCGACGAAGCCGACCGCCACCTCGGTGCCGACACGAGGGATGAATTGGGCGCCCCACCCGTTGCCGGCCCAGGGCTGGATCACCCGAGCCCATACGGCATCGCTGCCCGTTGCCTCACCGCGGTGATCCCAGAAGAATCGCACTTTCACGCGGCCAAGCGTGTCAGTGTAAATTTCCTCGCCGCTTTGCATGTTGATGTCGGCGTTGACGGAGCTTTGCGGTCCCATCACCAAGCCGGTGTAAATGCCATCCAGGCGCGGCCGGCGGGTGACCATCGGCTGCCGCCAGGTCACGCTGCTCAGGAAGCAGGTGAAATGCGCGGAATAGGTGGCGATGGCGCTCTGACTGAGCCAGGTCTCATCGCGGGCATGGTGGCTGGTGCCGCGCACCGCATAGGTACCGTCGAAGGGGCTGGCCGGCCGGCTGGAAACAACGAACGTGCCGCCGGCCACCATCCCACCAAAATGGGTCGTGCCCTCGAACAGGGTCGCACTCGCTTCCGCGGCCTGCATTTCCCATGTGGTACGGTTGGTGACCGTGCCGTTGTCAAACGTGAGCGCCGGCCAACGAAAGGCGTCGCGCGCCGCCGCACCGCCGGTTGCGAGCGTCGTCGGTTGATCGTTTTTCAGCAGCGTCGCCGGGTTTTCGGGATCGTAGTCCCGCAACGACCATTTGCCGAAAACTGTAGCGGAGTTCTTGTGGAACTCATCGATATGCGGATTGGTATCGGCGTTCGATCCACCGATCCCGAGGGTTGCGTTCGGGATCGCCGTGAAGGAAGAGTTCTCCTTCGCGATCACAAGGGTATGCGCGGAGGCTGTATGCTTGAAGAAGTAGAACCAGCCTTCTTCCTCCATCAGGCGCGTAGCGAAATGCAGGTCCGATTCGTTGTACTGAACGGTGTACTGGCGAGACGTCGCGCTTGGCGGGCCGGTCAGATCGGTCAGGCCGACGTCACCGAACATCGCGTTCAGGATGTCGGTGGCGGACTTCGTTTCGTAGACCCGGCAGTCGACCGTCTGGCTCATGAACCACAATTTCGGCACGAGCACGATATTGTAGATCGTATAGGTGTCAGCCCCGGACTGACCGCGAATCGGAGCACCGGCTGAAACGCTTTGCACAATGCCGTGGAAATAGCGGATCGGGTTGCCGTTGCCCTGCAGTGTCACGCATGCCGGCTGGTACAGAAGCGAATTGGGGTCGACCGTGCCCTGCTGGCACACCGCCTCGACATTGAATTGGAACGGCGTACTGATCGCCTCGTGCGCCGACAGCGAAATCGGGATCAGAACGTCGGCACCGAGCGCCGACGTCATCGACATCAAGGCATTGGTTCGGGTCCAGGTTGGCATGCTCAGACAATCCCGCTGTTCGAGCGGCGTGTCCCGGCAATCAAATCCGGGGACGCGCCGTTCGTGACGCTGCTGGGGGGTGACGGCAGGGGACGCTTCGTTGGCATGCGAGCCGTATGGCACAGGGTACCAAGGACATTGTCAACCTGCCGGAAACGTTGAAGACCGCAACGGCCAACGTTCCGGCAAGCGACCCGCACGCGCGGCCGCACTTCGGTGGCCATCGCGGCGGTCGGGTGTTTGGCTGACAAGCGGCGGGTCATGATAGCGATCCTGCTTCTCCCGGGTGGAAAGGTTCAGTCCCACGGGCGGCAGCGTCTCAAACATGAGCCATCGGGCACTGGTGGAGCACTCACGTCTCCGTGTACCGCGAAACCCCTCATTTTTGCAACGAATTGTCGTCCGCGTCGTATTGCAGCGAACGCAGTTTACCCCCGTTTGGCGTCCGATAAGAACCTCTTGGGACATAACATTCGCGTGCTAACGCGGTGTGCCGGATCACGAAACGGTGTCACCCGCATTCGCCCGCCGCGCCGTTGCATCCGCCCCAACGGCCGGATAGAGGTTGCCGCACCGAACTTCGACCCCCGACAAAAGCAGGAGCACCGTCTTGGCAACCGTCGCGGAACTCGGTGCCGCCATCGCCCGGCACCCCAACAAGGTGGCCTCGGTGTTCCTTGGCTTCGACCTGTGGTTCGACGTGCTGGCGACCGGCAAGGTCGGCTCTAAAATGTTCAAGCGGGGCGGCATTCCGGCGGCCGAGGACGAGCCCGACTCCGTTTTGAAGATTCCACTGCCGGTCGTCGGCCGTGATATCGTCGTTTGCGTCGACATTACGCTGCCGCCGGATGGCTTCCGGATCGCGCCGTGATAGCTGGGCGTTCAATTTGCCGTGTGTACTGTGGCGTTGGCGCCAGGGCCGGCGTAACGTCGGTCCACGCGGCGAAGCAAAGGAATGAGCCATGGGACTGCCGGCCGCTCGACTGACCGATCAAGTGTTGCAGACGGGGCCGCATTGCCATGCGCCGATGCACCCACCCGCACCCACGCCCACGCCGCTTCCGCATCCGCCGATGCCCCTGATGATCATTCCGCCATGTGCGCCCACGGTACTGATCGGCGGTATGCCCGCCGCCCGCGTGACCGACATGACCATGCCATGCCTGATTCCAGGATGCATCCCCGGGGGTCCTGGCGTGATCATTCCACCAGGCGCGCCCACGGTGCTGATCGGCAATTTGCCGGCGGCCCGGATCACCGATCAGACCATGCACGCCGCGTGCGTTGGCCCGATTCCAGGCCCCATGGGCATGATCATGCCGCCGGGTTGCCCGACCGTGCTGATCGGCTGACCGCATTTGCGCCTGCGCCATTTCGAGGAGCTAGCTCCGATCTGCCCGCGCTGCCGCACGGGGGGGCGTGGCGAAGTGCCGATCGTGCTGGCGACGATCGAACGACGGATCGGCGACGACGTGCTGGAGGGTATTCTGCACTGCCAGGAGCCCGTTTGCCGGCAGGAATACCCCATCGTCGACGGCATTCCGATCATCGTGCCGGATGTCGCCAAATACCTGGGCGATTTCCTCTGGCATGTGAACGCGCGGGACGATCTGTCGGCACCGCTCGAGACCTTGCTGGGCGATGCCGCCGGACCTGGCAGCGCGTTCGATACAACCCGCTTCCACATCAGTTCCTACGTGCACGACCATTGGGGGGAGTTCGATCCGAGGGAGGCGCCTTCGGCCTATCCGTCCGGGGCAATGGGGCGTTGCCTGAGCGCCGGCCTCGATCTCCTCGGTTCCGCCGGGCCGGATGGCCCGACGCTGGATATCGGCTGTTCGGTTGGTCGGTCGAGTATGACCTTGGCCGGGCGGCGGACGGGTTTAGTGCTGGGTATCGATCTGAACTTTTCCATGCTGCGGGTCGCCCGGCGTGCGCTTACCACCGGGGAGGTTGTTTATGCGCGCCGCCGGATCGGGCTGGTCTACGACCGGCGACGCTTCGCCGTGCCGGTGGACAACCCGGAACAGGTGGATTTCTGGGCTTGCGACGCCATGGCCATGCCCTTCGCGGCGAAGCACTTCGCGACGGTTGCGGCGATGAATGTGTTGGACTGCGTGCCGGACCCGCGGGGCCTGCTGATGGCGATCGGGGCGCTCCTGATGGCCGATGGCGGGGCGGTGCTGGCCACGCCATACGACTGGTCGACGCAGGCGACGCTACCGCTCGGGTGGATCGGCGGCCACTCCCAGCGCGGGGCGATGGAGGGCGCGGCGGAACCGCAACTGCGCGCGCTGCTCGCCGCGGAGGCAAGCCAGACGGGACTGCGGCTGGTCGGAGAGGTCACCGATTTCCCATGGCATGTGCGGCTGCACGACCGGAGTACGGTGGTCTATTCGGGGCATTTGATGGGGGTTAGGGCGGTTTAGGACCGTGGAAGGATGGTAGCGGCGGGCGGATTTGAACCACCGACCAAGAGATTATGATTCTCCTGCTCTACCGCTGAGCTACGCCGCCATTTCCACCAGCCATGCCGGCCGGGAAGCGGGTAGATAATCCCCTCGCCTCACCCCGTCAACTGGGACACCGGATAATTCCGCCGCGCCGGCCATACCGGCTCACCGGGTGCGACGCCCTGATTTTTTGGCAGGCGCGCGAGACTCTTGCGTTGCCGGCCGCGCGGGTGCGCTCCCATGGCGGCCGTTGACGATCGTCTTGACGATGGAAACCGCGACAACGCTGAGCATGATCCCCGCCCCGATGTTGTTACCATTCCACGCCAGCGCCCCGGCAAACACCGCGCAGACGACCGCGATAAGGGAGCCGAGAAACAGCCCACCGGACTCGGCGAAGATATTGTTCCAGAGAGCACGGCGTTCCCAAATATGGCGGTGCTTCTGTTCGTCGACCGCCATATCGGCGATCTGTTTGGCCAGTCCAGGCACGACCGCATCGAAGGCCTTCAGCATGGCGGGCGGCGGCATCGGCCCTTCGTAGATGGCCTGGGTCGTATGGGCAACTTCGATCGTCACTGCGCGGGTAATCCGATCGGCGACCGCCTGCTCCTTGACGGCTGGGACACTGACACCCGCGGCACGCAAGGCCTGGTCGAGACTACGTTTAACGGCACCGTCAATGGTGGCCTTCAGCCCATCGCGCTCTTCCATCGATGTTTCCATCTACCGGCCAGCCGTACGCAGGCTTTCCGTGAGACGGGTTTCACCCATTGCGCGAGGAACCTCGCGCCGCCTTCTCGGCAGCATTCGCGAAATCGCGAGCGATGGCCTCCCGGTCCCCCTTGAAGCCAGCGCCATTATAGCGAATGCTCCCCCGTGAGGGCTCTACATGACTAAGGCCCAGACCCAGCGTCACCGCGGCCCTGAACGACAATCCACCGCCACGCAGTCTCGCCATACGCTTCAGGTCGATTTGCAATGGCACGGTTCGATCTCCTGACGGTATCCAACGCGGTTTGGTCATGACATGGAGAACATTAAGCTCACGGACAGAACCTGTCCAGGGCGCTAATATTAAGATATCAGCGATACGCGTCCCGGGACAACGGCACCGTAACCCAATAAGGTTAATATTCCATTAACGGCAGCCAATTTTCATTGACCTGAACGACAGATAATTCCCCCGCCCAACACGCGGTCCCCCGCGTAGAACACGCAGGCCTGTCCCGGCGCGGGCAAAGTTGCCTCGTCCAGCCGAACCGTCGCCCCGCCCTCGGCCGCCTCGACCCAGGCCGGCCGCATCTGGTCGCGGGCACGCAGCTTCACCGAACACCGCAGCGATTCGGCGGGCGGCGGGATCAGCCAATTGACCTCCCGCAGCCGCATGATGTCGGTTCCCGTGGTGCGGGGGCCGATGACGATGCGGCGGGTGGCGGGTTCGGTTGCGACGACCATCTGGCGTTCCCCGCCAATCATCGCGGCGGCGCCCAGACGCTTGCCCTGCCCGACGGTGAAACGGGCGATGCCGTCGTGATGGCCGACAACCGCACCGTCGATGCCGACGATCTCCCCCGGCGCCATCGCGTCGGGCCGCAGCTTCGCCACCACGTCGGCATAGCTGCCCGACGGAACGAAGCAAATATCCTGGCTGTCCGGCTTGTCGGCGACCGCCAGCCCCAGCCGCGACGCCACATCGCGCACCGTCCGCTTGTCCGGCATGTCGCCGAGCGGAAATTCGCAAAAATCCAATTGCGTCTGCGTCGTCGCGAACAGGAACCAGCTCTGATCTCGTGCCGGATCGGCCGCTCGGTGCAACTCGGCACCCGCCGAACCGTTCACCCGGCGTACGTAATGCCCGGTCGCTAGCCTTTCGGCCCCCAGTTCACGGGCCATCGCGGTCAGATCGGCGAATTTCACCGACTGATTGCAGCGGATGCAGGGCACGGGGGTTTCGCCGACGGCGTAGCTGTCGGCGAAGTCGGCCATCACCGCTTTGGCGAACCGCTCCTCGGCGTCGATCGTGTAATGCGGGATGCCGAGCTTGTCGGCGACCCGGCGGGCGTCGTGGATGTCCTGGCCGGCGCAGCAAGCGCCTTTGCGCCCAGCGGCCGCGCCGTGGTCGTACAATTGTAAGGTGACGCCAATCACCTCGTGCCCGGCTTCATGCAGCAAACCGGCGACGGTCGAGCTATCTACGCCCCCCGACATCGCGACGACGACTCGCATCGTCCCTACCCCATCATGTTGCGAGTGCCCGCCGGCAACTTCACCACCAGCCCGTCGAGTTTTTCACCCATCACGATCTGGCAGCCGAGGCGGGACGTTTCGGTCAGGCCGAACGCGAGGTCCAGCATGTCCTCCTCGTCTTCGGTCGCCTTGGAAAGCTTGGCGTACCATTCGGCATCGACGATGACATGGCAGGTCGAGCAAGCCAGGGAACCCTCGCAGGCGCCCTCGATATCGATGTCGTGCTTGTGCGCGATTTCAAGCACCGACAAACCGGTCGGAGCATCGACCTCCCGCCGTGTGCCGTCGCGTTGGAGAAAAGTCATTTTTGGCATCGGGTCAGGCCTCGGCCGGCGCACCGGCATGGGCGGCAGCCAAGGCGGCGGCCGCGTATTCGATATCGGCGGCGGAGGTAAAGCGTCCGATCCCCACGCGCAAGGTGCGGGACGCAGCTTCGTCGCTTAGTCCGATTGCCCGGAGTACATAAGAAGACTCCACTTCGGCGGATGAGCACGCCGATCCCGTGGACACGCACAGGTCCGGCGCACGTGCCATCAGGTCGACGGCCGTAGCGGCGGGGAAGGTCAGGTTGAGGTTCCCGGCGATCCGGTCGCCGATGCTGCCGTTGATCGTCACGCCAGGCACGGAAGCGCGGAGCTGGTCCAACAAGGCGGTTCGCAAACCGGTAATGCGGGCGGCTTCGGCTGCCATTTCCAACGCCGCGAGCCGACAGGCCTCCCCTAGCCCGACGATCGATGGCGTGGCCAGTGTGCCCGAACGCAATCCTCGCTCCTGCCCACCGCCGGAGAACAGCGGGGCAATCCGCGCCCTCGGCCGGCGGCGCACAAACAGCGCGCCCACGCCTTTCGGGCCATACAGCTTGTGGCCGCTGACCGAGGCCAGATCGACCTTCCATCCCGTGACGTCCAGCGGGATCTTACCGGCCGCCTGCGCCAGGTCGGTGTGAAACAGGGCGCCGCCCTCCTTGGCGATGGCCGCGAGCGTAGGAATATCCTGAACAACGCCAATTTCGTTGTTCACCGCCATGACGCTGACCAGCAGCGTCGGCACCGCCAGCGCGGCCCGAAGCACGTCCGGATCCAGCAGCCCGTCGGCACCGACCGGCAGGAAAACCGGCTCAAACCCTTCCGCCGCGAGGTCCGCGACCGACTCCAGCACACATTTGTGTTCGGTTGCGACGGTGACGATGCGCCGTCGCTCGCCTCCCATCGATTTGGCGAAGCGGGCCGCCCCCTTGATAGCGATGTTGTTGCTTTCCGTAGCGCCGGAGGTCAGCACGATTTCCCGCGCGTCGGCGCCGAGCAGCGTGGCGATGTGGCGACGCGCGTCTTCCACCGCCTTTTCGGCGGTATGACCCATGACGTGTTCGGCGCTGGCTGGGTTCCCGTACTCCTCGGAGAAATACGGTAGCATCGCCGCCAGTACGCGGGGGTCGCAGCGCGTGGTGGCCTGATTATCGAGATAGACGGGACGATTGGGGCGAGGCGGCATGATGGGCATCAGTGTGGGATCACGCGGCGCGCGAAACCAGGGGTGAACGGAGCCGATCGGCCATGCGTACGTATGCGGCGGCGAAGGCGTCCACGTCCGCCGCGCTGGCATTCCACGGTAGCGACACCCGGATCGCCTGGCCGGCAAGCGCGCCGAGCCCCATGGCAGCCAGCACGTGGCTTGCCGCGACCTTTCCCGAACTGCAGGCGGCGCCGGCGCTCACGGCGACGCCCTCCAGATCGAGCGCGATCACCTGCATGTCGGCCCGCGCGCCAGGCAGCGCGAGGCAGGTTGTGTTGCCGAGCCTGGGCGCATCGCCACCCACGACCATAGCGCCATGTATGACGGCCGCACGTTCGGCGGCGTCGCGCAAGGCGGCCAACGCTTCGGTGCCGACTGCCGCCATCGCCGCGGCGGCGAACCCGGCGATCGCGGCGACCGGCGGAGTGCCGCCGCGCCGCCCACGCTCCTGCCCGCCGCCTCGGATCAAAGGAACGACCGAACTGTGTTCGGGCGCCAGCAGCAGTGCGCCGACGCCGGTAGGGCCGCCGATCTTATGGGACGAGATCGCGATACTGCTGGCACCCAGCGCGCCCAAATTCACGGCCATGCGCCCAGCGGCCTGCACCGCATCGACGTGCAGCCGCGCACCATGGACGCGGCACAGGGCAGCCGCCTCGGCGACCGGCTGAATGGTCCCCGTCTCATTGTTAGCCAGCATGAGGCAGACCAGCGCCGGCGGACCGGCCGACAGGATCCCGGCCAGCACGCCGAGATCGATCGGGCCGTTGGATAGTACCGGCACCAGCGTCGCATCCGGCGCGGCGGCACGAATGGCATCGTGTTCGGTGGCACCGATGACCAGCCGGCGCCCCTGCCCCAGCGCGTGGACCGCGAGCGCATCGGCCTCGGTGCCACCCGACGTGAACACCAGGTCGCCGGGCTGGCACCCGAACCGGGCGGCCAGGGTTTCGCGGCTATCCTCCATCACGCGGCGGGCCGCGCGGCCAGCGCAGTGCACCGAGGACGGATTGCCGGTGATGCCGCAGGCCGCCAGCATCGCATCGCGTGCTTCGGGACGCAGCGGTTCGGTGGCGTTGGCATCGAGGTAATGCATCATTGTTCGTGCCGACGACATCTGGCCGCCGCGAGCCGCTGCTCGTCCAACGCCGGCAGCGGCACGGCGCGCCCCTTCACGCGGCGGCCAACAACGTCGGCCAACGATATGCCGCTCAGAAAAAGCTCGATCTGCCGGCCGAGTTCGAACCACAGATCGTGGGTTTGGCACTGCTTCCCGTCGTCACCGGGCTTCGGTCCGGCCATGCAGCCGCCGCTGCCGGCCTCGCACCTTGTCGCATGGATCGGTTCGTCGACCGCCGCGACGATGGCGGCGATCGGAATCTCGGCCGGCGGCGTTATCAGCCGGTAGCCGCCGCCGGGGCCGCGTGCCGAGGCCACCAGCCCGGCGCGGCGCAGCTTGCCGAACAGCTGCTCCAGGTAAGAGAGTGAAAGTTGCTGGCGTTCGGCGATTTCCGCCAGGCAGACCGGCCCGCATTCGCAACCCCCGGACTCCGTCAGAGCTTCGCGGGTCGCAAGGTCGGCCATCGCCATGACGGCGTACCGGCCACGCGTTGTGAGCTGCATGCGCCTATTCCGCCGCGGATTGCCGCTGGCGCACCTGAGCGTCCGCGAGGCGCGCGACCTTGATTTCCAGTTCGGCGAGTTCGGCACGCAGTCCTTCGATTTCGCATTGCACGGGGTCGGGGCTGCCGTCGCAGGGCATGCCGTAGGGGTCGAAACTTTTGGGGTTCGATTTCTCGCGCCGCTCGACTGGCCGAGCGGGGATACCCACGACGGTTGTATCCGGCGGGACAGGATCGACCACGACGGCATTGGATCCGATGCGGGCATTATCGCCGATCGTGATCGGCCCTAGAACCTTGGCACCGGTGCCTATGATGACATTGTTCCCCACCGTCGGGTGACGTTTGCCACTCATGGTGCGGGCGACCCCTAGGGTCACCTGATGATAGATGTAGCAATCGTCGCCTATTTCGGCGGTTTCGCCGATGACGACTCCCATGCCGTGATCGATCACCAGGCGGCGTCCGATCTTCGCGGCGGGATGAATTTCGATCCCAGTCAACCAGCGTGCGATATGAGACGAAAAACGACCCAATAAATACAATCTATGGTTCCATAATGCATGCGATAGTCTATGCCATATCACCGCATGCACGCCAGGGTAGCACAATACGACTTCAGCATACGAACGCGCAGCGGGATCGCGTTCCCGGTATGTCTTTATCGTCTCGCGTAGGAACATGAAAGCCATGCGACATTTCCATTATGAATGGGAGAGGCAAGTGTTCTATAGTTGCTTCGCCCGAGGTTGGTATGGCCGATTTGGCAAACCTACCGTGGGAACGCGGCGCCTGAACGAACCGTTCGGACGCCTCGACCGTGAGGCAGGAGGAAACGCGAACCCGATCCCGGTTGCATCATCAGGCGCAAGCTACAATAGCCGACTAACGCGGTCAACAATTGCCGTTGAGGTATAAAGCGCACCGGATGGGGGTCATAAAATTAGGCAGGCTCAGGTCGCTGAGCTTGACGTGAAGCTTCGGCCAAGGCGGCTTTTTTTTGCAAAGCCGTGTAGGTCGACGCGTTCTGAAAGGGGACCGGCGGACGGGGTGGAACCAAGAGGGTTTCCATCGACGATCCGGCGGACAAGACAGCAAACAGGTTCCGGATGCCATGCCCGAGGTGATGTTTGCCGGTCCAGATGGCCGGCTAGAAGGTCGCTATCATCATTCCAAGGAGCCAGGCGCACCCGTTGCCCTGATCCTGCACCCGCACCCGCTGCACGGCGGGACCATGAACAACCGCATCACATACTCCATGTACCAGTCCTTCCAAAAGCTGGGCTGCTCGGTCATGCGGTTCAACTTCAGGGGCGTTGGCCGCAGCCAGGGACGTTACGACGGCGGCATTGGGGAAATCAGCGACGCCGCGGCGGCGCTGGATTGGATGCAGGCCGTCAACCCGTCGCATGGCGGGTTGTGGATCGCCGGCTACTCCTTCGGTGCGTTCATTGGCATGCAGTTGCTGATGCGCCGTCCAGAAATCTCCGGCTGGGTGAGCGTCGCGCCGCCCGCCAACCACTACGATTTCGGATTCCTGGCCCCCTGCCCCTGTGGCGGGCTGCTGGTACACGGCGACTCCGACGAGCTCGTGCCGGAACCGGCCGTGCGCAAGCTGGTCGATAAGCTGAACACCCAGAAGAACGTCCACGTGGACTATCGCGTGTTCGACGGCGCCGACCATGTCTTCGCCTCCCACGCCGATCAGGTTGCGGAAGCGGTGGAAGACCACTGCGGCCGGGCCATCGCGCGCCGCCAGATGGCGCTCGCGGCGGACTGATCCGTTCGAAAGACAAAAAAAGCGGCGGTCGGAAGACCGCCGATTTTTTTTGCTCAGGGCTTGGCGATCCGCCCACCTGCCATCGGTTCCGGCACGCCGGTTGTTCGGGGAAAGCTCAGCGGCAGTCCGGCCACAACCCGAGCGGCGAGGAAGCCGAAGCATTGCGCCTCCAAGGCGTCGCCGTTCCAGCCGACTGCCTCGACCGGATCGACCGGGGCACTCAGCGTGGATCGAAGCGCCGCCATGATCGCTGGATTGTGCCGCCCTCCGCCGCAGACCAGCCAACGCACCGGAGCGGCGGGAAGAATGGTCGCGGCGACCGCCTGGGCTGTGAAGGCGGCAAGAGTCGCGGCACCATCGGCCGCGGACAGGTCCTCGGCGCCGCTATCGCGTAACGCCTGCGCGAAATCCAGCCGATCCAGGGATTTGGGGGCCGGGCGGCCGAAATACGGGTGGGCCATCAACCGTCCCAGCACGGCACGATCCAGTCGTCCCGACAGCGCCAACGCACCATCCCGGTCGAACGCGTCCCCGGTATGCCGTGCCGCCCAGTCATCCAGTGGCCCGTTGCCCGGCCCGGTATCGCAGGCAACCAGTTCGCCATCCGCCCCGATCCAGGTCACGTTCGCGACTCCCCCTATATTAAGGACCGCGAGCGGTTTGGGCAGGTCGCGGGCCATCGCGGCGTGAAACACCGGCGCCAGCGGCGCCCCCTGCCCGCCCGCCGCGATATCGGCGGAGCGGAAATCGTACACGACCGGCAGTCCAACCCGAGCAGCCAGGGCCGCCGCGTCACCGATCTGCCAGCTGCGACGGCGTGCCGGCCGATGCAGGATGGTTTGGCCATGGAAACCGATCAGGTCGGCCTTTCGGCCAACCGCCTCAATCGCGTCCGCATGGGTGTCGGTCAGCCGCTGCGTGAGTAATTTGATGAGCGCGCTATCGGCGGCCAGCGAGGGCGCGACCTTCAACGCCTGCCGCAGATCGATGCGCATCTTGCGCTCGTAGGGGATCGTCACAGTCGGACCGAAAGCGGTGATGCTTTCCCCGTCCGTGTCGATCCAGGCGGCATCCACACCATCCAAAGATGTGCCGCTCATGAGTCCGATCGTGCGTGGCATTTCCGGAATTCTCCCCGCTGTGTTAACCCGCCGGCCTCTCTACAATAACGGATTTGCCGCCATGCCTGCCAGCGACTTCCTGCAGGAAGCCACCGACCGGGGCTTCCTCCATCAGTGCACCGACCTGGATGCGCTGCGCACCGTCATGAGCGCGGGCCCTACGCCGGCTTATATCGGGTTCGATTGCACCGCGGACAGCCTGCATATCGGCAGCCTGGTGCAAATCATGATCCTGCGGCTGCTGCAAAAGCATGGGCACAAGCCGGTGGTTTTGATGGGTGGCGGCACGACGCGGATCGGCGATCCGTCGGGCCGGGACGAGTCGCGGCAGATGCTGACCGACGCCCAGATTGGCGCCAACATGGCAGGCATCAAGCGCTGCTTCGGCCCGTTCCTGCGCTTTGGCGACGGCGCGTCCGACGCCATCATGGTAAACAACGCAGACTGGCTGGACGCCCTGAGCTACATCGACCTGCTGCGCGACATCGGCACGCACTTCACTATCAACCGCATGCTGACCTTCGACTCCGTGAAGCTGCGCCTGGACCGGGAACAGCCGCTCACGTTCCTCGAATTCAACTACATGATCCTCCAGAGCTACGATTTTCGCGAGTTGAACCGCCGCATGGGCGTGGTGCTGCAGATCGGCGGGTCGGACCAGTGGGGCAACATCGTGTCCGGCATGGAGCTGACGCGGCGGACCGACGCCAAGCCGGTGTTTGGCTTGACGACCCCTCTGATCACCACGGCATCCGGCACCAAGATGGGCAAGACCGCACAGGGAGCGATGTGGCTGACTGAGGACCGCTTATCTCCCTATGACTATTGGCAGTTCTGGCGGAATACCGAAGACGGCGACGTCGGCCGGTTCCTGCGCCTGTTCACTGATTTTCCACTCGACGAGATCGCCGGATTGGAAGCGCTGGGCGGGGCGGAGATAAACGAAGCGAAGAAGATCCTCGCCAACGAAGCCACAGCCTTGGCGCACGGACGCGAGAAATCCGCCGCCGCCGCCGAAACCGCCCGATTGGCGTTCGAGGAAGGCACCACAGCCGATACCCTCCCAAGCGTTGATATCCCGCACGCTGAACTGGAGGCCGGGATACCAGCGTTCCGTTTGTTCGCCCAAGCCGGCCTAGCGGCCTCGAACGGCGAATCCCGCCGCCTGATCCGCGGCGGCGGCGCCCGTGTGAACGACATCGCGGTCTCCGATGAAGCGCAGGTCGTCGGCCTCGCGGACATGAACAATGGAGCCATCAAGCTCTCAGCCGGTCGGAAGCAGCACAAGCTGGTCCGCGCGGGGTGAAACACCTTTCCTACATCCTCGCCGTGGCCGGGGTGGTGATCGTCGTCGCGCTGATCGGCACCTTCGGCGTCGGCAATGTCACCGCCGCCGTCAGCCGGATCGGCTGGCCTGAGTTCGGAATCATCCTCGGCTGGCAATTTCTGCTGTTCGTCGTGCTCGGCTTGGCATGGTACGCGATTACGCCGTCTGGCGGCGCCGCCCACGCCGGGGTGACGATCTGGGCGCGCATGGTGCGGGATGCCTCCAGCAATTGTCTGCCGTTTTCGCAAATCGGCGGGTTCGTGTTCGGCACACGGGCGGCGACACTGCTTGGGGTCAGCTGGGTGACCGCGACCGCGACGACGATCGTGGACGTCACGGCCGAGTTCCTGGCGCAGATCGCCTTCACCGGCATCGGTTTGGGTATTTTGCTGTCCCGAGCACCGGGGTCGGCCTTGGCTGTGCCGGTGGAGGTGGGGCTCGGGTTGGCCGTCGTCGGGTGCTTCGCCTTCATGTGGCTACAGAACGGCGCCACGCCGCTGTTCGCCAAGCTGGGAACGCTGATCGCCAGCGGCCGGGTTGCCGATGCGCATGACCGGGTCGCGGTGCTGCAGGCGGAACTCGGGTTGATCTACGGCCATGCGCCTCGACTTGCGCTGGGATTCGTCATCCACCTGATCGGCTGGCTCATGGCCGGCACCGCGGGCTGGATCGCCTACCGAGCACTGGGCGTGCCGGTCGATTTCGACGACGTTCTGGCGATCGAGGCGCTACTCAGCGCGCTGGCCGCCGCCGCCTTCCTGGTGCCGGTGAACGCGGGGGTGCAGGAGGCAGGGTATGCCGGGTTGGGCGCCATCTTCGGCGTGCCGCCGGAGTTGTCGATCGGGGTGTCGCTGGTCCGCCGGGCGCGGGATATCGTGGTCGGCGTGCCGATCTTGCTGCTGTGGCAGTATCTGGAGGTGCGGCGGTTGCGGACGGCGAGGGGCTGACAACCACTTACCCGTCATGCCGGCACCCACGACTTTCAACCTTCCGGGCCCGTAACGTCGTGAAACCCTGCATTCGCCGGGATGACGACCTTGGGGAACTACTCCATCCCCTCATAGAAATCGTTCCCCTTGTCGTCCATCACGATGAACGCCGGGAAGTTCTCCACCTCGATCCGCCACACCGCTTCCATGCCGAGCTCGGGGTATTCCAGCACCTCGACCTTGCGGATGCAGTCTTGG
>JANXTL010000228.1 GCA_025352375.1 Acetobacteraceae bacterium | reverse complement strand
CCGCACTCTTTCGCGGCGTTCCAGGCGTCTAACGTTTCGGTTATGGTGCCGCGCTGGTTGGGTTTCAGCAGCACCGTGTTGGCCGCACCGACGCGCGCGGCTTCCCGCACGCGGGACGCTTCGCTGACCAGGAAATCATCGCCCACGATCTGCACTTTCTTGCCGACTTCGGCAGTGAAGGCGCGGAATCCTTCCGTATCGTCTTCGGCCAGCGGGTCCTCGATGGACAGCACGGGATAGCGCGCGATCCACCCGGTGAGCATTTTCACCATCGCTTCGGTGTCGAGTTCCCGGTCTTCCAACGCCAATTTATAGCGCCCGCCGCTGCCGAACTCCGACGCCGCGATATCCAGCGCGATACCGACCTGCTCGCCAGGGCGGAACCCGGCGCGCTCGATCGCGCGGACCAGCGTGTCCAGCGCCTGTTCGTTGGTGGAGAAAGCCGGCCACCACCCGCCCTCATCCGCGACGCCTTGCAGTGTGCCGGCTTCCTTCATCAGCAGGCCGGCGTGGCGGTAGACCTCGGCGGTCCAGTCCAGCGCTTCGGCGAAATTCGCCGCCGCCGGGCACATGATCATGAAATCCTGGATATCGACGCGGCGTCCGGCATGCGCACCACCGCCGAAAATCTGGATTTGCGGCAATGGTATCAGGGACGCATCGGGGCCGCCGATATAGCGGAACAACGGCAGCCCGGATTCATGCGCGCAGGCATGCAGCGCGGCCATCGACACCGCCAGCAACGCGTTGGCGCCAAGGCGGGATTTGTTGGGCGTGCCGTCCAATTCGATGAGCACTCGGTCCAATCCGGCCTGATCCGCCGCATCGAGCCCGGTCACCGCTCGGGCGATTTCGCCATTCGCATTGGCGACCGCGCGGCGAACATCGTAGCCGCCGAACGCGGGTCCGCCATCGCGCAGGTCTACTGCCTCACCGGAACCGGTGGAGGCTCCAGCCGGAGCGATGGCGCGGCCGACGGCGCCGCATTCCAATAGCACGTCGGCCTCGACCGTGGGGCGGCCCCGGCTGTCCCAGACCCGGCGAGCGTGCACGAAGGCGATTTTAGTGTCGGTCATGCGCGTAAATCCTGGGTCCAGGCCTGACGGATGGCGTCAAGCGTGTCGGGGGGGTCGGACAGCAAAGCGCGCGCAACGCGGCGCACACGGTCCTTATCCGCTTGCGCGACGATGTACTCGACCGGGGATTTTCCATCCACCCGCGCCAGGAACAACCCAGGCAGCAGATGGGCGGCGCGGCGCTCCAGTTCCGACGGATCCTCCCATGCGATGCCCGCCCGATAGGCCGCCACCATCGCGTCGAAGCATGTCAGGAACCCGTCACGCGCGGACGCAGTCCACAAGCATTTGAGGAGCAGATGGTTGACGCAGAAGGCCAGATCGAAGGCCGGATCGCCCCACCACGCACACTCCGCGTCCAGGAACACAGGGCCATCCGGCCCGCACAGGATATTTTTCGGGCTGACGTCGCCATGCACCAAGGCGCGCTTGTTGGCCTGGGTCGTGGCCACGATTGCGTCGAACCGGCCCGCCAAATCGGGATGCGCCCGGCCCGTCGCGACCAAATACGGCTCCAGCCTGATGTCGTAGAAAATCCCATCGGTGGGGAATTGCGCCGCAACAGTGGGATCGGCGGCGGTCTCGGCGTGGATACGGGCCAGTACGGTCGCGACCTGCCCGGCGAACGCGGGGTCCGCGTGCCCGTCGCGCAGTTGCGCCTTCCATAACGGATGGTTTTCGGACGGCAGGAACGCCATCGCCAGGGCGCCACCCGCTTCGTCCTGCCCCAGCAATGCGGGCGCCGCCCCAGGGACAGCGGCGTTAGCGCGCTGCATCCAGCGGGCCTCATACGTGTTGCGTTCCACCGGCGCCTGCCACTCGGCGGCGACCCGCAGCTTCGCCAAAGCCCGCTTTACGCAGATCGGGCCGCCTGGGGTATCGATGCGCCAAATGTCGGACGACACGCCGCCTGTCAGAGGCTCACCGCTGTCGCCCGGGGTCAGGCCCATCCGCCGGAGGGCCTCGAGAATGTCGGCCGGTGGGGTCACGTATAATCGGCCGGCAGCGGCCATGCCTCAAAGATGTGGCCCGTCTCGTCGAGAAATTCAGTGCCCAGGTCGGCCAGGCGGTAAGTCGGGTCGTCTTGGGCACATTGCATCATGGCGGCGCATGATAGAAGGTCCTGATCGCCAATGCGACCGCCATCGCCTCTTGAGGCCCGGCCCCTCGCCGCGCACACTACGGCCACAAAGAAAATGGGGAAGAAACGCCATGGCCGAAGCACTGGAAGCCGATTACGTCGTCGTTGGGGCCGGATCGGCCGGCTGCGTCATGGCGGCCCGCCTGTCGGAGGATCCGAACACCACGGTCGCGCTGCTGGAAGCCGGCGGCAACGACAACCATTTCTGGATCCACGTACCGCTGGGCTTCGGCAAGACCTTCGCCGACCCCAAGGTCAATTGGATGTTCGAAACCGAACCAGACTCCGCCGGACGCCGCATCTACTGGCCGCGCGGCAAGGTCCTCGGCGGCTCGTCGTCCATCAACGGCATGATCTACATCCGTGGCCAGCACGAGGATTTCGACCACTGGCGGCAGCTCGGCAATCCCGGCTGGTCCTCGGGAGACGTGCTGCCGTATTTCAAGCGCTCCGAAAGCCAGGAACGCGGCAGCGACGATTATCATGGCTCCGACGGACCGCTCGCGGTGTCGGACGTGCGTTACACCCACCCAATCTGCGATGCCTTCATCGAGGCCGCGGTCGCACTTGGGTTCCCCCGCAACAACGATTTCAACGGCCGGGTGCAGGAGGGTGTGGGCTACCAGCAGACCACCACCAAGAACGGCAAGCGCTGGTCGACGGCCGTAGGTTACCTGAAGCCGGCGATGAGCCGCCCCAATCTGCGCACGATCACCCGAGCACTGACGGAACGGGTGGTGTTCGAGGGCAAACGCGCCATTGGCGTCGCGTTCGAACAAGACGGCGAGCAGAAAATGGTGCGGGTACGCAAGGAGGTGATCTTGTGCGGCGGTGCCATCGGCTCGCCACATATTTTGCTGCTGTCCGGCGTCGGTCCGGCCGAACATCTTCAGGAGCACGGCATCGAAGTCGTGCACCATCTGCCCGGCGTCGGGCAGTGCTTGCAGGACCATTATTCCGGGGCGGTGAAGCTGCGCTGCAATCAGGCGATCACGCTGAATGACACGATGCGGAGCCAGTTTCGGAAACTCGCCGTGGGGATGGATTACATTTTCCGACGCCGCGGGCCGCTGACGATGGGCGTCGGGCCGGTGGCTCTGTTCGCGAAAACGCGGCCGGAATATGCGTCCCCGGATGTGAAGTACTCGCTGTCCCCGTTCAGTGCCGATAACCCTGCGAAGGGCCTGCACGATTTCTCGGGCTTCACGCTCATTGGCTACCAATTACGGCCGGATAGCCGCGGCGAACTCAAACTGCGCAGCGCCAATCCGCGCGACACGCCGGCGATGTTCCCCAACTACCTTTCGGCAGAGCTTGACCAGCGCACCATCGTCGAGAGCCTGAAAGGGTGCCGCCGGTTCCTGGAAACGGATCATCTGAAACGGTTTATCGAGTCCGAATACCTGCCCGGCCCCGACGTGCAATCGGACGACGAGCTGCTGGATTACGCCCGCCGCACCGGCGGCACCACGTTCCACCAAACCAGCACCTGCCGCATGGGGCCAGACGCGATGGCCGTTGTGGACGCTGAATTGCGGGTGCATGGACTGGAGGGGCTGCGGGTCGTGGATGCCTCGATCATGCCGACGGTGGCCTCGGGGAATACCAACGCTCCGACGATCATGATCGCGGAGAAGGCGTCGGATATGATCAGGGGCCGAGCGCCGTTGGCAGCGGCGGCATAAGGGGGGAACGCGTCATGCCGGAAACACTAGAAGCCGATTTCATCATCGTGGGCGCCGGATCGGCCGGCTGCGTCATGGCCGCGCGTCTGTCGGAGGACCCGAATACGCAGGTCATTCTGCTCGAAGCCGGGGGTAACGATAGCAATATGTGGATCCACATCCCCCTCGGCTTCGGCAAAACCTTCGCCGACCCCAAAGTGAACTGGTGCTTCGAAACCGAACCCGAACCCGGTGCCGGCGGCCGTAAAATATTCTGGCCGCGCGGCAAGGTGCTCGGCGGCTCCAGCTCGATCAACGGCATGGTCTACATCCGCGGCCAGAACGAGGATTTCGACCACTGGCGCCAACTCGGCAACACCGGCTGGTCGTCCTCCGACGTGCTGCCCTACTTCAAGCGCTCTGAACATCAAACCCGAGGCGACAACGAATTCCATGCGACCGGCGGGCCGCTTTGCGTGTCCGACGTGCGGGACGGCCATCCATTGTGCGAGGCCTTCATCAAGGCATGCAATGAGGCCGGGTACAAGCGGAACGACGATTTTAACGGCGCGGACCAGGACGGGGCGGGCTACCACCAAACCACCATCCGCAACGGCAAGCGCTGTTCGACCGCCGTCGGCTACCTGCATCCGGCGATGAAGCGCCCCAATCTGCGGGTCGTCACCCACGCCCATACACAAAAGGTGACGTTCGATGGGACACGCGCGACCGGTGTGGCGTTCCGGCAAAACGGCCAGGACAAAATCGCGACAGCGCGAAAAGAGACCATTCTATGCGGCGGCGCCATCGGCTCCCCGCAGATCCTGATGCTCTCGGGCGTCGGGCCGCACGCGCACTTGCAGGAAATGGGCATCCCCGTGGTGCACCATCTGCCAGGGGTGGGGCAGAGCCTGCAGGATCACTACTCCGCCCCCATCAAGCTGAAATGCACGCTGCCCATCACCGTCAACGACACAATGATGAGCCCGCTGAAGAAGCTGCGCACCGGGCTGGAGTATTTGCTGTGGCGCAAGGGGGATTTGGCGGCCATCGCGGCCTCGGCCGCGCTGTTCGCCCGCACCCGGCCGGAGCTTGCAACGCCGGACGTGAAGCTGTCGATATCCACTTTCAGCGCCGACCGGCCGCAGGATGGGTTGCATAAATGGTCCGGGTTCTCCGTGATTGCCTACCAGCTGAGGCCCGAAAGCCGCGGCGAGATCACCCTGAAATCCCCCGATCCCGCTGCCGCCCCAGCGCTGCGCCCCAACTATCTGGCGGCCGAAACCGACCGGCGTGCGATCGTCGACGGTCTGAAGATGGCGCGCGGGCTGCTGACATCGCAATACATGCGGGGCTACGTCGCCTCGGAGTTCAAACCGGGCGAGGCCGTCCAGACGGACGAGCAGCTGCTCCAATACGCTCGGGACAACGGCGGCACCGTGTTTCACCCCACCAGCACCTGCAAGATGGGCGTGGACCCAATGGCGGTCGTGGACCCCGAACTCCGGGTTTACGGTATCGAGGGACTGCGGGTGATCGATGCGTCGGTGATGCCCACTGTCGTGTCGGGCAACACCAACGCCGGCACGATCATGATCGCGGAAAAGGCGGCCGACATGATCCGCGGGCGCGTGTCATTGGCCCATGCAGCTTAGGGAGACGAGGATGTCTATCGATATTGTTCCCACCGGCGCGGCGGTTGGCGCGGAAATCCGGGGCTTGGACCTGTCCCGCCCGCTGAACGATGCCACCTTCGCCGCGATCGACGACGCTTATAATAGGTACGGCGTCATATTCTTCCGCGACCAGCGCGTGACACCGCCGCAGCAGGTGGATTTCACCCGCCGCTTTGGGGACATCGAATTCAACATCTTCAGCGAGCGCTGGAGCGTCCCCGGCAGCCCCGAAATCGTCGTGGTGTCCAACATTACCGCAGACGGCCAGCCCGTCGGCATCAAGCGCGCCGGTGAGAACTGGCACAGCGACATGTGCTACACCGCGCGACCGCCACGCGGGACCATGCTGTATGCGCTGGAGGTCCCCGACCTGTTCGGCCTGACGCTTGGCGATACCGAGTTCGCCAGCACGGCGGCAGCGTGGGACTCTCTCCCGGAAGCGCTGCGGCACCGGATCGAGGGGCGGCATGCGGTCTTCGATTTCACCGGCCGCAAGCGCGCATTTCCGCCCAAGCAGTCGGAGATCGACCGCAATCCGCCAGTACGCCACCCGATCGTGCGGACCCATCCACATACCGGTCGCAAGTGCATGTACGTAATGCGCGATGACTGCACGACGATCGAGGGGTTGGAACACGCAGAGGCCGAAGCGCTGATCGCCGCCCTCGCGGATCACATTGTAAAGCCCCAGCACATCTACCGTCACCAATGGCAGGTCGGCGATCTGCTGCTGTGGGATAATTGCACCGTGCAACATCGCGCGATACAGGATTATGATATGCCGCAGCGGCGCTTGATGCATCGCACAACGATGGGTGGCGCGATTCCCCTCTGAAACCTCGAAAAAGCGGGCTGCGTTCCTTGACTCCCGTAGGCCCCTTGGCTTAGAAGCCCGACCTTCCGCCGCTGCCTCACCCTTCTGTGGGGTGCGGTGACACCCACACGACCTCATCGAACAGGCGACCTGAACAGCCCATGGCCAACACCGCATCCGCGCGTAAGCGCATTCGCCAAACCGTCACCCGCACCGCGCGGAACACGGCCCGCAAATCCCGTATGCGTACCTTCGTTAAGAAGGTGGAACTGGCGATTGCCAGCGGGGATAAGTCCGCCGCGGCGGAGGCCCTGCGCGCGGCGCAGCCGGAAATGCAACGCGCGGCCGGCAAGGGCATTACCCACCACAACACCGTGGCACGCAAGCTGTCGCGGCTGTCCGCCAGGATCAAGGCGATCGCCGTCGCCTCCGCCTAATTGTTTCGGCACTGCGCTTGACCGAGCCATTCGGCTCGGCCATAGTTTCTTCATTGAAGATAAGAACAGTCGAAACGACAGTTCTTAGCGGCTGTTCTGCGCGGTTTTTTCCAATCTCGAAAGAGAAATGGATACGGCCCGATGATTGTTGCTTATATAGCAATTAACGCAAGGATATTGCTAATTTATTAAAACCCTTCGCCTGCCGGCGAATTTCGATTGCCGCCGACTCTTAATTGACTTAATACAGCCATGCCGGCCGCGTTGGCTGCCAATTAAAGTGGGGAAACGCGATCGGATTATCCGGTGGCTACCCTAGTTTACTGTCCGGTTAGCGCCGGGCGCGGGTTGAAATACGGAATTCTCAGTGAATCGCGGTATATTGGGGGGACGGGGATGCCCAGAACTGAGGGGGGAGATATCGTTGATGCAACGAACATCACCGAACAATGGGCGCGTATTATTGACCGCTTGCACACCGAAGTCGGAGATGTCGAGTATCGGACGTGGCTGCGTCAAATGACCCTTGTGGGCGCTGAGGGCGATGAAGTTACGGTTCATCTGCCCACACGCTTCCTTCGCGATTGGGTGAGTGCACGTTATGGCGCCCGTATCACCGCGTTATGGCAGGCCGAAGAAGCGGCCATTCGCCGCTGCGAACTACGTGTCGGCGGCCCTGTGGCGCAGGTCGTGAACGGTGTTGCCAGCCATATTGCAGGACCAGACATCGCCGAACCCGAAAGTCTGCCTGCCACCATTGCCGCGCCCGAAGACCGGAGCGAGCCGAAGTTCGAGCTGACGGCAGCACTCGATGCGCGCTTTACGTTCGACGGCTTCGTTGTGGGCAAACCCAATGAGTTCGCATATGCCTGCGCCGAGCGCGTGGCGCAGCAACCCTCGGCACACGGTTTCAATCCCTTGTTCCTGTATGGCGGCGTCGGCCTCGGCAAGACCCACCTGATGCACGCGATCGCCTGGGAGCTGACGAAACGGAATGAAACTCCCGGTCAGGCGCCCATCGCGTTCACCTATATGTCGGCCGAAAAATTCATGTACCGGTTCATCGCCGCGATCCGCTCGCATTCGACGATGGAATTTAAAGAACAACTGCGGAACGTCGACGTTTTGATGATCGACGATCTGCAATTCCTGATCGGCAAAGACAACACCCAGGAAGAATTCTTCCATACTTTCAACTATCTGGTGGAAGCCGGCAAACAAATCGTCGTGTCGTCCGACAAGTCCCCGTCCGACCTCACGCTCGAAGACCGGCTTAAGACCCGCCTGGGGTGCGGCATGGTCGCCGATCTGCACACCACGACGTATGAGTTGCGGCTGTCGATCCTGGAAACCAAAGCGGCCCGAGCCGGAGGGGTCGTGCCGGTGAAGGTGCTGGAGTACCTGGCGCATAAAATCACGTCGAATGTCCGTGAACTCGAGGGCGCGCTGAACCGCCTGCTGGCGCATGCAAATCTCTTCGGCCGTGCGATAACGCTCGAATCAACCCACGAAGTACTGCACGATTTATTAAAGGCGCACGATCGCCGAGTCTCGATCGACGAAATCCAAAAGAAAGTAGCAGAATACTACGGCATTCGCGTGTCCGACATGTCGTCGGCCCGGCGCGCCCGCCAGGTCGCGCGTCCCCGGCAGGTTGCGATGTATCTGGCGAAGCAACTCACCAGCCGTAGCCTGCCTGAAATCGGCAAGAAATTCGGCAACCGCGATCATACCACCGTCATGCACGCGGTTTCGCGGGTGAAGGAACTAATGGAACGCGACGGCACCTTCGCCGAGGATGTCGACCTGCTGCGGCGGTTGCTGGAGTCCTAAAAGAACACCAGCATCCGCAGTTCGATGCTCTCGCGCGGCAATTTGTCGGCCGGGGCATTCGGGTCCTCGAACGACGTATGCGGCATGAACCGCGCACGGCCGTCGCGTTCGGAGTCAAAGCACTTCAGCAGCAACGCCTCATCGGTGCGCATCGCCGGGGCGTAGAACCACATGTGCAACGGGTTGTAGGTCAGGGCGAAAATCTCGCCCACGCGATCCCGATAGATCAGGTCGTGGGTGACCCAATCATGCGGTGCCACGGTGGCCGCATGGATCAGCGCCAGCGGCGCGTCGTACAGCGGGCCAGTAATCGGCCGCCACAGGTTCACAATCGCGAACCGGTGCTTTAGCAGCTCCTCGGCTTCGTCGCCCATGATGTCGCGGACCCGCTGCGGGCCGGAGGTCTCGGTGTAATCGCCATGTATGCGGGCGACGGGCTGCCGGGGTACGCCGGGCATCCGGTCTTCCCCATTCCATTGGCGCTTACGAATCGTGTGATCGAAAATTACCACCCGCTTAGCGCCGGTTGCCGCCATCGCGGCGCGCTCGGTTTCGGGGTAGCAAACGCGGCGCAGTTCTTCCTCGTCGTAGAAATTTTGTTGCGTTGTGGGGCTGTGGATCAATTCGAACCCTTCCCGGTCCAGCGACAAATCGCGCGCGATCGGGCGCATGTCGTGGATGCCTACGGTATGGGTTTCCGTTACGATGTTGCTCATCGGCATGCCGGGCGGCTGCGGGAATGTGTAGGAGTGTGGCTTTTCCGGCATGTGCGCGAGATACACCACCGGCGCTTCCACGGTGGGAAGGTGGGCGAACGTCTCGGTTTGCATCATATCCATGGTCAGCCCCTCACAGCCTTTGAGCCCGCGAGAGTTAAGCGATGCGCCGGAGAAAGCAAGGGCGCCTGGTATTACCCGAACGCACCCACCTCATGCGTAATGGCCGTGGCGATCTCCCGCACCATGGCGAAAAGGCGCTGCATCGGATCGAAAATGTCCCGGTGCTCCCGCGCGTAGGCGGATGTTCCGCGCGGCGGCGCCGGTTCCGCGTAGTCCAGATCGGCCGCGGGATCGGACGCCGCCGGGAATATTTCCGCCAGGATGCGCAGCGAGGCGTCGATATCCAGCCGCAGGATCGCCGCCTCCAGGATGGGCCGGGTCACGCCGTGGCGCGGTGAAAAATCGGAAATCTCGGTCGACAGCAGCCAGATCCGATGGATCAGCGACAGCCGCAGGGCGTGGAGCAAAACCTCCCGCGTCGCCATGCGGGGTGCGTCCGGCCAGGCGCCGCGTAGCGTCAGATGATCGGCCTGAATGCGCCGGA
Source organism: Acetobacteraceae bacterium (assembly GCA_025352375.1). GTDB lineage: Bacteria > Pseudomonadota > Alphaproteobacteria > Acetobacterales > Acetobacteraceae > Rhodopila. Next base: position 54,910 of record JANXTL010000228.1, on the reverse strand, counting down.
ACATCGATTGCGCCTTGGCCCAGATGTCCAGGCGTTCCAGCGCCCGCGCCACCGCCACCAGCGCCTCCTTACGCCCCGGCCGAACGGCGTGCGCCGCGCGGTCCAGCCAGGTGCCGGGGTCGAGGGACGCGATCACCGCCCGCAGCACGTCGATGTCCGAATGCGTCAACCCATGCGCGGCTAGATCCATCGCTCTGTGGAAGCGGCGGCTTTTCACGCGCATCTCGGTGAAGGTTTCCGGATGCCGCGCGGCGGCGGCGCCGAGCCCCTGCAAGGTGTTCGCGCACCAGCCGAGCTGTTGGAGGATTGCGTTATTGGGGATTGCCCGTAATTCGCGCGGGTGGCTGATGCGGGCGGCACCCGATAGTCCGTCGGCCTGCCGCGCGGCGGGGCGGGAACCGGTGCGGTCGATCAGCGCCGGGCCGAAAGCGCCGAGCAGAGCGCCATATCCAGCGTCTTCGACCAGGCCGGCCATCCCAGCACGGACGGTGGCGAAGAAATCGGCGGAGAAATCGGGGTCGGCGTAGACCGGGTCCTCGATCGGGCCGGCGGCGGGGTGGTACGTCTGTTCGGCGATCCGGGTGACGGTTGCGAGCGCCAACTCGGGCGTGCCGAACAGCAGATAGCCGTCGCCGCCTTGGAATGCCGCTTCCTCCCTGACCGCCAGGCCGGCCTTGTTCAACGCCTGACGCGATGCGGTGGGAGAAAGATATTTCAGGCGATCCGCCAGCGACCCGGGGTGTGCCCCACGGCCGATGCTTTCGCCGTGGGTGTCGAACAGGATGATCTCGACGCCGGTGACGCCATGATGCGCCAGCGTCTGCCCGATCTTCAGCCGCAACCGCTCGATCAGATAACTCGCGGCGAGCTGCCCGACGTAACGCCCAGAGTCTGAGTAGCCAAACTGCAACGCCAGACGCCCGGTGGATTTCAGGTAGGCGCGGTAATGCGGGCTGCGCAGTGCCTCATCGAGCACGATGGCGCCTTGTTCCAGCGCCTCCGCCGTTTCGAACAGCGGGCTGATCTCGATGTTTTTCTCGATGCCGAACAGGCGGGCGAGCCACAGGGCCGCCAGCAAGGTGTAACCGGTTTCGGTTTCGGCGATCAGGAAGCGCACCGGCACCGACCCGTCCACATGCTTCACGATCTGCGCGACCGTCATCATCATTCGAGCAGCGGACGCTTGTTCGGCGAGCAGGGCGCCGAAATCGACTGGGATTGGGGTGACAGAATCCAGCGCGCTGTTAATGGCGGCGAACAACGCGCGACGGTGCGCCGGGTCCTCGGGCGCGTCTGCGATCCCGAGGCGCTGGCGCACCACATTATGAACCTGCGCGGCGTTCAGACGGACATGCGTGTGGGCCAGCGCCAACCCATGCGACATCAATCCCGCTCGGGCGACGCATAGCTGCAGGCGCACATGGTCGTCCGGCGCGGCGGCGATCGCCGCGTCGAACAACGGCAACAGCGGTTGCGGGGAGGTCATAGCCCTGTCGCGCTCATCGACCATGGCGTGAGCGAACGCCGCGACGCTTTCCGGGTCAGGCGACGTGGGACAAGCGGCAAGCTGCGCTTCGACCGCGATACGCGCTTCCGTCAGCCGTTTCGCGACGGGCGTATCCGAAAGCTGGGCATGAAGCCGGACGAGCTGTAGCCGCTTCATCTCCAGCCGAAGACGCAGCGTGTCCCACCACCCGATGTCGGTGCGGCCGTCGGTGTCGTAGCCGACCCAGGTCGATAGGATGACGGGGCGAGGGGTGAGCTCCGTCCAACGATCCGCCCAGGTGGCGCGAGCAACGGAAATCAGCGCGGCGTTGAACCGGTCGACGGCGTCGCGGCCGTTGACGATGGCGGCCACGGACTGGCTGAACTCGTCGGCCAGGGTGATCGGCGGCGGTCGGTGGGACAGGAAACGCGGTGCGGCGCGACCGCTCGCGGCTTCGGCCAGTGCGTGCCCGACTTCCAACGGCAAGGCGAAAGTGGGGTGTGCGGTGAAGACGGCGGCGAAGCGGGTGCGTTCCACCAAGGTGCGGAACTCGGCCCAACGGATCGGGCTGTCGTTGGGGTCCGGGCGCACCAGATGCTGCGCCAGACTGGCCAGGATGGCGTCATTGGCGTTTGGATTGAACCCGCCCACGTAGGCCGCGATCCGTTGCGCGCGGTCGTCGAACGCGGCATCGCGCAGGTGGCGGATCAGTCCGGCAATGTCGTCCTCTTGCAGGTCGCCGGTGTCCACCCGCCTGGTGATTGCCAGCGCCACCAGTAGCACCGGATTGCCGAACGGATCTTGATCCGCTCTGGCGCCCAGGCGGGCGGTGAGTGCGATAAGGTCCTCGGCCAGGGGAGCGGCTGCGATGGGCATAGCGGCATGCTGACTCAATTTGTGCGGCGCAGCAAGACAGCGTTCGGCTCAGCCGACACCGACGACCAGCTTACCGGTATTGCCGCCGCTGAACAGCATCGCCAGCGCTTCGGGGGCCCGATCCAGCCCCTCTACCACATGCAGCTTCTGTCGCAGGCGACCGGCGCGCAAATGGTGCGTCAGCCACGCCCGCGCCTCGGCGTATCGGTCGTGGTAGTCGAACACCAGAAATCCCTGCATGCGCACGCGTTTGCCGCCAAGCGCGCCGAGGTTTTTCACACCGTACTGTTCCGTAGCGCCGGCCTGGGAGATGCGGCCGCAGCTCACCACGCGCGCCCCCATGCGCAGAGCGGTCAGAGCGGCGTCGAGGATTTCGCCCCCGACATTGTCGAAATAGACGTCCACCCCCTCCGGGCACGCACGCCGCATCGCGGCCGCGATATCGGGTTCGGCCTTGTAGTCGATGACCGCGTCCAGTTTCAGCCTGTCCCGGAGGTAGGCGCACTTGTCCGCCCCGCCGGCGATGCCAATGACGCGGCAGGCTTCTATCAGAGCGATCTGACAGGCGATCTGCCCCACCCCTCCGGCAGCGCCGGACACCAACACGGTCTCCCCCGGCCGCAGCGCGCCGACATCCCGCAGACCGAAATAGGCGGTCAAAGCGGAGGTTCCCAAGGGGCCGGCCCAATCCTCGATTGTGCCCACCGAAAGATCCAGGTTCTGGGTCTGGTCGCCGCGCAATGTCGGGTGCGATTGCCAACCCGTCCGCCCCTGCACCCAATCCCCGACCGCGAACCCAGCGGCGCGGCTTTCCACCACCTGCCCGATCCCGCCGGCCCGCATCGGTTGCCCGATCTCCACCTGGCGCACATAGGACGGACCAACCCCGATCCATGACCGCATCGCGGGATCGATGGAGATGTAGCGCGTGGCAACCACGATCTCCCCCGATCCGGGCGGGCGCACCGGTTCCACATCCGCCTGAAAATGCTCTGGGCCCGGGATCCCGGTGGGTCGTTCCGTGAGCAGGATGCGGTGATTGTTCATGGGTTGCCTCCGTTCGGCCGGAGCGGGCATGCTGCCGCGAACCGTCCAGGGGAGCAAACAATGACCGCGATCGTCGCCGAAACTGCCGCCGGTAAAATCCAAGGTACTCTTATAGAGGGCGTGCAGGCTTATAAGTCCGTGCCCTACGGCGCCTCCACCGCTGGCGCGAACCGCTTCCTGCCGCCGAAAAAACCAATGCCATGGGCGGGGGTGCGCGATGCCATCGCGTACACCAGCCGCGCACCGCAGGCCGGACTACGCGCGGCGACCCGCCCCGAACTGGCGAATTTCTCGGGCGCCACCGACTCCGCGGCGGAGACCGAGGATTGCCTGACCCTGAACGTCTGGACGCCCGGCCAGACCGGCAAACGCCCGGTGATGGTGTGGCTGCACGGCGGCGCGTTCTCCTACGGGTCGGCGAATTCCGACCGGCAGCAGGGCTCCCGCCTGTGCAACCGAGGAGACGTGGTGGTGGTGACGGTGAACCACCGCCTGAACATTTTCGCGCATCTGCATCTGGCCGAGATTTGGGGGCCGGAATACGCGCGTTCCAGCAATGCCGGCGTGCTGGATCTGGTCGCGGCACTGGAATGGGTGCGTGACAATATTTCCTCATTCGGCGGCGACCCCGGAAACGTCACGATCTTTGGCGAGTCCGGCGGCGGCGGAAAGGTTTCGACGCTGATGACCATGCCGCTGGCACGCGGCTTGTTCCACAAAGCGATCATCCAGAGCGGCGCCTCCGTCGTGTTGGGCCGCCCCGAGCGGGCGGCGAAGTTGGCGGATATCGTGCTGAAGAAACTCGGTGTCACGCGGAACGACCTGGGGAAGCTGCAAAGCCTGCCGGCAGAACAACTGCTGGCCGTCGTCGGCCCGGCGACCAAGGAGCATGGTCCGCCGCAACGGCCGCTGTTCGACCGTTACGCCTTCGGCCCCGTGGTGGACGGCGACGTTCTGCCCCGCGATCCGTTCGCCCCCGACGCCTCCCCGCTGTCCGCCGACATTCCGCTGTTGATTGGCGACATGAAGAACGAGATGACCAGCTTCTATGCCACGATCGATCCGATCTGGCACCGCACGTTGCTGGAGTCGCAGGCTCGCGATCGCCTGTTCCCCATCGCCGGCCGTCACACCGATACAGTGATCGACACATACCGCCGCCTGTATCCAAGCGATAATCCAGCGCAGCGATTGATCGCGGCGACGACGGATTCTAATTTCCGCATCCGTTCCCTGGCCGTGGCGCAGCGTAAGGCCGCACAAGGCAAAGCCCCGGTGTGGATGTATTCCTTTGAGTGGGAAACACCCTTGTTCGCAGGCCGCCTCGGTGCGCCGCACGCTTTGGACGTGCCATTCTGTTTCGATACGATCGACCTGACCAACGCCACCGACCTCAGCCCCGGTGCCCGCAAGGTCGCCGCAACCATGGCATCCACTTGGATCGCCTTTGCTCGGTTTGGCAACCCAAATAACGAAACGATACCGTACTGGCCGACATATAATTCCTCCGAACGAGCAACATTGTTGCTCGACACCGAACCCCGTATCCAAAACGATCTGCGCGGCGAGGCTCGGCGTTTGTGGCAAGGCATTACAGACACAACAATCTGATTGGGAATAATCGAATGTCCGTCCAAACCGTAACCGGCCCCATCGCCCTCAAAGACCTCGGCCGCACCCTGATGCACGAGCATCTTTATATCGCCTTCGCCGGCGCCGAGTACGACTCCGGGGTCAGCTTCGACCGCGCCGGTTTCGTCGAAGAAGCGGTGAAGCGCTTGACCGAACTGCGGGTGGTCCACGGGGTCCGCACCTTCGTCGACCCCTGCCCCATCGAACTCGGCCGCGACGCCGCGCTGATGAAGGAAATCGCCGAGAAATCGGAAATGAACGTGGTCTGCACCACCGGGTTCTATTTCGAAGCAATGGGCCTGCCGATCTATTGGCGTCCGCGCACCACCGAGGAAATCGCGGAACTCTATATCCGGGAGATCGAAAAAGGCATCGGCACCACGGGCGTGCGGGCCGGTGCGATCAAGGTGGCAACAGGCGCGCCCGCGATCACGCCGCTGGAAATGAAATTCCTCGATGCCGCGTCCATGGCACAAAAAGCAACCGGCGTGCCGATCATTACGCATACGCAGGATGGGTTCGGCGCACCCGATCAGATCGCCGCTTTCGCCAGCAACGGGGTCGCGCCGCACAAATGTCTGATCGGCCATTGCTGCGGCAATGCCGATCCCGCCTACCACAAGCGCGTCGTGGACGCCGGGGTTTACATCGGCTTCGACCGCATCGGGCTGCACCGTTTCATGCCGGATGAAACCCGAGCGGATAATCTGGTGAAATTGGTGCGGGAGGGGCATCGGGCGCAGATCATGATGTCGCAGGACCGGCATTGCGGCTGGTTCGGCAAATTGGCCCGCCAGATCTCGCCAGCGGAACAAGCAAAGATCGACGCGATGAAAACCGAGGGCATTTGGCCGCCGCCGTACACCTATCTGTTCACCGATTTCGTGCCGATGCTGCGCGATCGCGGTCTGACGGACGCGGAGATTTTCTCGATGCTCGACGACAATCCGCGCCGGTTCTTCGCCGGCGAACCACTATGAAAGCGCTGGTTACGACCCTCGATCCCGCGGCGCCGATGGCGGTGCGGGACGTGGCCGATCCCGTGCCGACACCGCATCGGGCGCTGGTGGCGGTGAAAGCGTTCGCCCTGAACCGGGGGGAACTGCACTCCATCGTCCGTAATGGCGTTGGCTGGATCCCCGGCCAGGATATCGCGGGGGTTGTGGTGCAAGCCGCGGCCGATGGCAGCGGCGCGCCCGTGGGATCGCGGGTTGTCGCGCTGACCGATGAACGCGGCTGGGCCGAACTGGCGGCGGTCGAGGGGCATCGAATGGCGGTGTTGCCCGACAATGTCAGCTTCGCACAGGCCTGCACCCTGCCGGTCGCCGGCCTCACGGCGCTGCGGTGCGTTCGGCTGGGCGGCGCGATCGTGGGACGGCGGGTGTTGATAACCGGCGCGGCTGGCGGCGTCGGGACCCTGGCGGTGCAGATCGCCGCCCATTCGGGTGCCCATGTCACCGCCGTGGTGGGGCATGCCAGTCGCGCCACCGGCTTGGCCGCGCTGGGCGCGTCCGAGGTCGTCGAGGGCATCGAGAACGCACCCGGCCGCTATTGGTTGATCCTGGAGTCCGGCGGCGGCGCGTCCTTATCCACCGCCCTGAAATTGATCGAACCGCGCGGCACGGTCGCGGTCTATGGCAATTCAGCCGCGACCGAATCCGCCATCGGTTTCGGTGACTTCCGCGGCGCCCAGAACGCCCGCATCCAGAGCTTCTTCTATTTCACGTCGGAGCCGGAAGATAAATTCGCGCCCGACCTGGCGCTGCTGGTCTCGATGATCGCGAACGGTCATCTGCAGCCGTCGATCGGCTCGGAACGCAGCTGGGCCGACTTCACCGAAGTGGCCGAGGCTCTGCGGTCGCGCCGCATTGCTGGAAAGGCGGTGTTCCGAACCGGCGCCTGATCAAGGCGCCTTGCTAAACGGATTGACGATCCGGAGCCGTCCTTCGATGACCATGCCGTCGTGCGTATCCGTCCAGGAAAGCCGCATCTTGCGTCGGGCCACATTCGTAATCTCGTTGAGCACCGGAACGCTGGTCGTGCCGCCCGGCCGCAGGATATCCTCCGCGCGGCCGGCTTTCGACCGGTCGTCGGAGGCGAGATACAAATGGACGTTGGTGTCGAAGAAACTACCGGGCATTCGCCTTACAACAACCGCAGCAACCGATCAAACTCCGCCACGCTCAGCGTCTCCGCCCGCCTGTCCGCCGCGATGCCGGCGCGATCCAGCAGCGCCTCCCCGCCCAGCGGCTTCAACGATCCGCGCAACATTTTGCGGCGCTGCCCGAAAGCCGCGGCCGTCAGCCGTTCCATCTGGGAGAACAGCTCAGCCGGGGGCTGTTCAGCATGCGGCGTGAAACCCACGACCGCCGACCATACTTTCGGCGGCGGCACGAAGGCATCCGGCGGCAGTCGCACCATGATGTCCACATCGGCGACCCACTGCGCCAGCACCGAAAGCCGTCCGTAGGCGCTGGTCCCAGGCGCGGCGCAGATACGTTCCGCCACCTCCTGCTGGAACATAAGCGTCAGGCGTTCCCAGGCACTGCCCTGCCGCAGCCACCCGACAAGCAGTGGCGAGGCGATATTATAAGGCAGATTGGCCACGATATGCCGCGGCGCGGGCACCAATGCGGTCAGGTCCATGCGCAGCGCGTCGCCGGCAACCACGCGCAGCCGCCCGCCCTCGGTCTCCGCGAGTTCGTGCATGATCGCGATCGAACGGTCGTCAACCTCGACCACCGTCACATCCGCCGCCGGCGAATCCAGCAACGCCCGCGTCAATCCGCCCGGTCCGGGTCCGACCTCGATTGCATGTCGTCCCGCGAGGTCGCCCGCCGCGCGCGCGATGCGTGCGGTCAGGTTCCCATCCAACAGAAAATGCTGTCCGAGGGACCGCCGGGCGTCCAGCCCGTGGCGGCTAATAACGTCCCGCAGCGGCGGCCGGTCGGTCAGACGCCGCGCCCGCGGATTTCGATGTTCGCGCCCCGGTGCATGTCACGCAGCATTTGACGCGATAGCAGTTCCACCCGGTCGGACACGATCTGACGTTGAATGTCCTGCCGGCTGAGGGTGACCATGCTCTTGGACTCACGGGAGCAAACCATCATCACCGCCACCCCATCGCCGGCGACCAGCGGTTGGCTCGCCTTTCCGATCGGCAGCGTCGTCAGCATCTGGCGGAATGGCGGCGGGCTCACGCTCTCCAACCGCAGCTCCCCTGGGTCCACCGGGTGATTCGCGTCGTTAACCCCTTTCGCGGCCGCTTCCAACTCGGCGCAATTATGTGCGCTGGCCGCCAGGCTGCGCGCTTTTTCCACCGCTTGGCGTTGCTGCTCTGTCGGTGCCTGAGGATTGAGGGGCGTCGCGAAAGCCACGAACACCTGCCGCAACGTCACCGCTGTCGCAAGATCCTTTCCCACCGCGCGCTTGCCCTGCAAAGTCACGATGCTGAACCCGCCAACGACCTTGACGGGGTTGCTGATCGCGCCAACCGGCATGCTCTTCACCAGGGCGGCGACTTCAGGGTCCATTTGGTTGATTTGGACCCACCCGCGCTCCCCACCTTCGAGCGCACTTTGAGTCTGGCTGAATTGTGCGGCAACCAGCGGGAAGGGCGCACCCGAGCGCAGTTTCTGGATGACGGTCTCGGCGAAACGCTGCGCGTCGGCGGTGTTGGCTGGGTCATCGATGGGGACGAAGATTTCACCGACCCGGTATTCCTCCTGCCCCGCGACCTGCGCCCTCAGACGCAGCTGCTCATCGGCTTCGGCATTACTGACGTTGACTTTATCGGCCAGCAAAGCGCGCAGCAACTGAGTCCAGCCAAGTTGCGCCCGTATCTGGTCGACAAGGGTCCGCTGACTGACGCCCACGCCCGCGAGCTTCTGGCGCAGCATGCCGGGAGCCATGTTGTTGCGTTGCTCGATCTCCCGAATCGCCGCACCGATGTCCTTATCGGAGACGACAATTTTCGCGTTGCGGGCGGCGTGGATGCGCAGACGTTCATCGACCAGTTGACGGACGATCTGCGGCCGCAAGCGGTCGATCGTGTCGGACGCCAATGCCAGGCCCGTCGACATCGCAAAGAGTCGTGTGCGGCTTTCCACGTCGCTATTGGTAATGACATCGCCATCCACGACCGCGACGATCCGTATACCCGGCGGCGGCGCCGTCGTGGCCGGCGGGGCTGCGGCGTTGGCCTGCACCATCGTGGCCAAAAGGCCCAAGGTTAGCCCCACCATCGCCAGCGGGCGGACGGTGGCAACGAAACAAGATGCGGCGAACGCACGCGACATGCCTGGGGTTTCCAATCTCATGATTTGTCGACCGTCATAGGGCTCGGTATCCGAACTGCCCGACCGTCTTGAAGGTGAATTGCAGCAACAGGGTGGTGGCACCGTTTTCATAGAGGTAGGTCGTATAGCGACGATTGAACTTCAAATCCAAGATGAAGCACTCGTCCTCATAGATCAGATCGCCGCCGAATGCGACCATCTGGTTCGTTGCCAGGTTGCGCCGAGCAAATGCGGTAATCCGGTACTTGCCCCAGGTCGAGGACGCCGTGAGGCTTACCTCATTGCGCGGGCTATAGAACTGCGAACTTGCCGGCGGCGGTGCCGCTTGGGCGTAATACGAATAGGAATTAAACACCGAATAGGTGTAACCGCTGGTGATGCGCAAGCGAGGCGTGCCAATGGACGTCGTGGCATCGACCATTCGTGTCGCACCGGACTTCGCATCGAGGCGGGTTCGGTAGGTCAGGTCCAGCCACTTGGCCGGGGCGAAAGTGCCGCGCGCGACGATATCCGACACCCGATTGTGCAACCCAGATACGGCGGGGAACAGGTCGTCCTTGTAGGTCCGGTAGGACTGCCCCACCAACCCATCGAATGTGGTGCCATCCAGGTACCACGCAGCGTGGATCGCCACGTTAAGCCTCGTGCCGCCCTCCTGCCGGTCGATGCCGGGAAAGCGGTTGAACCCGAACAGGTTCGCATCGCTGAAATCGAAATCGAGACTGTCCTCATTGGGTATACGGAAAAGCTGGCTGTTACCGGTTCGCGGGGCGAGAATGACCTGTGCCATCGGCTCGATCACCTGGGTGCCCCAGCTGCCGGAGTCGCGGGCAAACGGCCAGCGCCAATCGATCGCGATTTGCGGCAGGCCGCGCGCTGTATCGATTCTGCCAACCTGCCCAAAGTTCGGCTGGTTGTTGTCTTGCGTCGCGTCGTACGCCGCGATGTCGCCGTGCAGGGTGAATTTCCACCGGTCGCCAAGAGCACCGGTCACCGGCCGCTCCCAGTTCGCGATCAGGCTCGCGCGCCGCGTGTCGGTGCCGTCGCCACGTACGATATTGAACGCCGCCACGTCCAGCGATAACCGGCCGCCCCACCGATCGGGCTGGCCGAAATAGCTGTACTGATAGCGCGGGGCCACGAGCGGCAAACGGTTGGCCGTCACTGTCGTGGACAGACTTTGGTAGGAAATGACCTCAAAACGGGTGTACGCGCCCTGGCCAAAACCTTCGACGTAGAGCGTGCTCGGCAACAGATTGAGGGAGCCTTGCAAGTCCAAACCGGTGTGGAAATCCCGCAGGTAAACGATGGACGATGCCCGATTGATGTCGAATCCCCAACGCCAGGTATCGTCGTACGTAAATTGCCCGCGAGCGACAATGCTGCCCTGCAACGCATTCGCGACATATCCCGCGGACACATTCAGAAGCAGCGTGCCGTTATTAAACGCCCGGCGGTACTGGACGTCACCTTGCGGGCCAGTCTTCGTCGTTAACATCGGGACGAAGGTGGCATCCGATTGATCGTCGATCGCCCAGTAATACGGAACCGTACCGAAGGCGCCCAGAGCCGATGAATTGCCAAGCCACGGCATCATGAATCCGCTGCGGCGCGGCACCGAGGGATCGGGCGCCGCCAGGATCGGGAAATAAGCGACCGGCAGGCCGAACATCTCCACCGTCGCGTCCCGGTACTCGATCATTTTGTGCTCGACGTCTTGCACCGCGCTACGGGCGCGGATTTGCCACAAAGGCGCCTTGGTAGGATCCGTGAGACACAAATCGCAGGACGAATAGACGACCCTCGAGAGTTCGTTGATCAAAGCGTCGGTGCGCCGCGCACCGTTGGCCGCCATGCGCCCGTTCTGGGCGAGTCGGGCGCTCATGCCGCGCAGAACACCGTCCCGCATATTATTGGTCAATTCAGCCGATGCGGCGTACATTATCTGTCCGTCGGGCTCCAGGATCACGACATGTCCATTAGCGGTCGCGACACCGGTTTCCCGGTTGAAGGTGACCTCGTCCGCCCGGAGTACATGCTCGTTCTGCCAGGCTTCGACTGCGCCGCGGGCGATGACCAGCGAATGTTCGCGGTCGTACTCCACCTGATCGGCGGTGAAGGTAACCGGCGCGTTCGTCGAACCGTCGCCGCCGCCGGCGCCCGGCGGCAGGTGTAGCTGCGCGAGCAGCGGCGCGGTCGGTGCCATGACCATCCCGAAGGCGACCAGGACGCCCATCGCACAGACGTGACGGAACTTGAACCGGCGTTGCATGGTCAACCGTCTTCCGTATGCAGCAATAGGGCGACCGCGAGCATCAAACCCGACAAGGCTGGTGCCCAAGCGGCGAGGATCACCGGCAGGGCACCTGACTGGCCGAATTCCGCCGCGACCTTGGAAACCAAAAACAGTGCGAAGCCGGTCGCGACACCGCCTCCGATCATGCGCGCCACGCCGCCGCGGCGGGCCGGCCGCATTGAGAAACCAGCCGACACAAGCGCCATGGTCGCTGTCAGTAAGGGCAGCGCCAATAGGGCCTGGAAGTGTAACCGGTGACGAATGGAGGAGAACCCGGACCGCTCCAACAAGCCGATGAAGTCCGGAAGCGTCCACACCGACAATGTATCCGGAGAGGCGAAACTGTCCTGCACGCGGCCGACGGTCAGGTCGGTCGGCAGAGCGACTCGGTGCGGTGCTTCGGGTAGCCGATCGGGACCAATGGAGCGGGCGTCCTCGAGATCCCAGTTACCACGAGCCAGCGTCGCTCGAGCAGCCTCGATGCGCGAAAGCAGGTGGTCCCCGGCGTCGAGCCGGAACACACTGACATCCCGCGCGGTCAGTTGGGTGTCGTGCAGCTCGACGCCATGGGCATGAATGATCGCAATGCCCTGCGGGTTGAGTGCGCGATCCGCCTGACGCAACCATAGTTCTCCGCCGTGCAGGGCCAACGGGCCTCCTCCATTGCGGAGAAACGCATTGTCCATTGCTTCCGCCCGAGCGAGCATCACCGAGGACACGGGGCTTATCCCCGCGGTGGCGACCGCACCGAACAGCATGGCGCAAAGCGTCGGTGCTGCCAGGAACTCCCATGCCGAAATGCCGGCGGCGCGCGCCACGATCAGTTCGGACGATCGTGTGAGCCGCCAGAAGCAAAGTATGCCGCCAAGAAGAATGGCGAAGGGCAGGATTTCCACCGCGATATAAGGCAGGCGCAGCGCGGCGATCTGACTGACCAGCCCAAATGTAGCCTCTGGCCGGCTGGCAGAGCGGCGGAGGAGTTCGATGAAGTCGAACATAGCCACCAGCCCCGATAGCGCCATCAGCATCGAGATCGTCGCGCTCATGAACTGGCGGGCGATATAGAAAGAAAGTGTAACCGCGAGGTTCATGGATGCACCCGCGCCAGGTTCGGAACGCGGAAACGTCCGGCCATCCAATCGGGTACCACCAGCATCCAAAAACTAACCAAACCCGGCAAGATTGCCTGCACCCATATCAACGGCACCAGGGCGTTGTCGCGGGCCGCCAGGTTGTTGATCGCCAAGCCAAGTGCCAACAACCCCACGACGACGCCGACCGAAATCACCGGCCGCACGAATCCTCCATGCCGGCGGAACGTACCAGCCAGTACGGAGAGCAGTGCCACCAGGGCGAAGGAAAGCGTCGATAACGGGCCGGAAAGCCGTTTGTGCCCCTCGGCAACCCATTTACCGCGATCGCGGTCATGGGCGGATCGGGGGTCCAGGAGTTCCGCGGTCGAGACCTCCGACATATCGGGGGGGCGGACCCCAGCCTCGGCGGCGCGTTCACCCAGATCGATCTCATTCTGGTCGAACGTCAGCATATTCAACCGGCCCGTCTGACGATCGAGTTCCTGCCGGCTGCCGTTGAACAACAACGCCCGGGGACCGTTCGCGCCTTCGATCAGACGTCCGCTTTCGGACAAGATGGTAGCGTGCGCGTTCGCGACGCGATCGTCCTCCACCAGGATGCCACGCAACGTGCCGTCGGCGTCGCGGGACCGGACGTAGACCGTCAAATTCTCCGAAATCGGGGTGAACACGCCTTCTTGTAGCAGGAAAGCGGCCATGCGGTTGCGGATATCCCACTGGAATTGCCGGAACGACGCGAGCGTGGCGGGCACCACCCATAGATTGAGGGCGTACCCGGAAATCGTCACTATCAGCGCCAGCATAAGGGCTGGGCGCGCCATCCCGAACGGAGAAACGCCGGCAGAGCGGATAACCGTCAATTCCCGGTCGCCATTCAGCCGCTGATAGATAAACTGCACCACGACATAGGTGGTGATCGGCAGGATCACCGCCACGAAGCTCGGGATCAGCAGCGAGGTCAGGCGCAAGAACACCGACATCGACAGTCCGCGGTTCACCACCAACTCCACGAAGCGTAGCGACTGGGTCAACCAAATCAACGCGGTAAGGCCACCGGTCACGCCCACCAACGCCAGCAAGAGCTGACGAAAGATATACCGGTCGAGCCATGTGACGAGTTTACCGGAGCGCATGACGCGGTTTTGCGGCACGCCGGGCGGGGATGCAACCCAGGGGGCAACGCCACTCCTAAGTCAGTAACTTGCCGGGGTTCATGATCCCGGCCGGGTCCAGGGCCGCCTTGATCCGCTGCATGATCGCAAGTTCGGCTCCGCCCCGCCAATCCGGCATCATATAGGGCTTGAGCTTGCCGATCCCATGTTCGGCCGAGAAGCTGCCGTCGTATTCGCGTACGACTTCGTTCACGACCTCCATGATCGGGTGATCCTGATCGAGGAACCAAGCGGGATCGGCGCCGATCGGCTGTTCGAGGTTGAAGTGTATGTTGCCGTCGCCCATGTGGCCGAACGGAACGCAACGCACGCCCGGGATCAGTTTCTCACAAGCGGCGGTGGCCTTTTCGATGAATGCCGGGACCTTGGACACGGGCACGGACACGTCGTTTTTGACGCTGGCTCCCTCCCGCTTTTGAGCCTCGGAGTGCTCCTCCCGCAAGCGCCAGATCGCGGCACGCTGAGCGTCCGATTCGGCGATGGCAGCGTCCAGGACGATATTGTCCTCCAACGCTTTTTCGAGAATTTCCTCCATCGCCTGGCGCATGCCGGCGTTAGGGCGAGGGGTGGCGAGTTCCACCAGGGCGTAGAATGGGGCCTTTTCCGCTAGCGGCAGCACGGCGTTGGGGATGTGCTTGAGCACGAACTCGGTGCCGAGGCCGGACATCAGTTCGAACGCGCTGATCGAGGCGGCGTCGTAGGCTTGGACACGAGCAAATAAGGCCAGCGCCTTGGCCGCGCTTGCCAGCCCACAGAAAGCGACCGAGACGTCCCTCGGCGCCGGGGCCAGCTTCAGCACGGCCGCGGTGATGATGCCGAGCGTGCCCTCGGACCCGACGAAGAGCTGGCGGAGGCAGTAGCCGGTGTTGTCCTTGCGCAGGCGGCGCAGGCCGTTCCAAATGGTGCCGTCGGGGAGCACGACCTCCAGGCCCAGCACCAGATCGCGCGCATTGCCGTATCGGACGGTGTTGTTGCCGCCGGCGTTGACCGCCAGCACGCCGCCGATCTGGGCGGTGCCTTCGCTGCTGATGGATAGCGGCAGAAGGCAGCCCCTGTCGGCGGCGGCGAGTTGCGCGGCTTTTAGGGTAACTCCGGCCTCGACGGTCATCGTCATGTCGACCGGGTCGAGATCGCGGATACGGTTCAGCCGGCCGGTGCTCAGGACCAGCTCGGAGTTGTCCTCATTCGGAACCGCCCCACCGACC
This sequence comes from Acetobacteraceae bacterium, assembly GCA_025352375.1. GTDB lineage: Bacteria > Pseudomonadota > Alphaproteobacteria > Acetobacterales > Acetobacteraceae > Rhodopila. The sequence goes on along the minus strand of JANXTL010000228.1, from coordinate 39,804 downwards.
ATCGACGTGTTGCCGCCTTGCGGGACGATGGGGGTGTTGTTTTCCGCGCAGAGTTTCACGACGTCGGCCAGTTCCTGCGTATTCGCCGGGCGAATGACGGCTTTCGTGCGGCCCTGGTAAAGCTTACGCCAATCCTGAGCGTATGCCGCGGTGTCGGACGCATCCGTCAGCAGGCCGCGATCCCCCACGACGGTTCGGATACGGTCGAGCAGGGCGGCGGTGTCGGGCATGGGCGTCGATCCTCTATTTGGGGGGAGATTAGCGTTCAGGCCGGCATGCGAGTAGGGGGCGACAAAACAGCACTGTTCGAGGACCATCCAATGACGCTGACCCGCCGCACCCTCGCCGCCTCCCTGGCCGCAGCCCCCCCTGCTCGCCGATCGCGCTGCTCGGGCCGACTCCGCGCCTGTCCGTATCGCCGTCCAGCCGGGGATGACCTACCTGGTGACCAACGTGATGCAGCACGCGCAGTTGCTGGAGAAGCACGCAGCCACCGTCGGGCTGCCGGGGGTGAAGGCAGAATACGTTCGCCTCGCCGCCGGGAATAACGTCAACGACGCGGTGATCTCCGGCGCGGTGGAGATCGGCGCCACCGGCGTCCCCGCCTTCCTGCTGATGTGGGCGAAAACCCGAGGCTCCGCCGACGTGATGGCAATCGCGCCGTTCAACAATATGCCGCTGGTGCTCGTGACCCGGAACCCGGCGGTGCAGAAAGTCGAGGACCTCGGCCCGAATGACCGTATTGCGCTGCCGGGTGTCGGCGTATCCAGCCAGGCGATCATGTTGCGCATGGCCGCCGCCCACGCGTTCGGGGACGCCAATTTCCAGAAATTCGACGCCCTGACCATCAACCGCGGCCACCCCGACGCGATGGCCGCGCTGTTGTCCAACACCGAAATCAATTGCCACTTCAGCGCCGCGCCCTATTTGCAGCGGGAGCTGGCGGTGCCGGGCATCCACCCGATCCTGACCTCGACCGATGTGTACGGCGGGCCCGGCACGATTGGTGTGATGTTCGCCACCAAGAAGTTCCGTGACGCCAACCCCAAACTGATGGCCGCGTTCATCGGCGCGGCCGAGGAAGCCATGGCGTTGATTAAACGCGATCGCAAGGTGGCGGTGGACGCTTACATGGCGGTCTCCGGCGACAACGCGAGCCGGGAGGAGGTCGAAAAAGTGCTCGCCGATCCCACGACGTTCTTCGACATTAATCCCCGAGGTACGATGAAGGTGGCGGAATTCATGCACCGGACGGGGCAGATCAAGATCAAACCGGAGAACTGGCAGACGCTTTTCGTGCCGGAGTTACACGGGAAAGCTGGGAGTTAGCCGGCATGGCCTTCATGGTTTCGCTCACATGGATGGAAGGCGTGGCTCGCTCCTTCGCCTGTCACGGCACGTTAAAAGATCGACCGTGACCGAACCAACGCGAAGGAGATCGCCCGACGGCGTTAAGCCGCCGCGGCCAACTCCCCGTTGATCACCAACCCGTCGTGCCCACCGGACACGTGAACGGTGTCGCCTTCCTTGATCGAACCCTCCAGGATCATCCCGGCCAGTGAGTTTTGCAGCGTCCGCTGGATCACCCGCTTCAGCGGGCGAGCGCCGTAGGTACTGTCGTAACCCTCCGCCGCCAGCCAATCCATAGCGGAACGGTCCAGATCCAGATCGATCTTGCGATCGGTCAGCAGCTCCCGCAGGCGCTCCAGCTGGATCTTCACGATCGCGGCCATGTCGGCGCGTTGCAAACGCCGGAACAGGACGATTTCGTCCAGCCGATTCAGGAACTCGGGTCGGAAATGCGCGCGCACCGCGTTCATCACCTGCCCCTGCACCATTTCGACCTTCTCGCCCTCCGGCTGAGCCGCCAGCACGTCGGAGCCGAGGTTGGACGTCAGAATGATGATCGTGTTCTTGAAATCCACTGTTCTGCCCTGGCCATCCGTCAGCCGCCCGTCGTCGAGGACTTGCAGCAGCACGTTAAACACATCCTCGTGCGCCTTTTCCACCTCGTCGAACAGAATCACCTGGTACGGCCGGCGCCGCACGGCCTCGGTCAGCACGCCGCCTTCGTCGTATCCGACATAACCGGGGGGCGCGCCGATCAGGCGGGATACCGCGTGCTTCTCCATGAATTCGCTCATGTCGATGCGTACCATCGCGCGATCGTCGTCGAACAGGAACGAGGCCAACGCCTTGGCCAATTCGGTCTTGCCGACACCGGTCGGGCCAAGGAACAGGAACGATCCGATGGGCCGGTTCGGATCCTGCAATCCGGCACGCGCCCGCCGCACCGCATGGGCTATAGCGGTCAAGGCTTGATCCTGGCCGATCACCCGCTCCCGCAGCTTGGCTTCCATCTGCATCAGCTTAGAGCGTTCGCCCTCCAGCATCTTGTCCACGGGCACCCCGGTCCAGCGGGACACGACGCCGGCGATCGCCGCCTCGTCCACCGCTTCATTGACCAGCTTGCCCTCGCCGGACCTGCTCAGCAGCCCTTCGATTGCCGGGATCACGCCATAGCGAAGTTCCGAGGCCCGAGTCAGATCGCCGTTACGCTGTGCTACTTCGGCTTCGCCGCGTGCCTGATCGAGGCGTTCCTTCAGCTTCTGGGTTTCCAGCACCTCGCCCTTCTCCGCCTTCCAGGCGGTGGTCATGGCGTTGGCTTTTTCTTCCAGGTCGGCCAGCTCTTTTTCCAGCTTCACCAGCCGGTCCTTCGACGCGGAGTCGGTTTCCTTTTTCAACGCCTCGCGCTCGATTTTCAGCTGGATGACACGGCGGTCGAGTTCGTCCAGCGCTTCCGGCTTGCTGTCGATCTGCATCCGTAGGCGGGATGAGGCCTCATCCATCAGGTCGATCGCCTTGTCAGGCAGAAACCGGTCGGTGATGTAGCGGTTGGACAAGGTCGCCGCCGCCACCAGCGCGCCATCGGTGATCCGCACCCCATGGTGCAGTTCGTACTTTTCCTTGATGCCGCGCAGGATGGAGACCGTGTCGGCCACCGACGGCTCACCGACGAACACCGGCTGAAACCGGCGGGCCAGGGCCGCGTCCTTCTCCACGTGCTTGCGGTACTCTGTCAGCGTGGTCGCGCCAATGCAGTGCAACGTGCCGCGCGCCAGTTCCGGCTTGATCAGGTTCGACGCATCCATCGCCCCGTCCGCCTTGCCGGCGCCGACCAGAGTGTGCATTTCGTCGATGAACAGGATGACCTCGCCCTGGGCGGCCTCGATCTCCTTCAACACCGCCTTCAGCCGTTCCTCGAACTCGCCGCGGTATTTCGCGCCGGCGACCATGGCGCCAAGGTCGAGCGACAAAAGCTTCTTGCCCTTGATCGCTTCCGGCACGTCGCCGTTGACGATGCGCAGGGCGAGGCCTTCGACGATGGCGGTCTTGCCGACGCCGGGCTCGCCGATCAGCACCGGGTTGTTCTTGGTGCGCCGCGCCAGCACCTGGATGGTGCGGCGAATTTCCTCGTCGCGGCCGATCACCGGGTCGAGTTTCCCCTCCCGCGCGATGGCGGTGACGTCGCGGGCGTATTTCTTCAGCGCCTCGAACCCCGCCTCAGCGTTGGCGCTGTCGACCTTGCGGCCCTTGCGAATGTCGGCAATGGCTTTTTCGAGCGCAACCGCCGTCACGCCCGCGCTCTTTAGTACTTTCCCGGCCGAGGTGTCCGACGCCGCCAGAGCCAGCAGCACCCTGTCCTGCGCCACATATTCATCCCCCGCTCGGCTTGCGACCTGCTGCGCGGAGTCCAGCACCCGTACCAGTTCCGGCGTGATCTGCGGTTGGCCAGCGCCGCCGCCGCTTACTTTAGGATTGCGGGAAACTTCCAGCTCGATCGCGGTCAAGGCCGCTTTTGGGTCGCCGCCCGCCGCTTTGATCAGGCCGGCAGCCGCGCCTTCATCGTCATCCAGCAGCGCTTTCAGCAGATGATCGGGGCCAATCCGTTGGTGGAACTCGCGGATGGCAATGGTCTGTGCCGCTTGCAAAAAACCGCGGGCGCGTTCGGTGAATTTCTCGATGTCCATAACCATGTCCCTATGCTCAGGCGACCGGGTCGAAGGCGTCCCACTCGTGGCAACGTCAACGAATCCTTTCCACTGACAGGTAGGTTGGGGCAAGCTGCCACTCAAGGGGGAACCATTCCATGCGGATCGAATATCTATATCGCTTCCCGGTCAAAGGCCTCACAGCGGAAGCGCTGGAGGAAGCAACGGTCGAGCGAGGCGGCACCATTCCATGGGATCGAGCATTCGCGCTCGCACAGGGCGATTCGGGGTTCGACGCGGTAAATCCGGTGTGGCTACCAAAATCCAATTTCATGTGCCTGGCCCGCAACGCCCGCGTCGCGAAGCTGGCGGCATTCTTCGAGCCGCGTACCGGCACGCTGACTTTGCGGGCGCCAGACGGGATCGAAGTGGCCGAAAATGCTCTGCGGCCGGAGGGACGCGCGAAGCTGGGCATGTTCCTGACCGCATATCTTGGCGACGAAGCGCGCGGCACCCCGCATTTCGAATACGTGCAAGGACACACCTTCGCCGATGGGCGCGGCAAGACCATAAGCCTGATTAACATGGCCAGCCTGCACGATTTCGAGGCCAAGGTTGGTGCCCGCCGCCACCGCCGCCGGTTTCGCGCCAATGTCTGGTTCAGCGGTGTCCCAGCCTGGGGCGAACGGGACTGGGTCGGTCAGGAAATCCAGATGGGCGGCGCGGTGCTAAAGGTCATCCGGAATATCCCCCGCTGCCCCGCCACCGAGGTGAACCCGATCACCGCCGAACGCGACGCCGATCCGGTCGCCGAATTGCAGCGCCTTTACGGCCATAAAGACCTCGGTATCTACGCCGAGGTGGTCGAAGGCGGGCATTTCGCCGTCGGCGATGCGATTGAGGTGCTGGGGGCCACCTAAAACCGTCGTTGTCGGCTTCGCGGGGGATTAGAGCGTGATCGCTTGAGGTTGACTTCAACCTCGGGCGTGAATCACCCTCTCAAACAAAGGCTTAGACCATGATCGAACGCCGAGATCGCGTGCAACCTCAAACGATCATGGTCTAAATCACGAAACCGACCGACGCCGCCGCGATGGCAACCAAAACTTACGTGCATAGTTGGTCGGGCTGTACCGCGATTATTCCCGAGCCGCTGGCCCCAGCACCGCCTGGAGCGCCCTGACATACGCATCGGGATCGTTATCGCGCGCCAGCCGCACCAATGCGGCTTCCCGTAGCCGTATCCACAAAGCTTCATCGCGATAGAGCGCGACGATACGTGCGGCAAAGGCAGCGGGGTCGCGGGCATCGGCCGTCAATATTTCCTGCCCGTCGCACCACCCCAATTGGGCGCCGAGCAGCTCTGTCGCCACAACCGGCAACCCAAAGGACGCTGCCTCGTGCACCTTGTATGGTATGCCGGCAGCAATCCGGGTGGGTGCCACGAAGAGCCGATGGGACGCGTAAAGCGGCTCAAGATCGGCGACTGAACCACGCAGCGTTACCCTGGGATGATGCGCGAAACGTTCCAACGTGACGTCCGGCGCCGTGTAACCGGCGATGGTTAACCTGGTCTCCCACTGCAATGATTTCTCAACCAGCGGCAGCACCTCATCCACGAACCAGCAAAGACTATCGAAGTTCGGACTGTCCATACGATGGATGGCACCGGCGAAAAGCATCCCGGACCGCTGCGCGAAGGTCCTGGGCGTTGGCCGAAGTGGGCGCACATGCCCGATAACATGAACATTGGCGCACCCGAAATCGCGCAGCAGCGCCCCTTCCGTGTCGCTGACCGCGATAACGGCGCGACAGATATCGGCGCTGGCGAACTCCCGCCGTAAGGCAGCGGCGAGGTCGAAATCCTGCCCGTCCAGCGCTGCCAACGCGGCATCCCGAGCGCTGCCGATGGCCTCGGTGTCCAATATGATGGCTGGCGGGTGCGGATCGCTTCTGAATAATCGGTCCAAAATGGGTCGCGCACGGTCCATGTTATGGGGCCGGGCTATCCAGATCGTGTCGTAGATGCCACGCCTCAGCGCCAGAAACTCCTCCAGGCGGGACAAGTCGAGATCGTGCATGACCTCCACGCTATCGGGCATGTCGGCGTAAACCCCGGCCAGTCCGAAACGGCAACCGTTGACCGGAAATACCGTCACCGCCCAGCCCTGGTCAGCCATCGCCCCAATCAGGTCATTGGTCCGCACGAACCCTGAACCGATCGTTCGCAGCGGGACAGTGTCCTCGATCAGCAGAACGTGCCGCTGTGCGGCATCGATGGAGCGGCCAAACACCAAAAGGCGTCCGTCCGCTTCGTGGCAACCCGCCAGGAAGGCAGCGTGTCGACCGGTGTCGATCCGCGGCAGCCGCCAAAGGTCGCTATCGTTCCACATCCATACCATGATCGCGGGGTCGTAGACTATCCTGAGGCCGTCCGAGATTGTCCGAAGACATAGATCGGCTGCCGCATCGTCATTGACCGGTGGCGCCGCGTCACGTTCCAGCAGCGCACGCAGCGATGTCGTACGAAACGCCAAAAACGCATAGCCGCAGAACGCGACGTCGCGCGTGAAATTGGCCTCTGGCACTAATGCCGATTCGCCGTCCAAATATTGGTGCGTGCGCCCATCCCGCCACACTATAAACCCGGCCGACCGGAGCAACCCATTGGGATGAAGGACCTTCCCACCGACGGCACCGACGTCGGGGCTGGAACCCAATCGTCGCACGGCCGCATCGATCGATCCCGCCCCGATTTCCGTGCCCGGCTCCAACAAACAAGCCACATCCGCTCGGGCATGCGCGAGGCCGGCACCAGCCGCCGCCGCGACGCCAACAACCTTATCCAGTTTTTGAATCGTTGCGCCGGAGACAAACCGAGCGATATCGCTGTCGCCCAACACCATCAGGATAAGGTCGATATCGGATCGTGTATTGGTCCGCAACGAAGACAGCGTCGCAAGCGCCGCGGTCAGGTCGTCGCGGACGACCATCGTAACGCTAATCGCCGGAACCGCGACATATCCAAATTGCAAGGGTGCCCGCCCGTACAGCGGCAGTCGTGCCGCGGCGTTGCGGCGAAACAGCGCACCCGCCTGGGCTTCATGGATTTGCTCCTCAGACGGCGGCCTGGCGGGGTGGCCGTGCGGCTTTCCCTGCATGAGCCAATGGCTGAATGCGTCGATTGTTTCGCCGCGCAGCAGACCATCCCGCACTGATTCCCGCGCCGCGTACCAGCGCAGATCGATATGCGGCGCGGGCGAACGTAACTCCACTGCCCCATGGCGCAGAAAATGTGCATAGCCGTTCCGGTACGCGCCGGACTCGATCGCCGATCGCAGTCCGGGATCCGCATCCAGATACCATTCTTCCGAAAAATCCGCACTCGGATCGAATGCGGTCGGTGTGTCATTGCAAAAATAATGCTCCAGTGCCGATCGCCAAATGCCTTGGGCAATCGCCGCCGCGATATCCGGATACCGTTGCGTATACCATTCGCAAGAAAAATACCAGCTGGTTTCACGGTCTGCCGGCGCTTGTTCGAGGCTTCGGAGGTAGTGTTGAAATGGCCCGACATCCTCGGCCAGCACGCGTTCGGACGGTTCCAGTTGCCGCAGGTAATAAAGCGGATCGAACATCGGATGCCCAACCCGGCCTTCGCGGTTGCCGTGTCGCAGGAAGTGATCGTAACCATTGACCAAACCGATTTCCACGATCGCGTCGTTGGTCAGATCCGGATGACGCCGGCGATACAGGAGTTCATCGAACAGCCAATGCGGGGACCGGTCCTGATTGCCAGTACGGCAATAGGCATCGAATGCGGACGAAAACGCGCCGTCCGCTACCGCCGCCGCTATGTTGGGATAGGCTCGGCGATGCCACGCCTCATGGAAGTACCGGTTGGGCGAGTGCCCAAGGCTCTGCCCGAAATCCAGGTAGAAATTCAGCAACGCCCGGTCCGACCGGTCTTCCAGAAACGCCTCAATGTCCGGATAACGCCGGCGGTACCATGGCGCGTCGAACATGGCCCAGACGATCGCGGTTTCGTCTGGCAGCCGCAATGTTTCCCGAACCGGTAGATCGTACGGCCACATAGCGTTTCGCGCCGGTGCTACAGGCGGCGCTTGGTATGCACGACGAGGTTTCGCTCCAGCGCCGCGATCTCCTCGGCGGTGTAGCCGAGTTGCCCCAGGATATCGGAACCGTCCTGGGCAAACTTCGGCGGCGGTCGCCGTGTGCCGCCCTGGGTGCGGCTGAACTTGATGGGGGTGCCGATGCCGCGGTACCAATCCAGCTCCGTGACCATCTCGCGATGGGCGGTGTGCGGTGCGGCCATCGCCTCATCCACCGGCAGCACCGGTCCCGCCGGCACCCCCGCCCGGATCAGGCGCAGCGCGAGTTCGTTGCCGTCCTGGGTGGCGAACGCCGCCGCCAGCGTTTCGGTCAGCGCGGCCCGGTTGGCGTTACGCACCCCGTTATCGGCAAAGCGCGAATCGTCGGCCAGCGCGGGCTGCCCAATCAATTCGCACAATTTGCGGAACTGTCCGTTGTTGCCGCTGGCGATGAAGATGTCGCAGGTTTTGGTGGGGTATTTATCGTACGGCACCAGATTGGGGTGCGGGTTGCCGGTGCCCTTGGGGCGAACGCCGTTCAGAAAATAATTGGCCGCCTGCGGATGCAGCAGCGCCATGCCGCAATCGTACAGCGCCATATCGATATACTGCCCGAGGCCGGAGGTTTTGCGCTCGTGCAGCGCCATCAGGATGCCGATGGCTGAATACAACCCCGTGCCCATGTCGACCATCGCGGTGCCCAGGCGCATCGGGCCGGTGGTCTGGTCGCCGTTGACGCTCATGAGGCCGGTCATCGCCTGCAAAATAGCGTCGTAGCCCGGCAGCCCACCCAACGGTCCGTCGGGCCCAAAACCGGAGATGCGGCAGTGAATAAGGCTGGGGAATTGCTTGGACAGAACATCCTCGTAGCCCAGGCCCCATTTTTCCATCGAACCCGGCTTGAAATTCTCGATCAGCACGTCCGCGGTTTCCAGCAGGCGCAGGAGAATCGCCTTGCCCTCCGCCTTGCTCATGTCCAGCGCGATGGCGCGCTTGTTGCGGTTGACGCCGATAAAGTAGCTGGCGTCGCCTTCGTGAAAGGGGGGGCCCCAGTCGCGGACTTCGTCGCCCTGCGGGGGTTCGACCTTGATGACCTCGGCGCCATGATCGGACAGAATCATGGTGCAGTAGGGGCCGCCAAGGACCCTTGTAAGGTCCACGACCTTCATGCCTGCCAGCGCACCAGCAGTGCGGGCCAAACCTTTACCATCCATCGGTGTGCGATCTCCCTGCGGTCCGCACGTTACCCCTAGATGTAGTATTCGGCCAACGGGGCAAATCCGTTAAAGCGCTGGCTGGCATACGTGGTCACGTAAGCCCCGGTGGACATCAATTCCACGCGGTCGCCCGACGCCAACGCCAGCGGCAGGCGATAGTTGGACTTCTCGTAGAGGATATCCGCGCCGTCGCAGGTCGGGCCGGCGATCGACACCGGACCCGTCGCACCGCCGTCGTGGGCGGTGACGATGCGGTATTTGATCGCCTCACCCTCGGTTTCCGCCAGGCCGCCGAAGCGCCCGATGTCGAGGTAGACCCAGCGCAAAGGGTCGGCTTTATCGCGCTGGCTGACCAGCACGACCTCGGCCGAGACAACGCCCGCGTCGCCGACCACGAAGCGGCCGGGCTCGATCACCATCTCCGGCAGGTTGTTGCCGAAATGGGCGAGCATGGCGTCCATGATGGCATTGCCGAACTCGTCGATCTCCGGCACCGCATCGCGGTACCGGGTCGGGAAGCCGCCGCCCAAATTCATCATGCGCAGCTTCACGCCGGCATCCATCAGATCGGTAAAAAGCATGCCGACCTTGGCGATGGCAATTTCGTATGCGCGGGTCGTCGTCTGCTGGCTGCCGACGTGGAACGACAGACCGTATGGATCCAGGCCCAGATCGCCGGCTTGCAGCATCAAGTCTTTGGCGCTCTCGATCGTGGTGCCGAATTTGCGCGACAGCGGCCAATCCGCGCCCTCGTTCTCCACCAGGATGCGGCAATACACGCGGGCGCCCGGCGCGTGCTGGGCGAGCTTCAGCAGTTCCTCCTCGGAATCGAAGGCGAACATGCTCACACCGGCGGCGTGCGCGCGCTGGATGGCCGAGACCTTTTTGATGGTGTTGCCGAAGCTGATCGCCGCGGGGCGCGCGCCGGCTTCCAGGCAGAACTGGATTTCCTCGATGCTCGCGGCATCGAAGTGGCTTTCCAGCCCCACCAGCCGCTCCAGAATCGGCGCGGCCGGATTCGCCTTGACCGCGTAAAAGATGCGCGCTAGCGGCAGCGTACGGCTCAGCGCGCGGAAATTGGCTTCCACGCGATCGACATCGACCACCAGGCACGGCGTAGCCGGTCGGTGGTCAGCAAGATACTGGGCGATTTTGGATGTCATCGCGCCGGCCTCCCTGTTGATCGCCCGCCTGAGTAAGGCGACGGGCGGAGTTGACGAAACGGTCGAACGAACCAGCGACCAAACGATTGCCAGAACGCTTGACGTCGTTGCGTAACCACTAGGGCCAGAGGCACGTGCGTTGCTGCGTAACGGCCATCTAAGACGCCACCCCCCCCCATGCAATAGAAAAAGCGGGCCGCGACTGGTTTTTTTCATGCATGGGCCAAAAACGGGCATCCAACCCGCCCCAAACAGGAGAATTCGGTGTCCGCGCCCCGAGTACAGCATCCCAGACTGTCGGTTTTCGCGGGCCCGAGGGACATCGCGCTGGCGACGTTGCGCGCCTGTGTCTCGGACAGGGTGTCGCTCGCCGCCGCCGGCTGCGCGTTTTGGGCGACCACGGCCCTGTTTCCCGCGATCAGCGCGCTGGTCGCGGTCTACGGACTGGTCTTCAACCCGTTCACCGTGGTTCACCAACTCGCTCTGTTATCCGACCTGTTGCCGCCACCGGCCTACGAACTCATCCACGAGCGGGTGCTGGAGCTGGTGCGCCAGCCGCACGACGCCCTCAGCCTGCATCTGGTGGTTAGCATCCTGTTGGCGCTTTGGAGTGCGGCAACCGGCACTAAAGCCATGCAGTCGGCGTTGAACGTGGTCTACGACGTCGAGGAAAGGCGCGGTATTCTGCGCTTTCATCTCACCGGGTTGGCACTCACGTGTCTGGCGGTGGTGGGCGCGGTGCTGGCGATTGCCGGGGTCGTGCTCCTGCCGGCGGCACTCGCGTTCGTCGGCCTGTCCCGATTCGGGGAGGTGTCGATCCACGGCGCCAGCCTGTTGGTGCTGGTGGGGCTGTTCGCCGGAGCGGTCGCTTTGCTGTACCGGGTGGGCCCCAGTCGCGAGCGCCCCGAACGCCCCCGGACCGCGCCCGGCGCCGCCGCCGCGACCAGTTTGTGGTTGCTCGCATCTGGCGGGCTGTCATTCTACATCTCCCACCTCGCCAGCTTCGGTGCGACCTACGGATCGATCGGCGCCGTCGTCGGGATCATGTTGTGGTTCTACATTTCGGCCTACGCGGCCCTGCTGGGCGCGGAGCTGAACGCCCGGCTGGAAACGCGGGTGGCCAACGCGGAACACGACTGATACGCAGATCAGAATAGCGCAAACGAAGGAACGCACGCATGGCACGCTGGGACGACGGGTACGTGACCGATGTGGCCTACACCCACGCCGCCTATCGGGAAACGACGCCCGCCTGGCTCGCCATGGCCGCGCTGCTGCTGGGCCACCGGCCGCCGGACCTCGCGAAACCCTTCTGTTACGCCGATCTTGGCTGCGGCAACGGCGTTTCAGCACTCACCGTCGCCGCGACGGCCCCGCATGCCGAAATCCATGCCTTCGACTTCAATCCCGCCCATATCGAATTTGGGCGAGACCTCGCCACCCGAGCGGGGTTGGCTAATATCCATTTTCATGAGACGTCGTTCGCGGACATCGCCGCTATGGCCGTCGACGCGCTCCCGTCCTTCGATTTCATCGTCTCGCACGGCGTGATGAGCTGGATTTCGGCGGAGAATCGGTCGCTGCTGACCGGTATCGTCGGGCAGCGGTTGCGGGCCGGGGGGCTGGCTTACCTCAGTTACAACGTCACCACGGGCTGGGCGAACATGGTGCCGGTTCAAGCGCTGATGCGCATGATCGCGGCGGGCAGCGGCGCACGGTCCGACGCAACGGTGCCCGCGATATGGGCCGCTCTCGATAAATTGAAAGAAGCGGGAGCCGGCTTCTTCGCCACGAATCCCGGCCTTGAGCTTCGGCTCGCCAACCTGCGCCAGCAGGACGCTCGCTACATCGCTCACGAGTTTTTGAACCAGGATTGGCATACCCTGATGTTCGCGGACGTCGCCGATGCCATGGATGGCGCGAAATGCGCCTACATCGGCAGCGCCACGCTGGCGGAGAATATCGACCAGATCAGCGTTCCAACCGGGGTTCAGCCGCTGATGGTCGAGGCGCGCGACCGCCGCCTGCGGGAGACATTGCGCGACTTCGGCTCCGGCCAGGCGTTCCGGCGGGATATCTACCGCCGCGGCACGCCGACTTTACCGATGCCGGAGCACCACCGGCTGCTGGAAGCGGTAACACTGCACTGGACCGGCCAGCCGGCGCCCACCGATATCGTTTTCACCACCCCGATCGGCACCATGACCGGCAATCCGGAGGCTTATCGCCCGCTGTTGATGGCGCTTGAGGCCGGATCCTTCACGATCGGGCAGGCGCGCACGATTGCCCCCTTCTCCGGCCGGCCGTTTGTGGAGCTATTGCAGGCCATCGCCCTGCTGATCGGCGGCGGATACGCCCATCCCGCCCTGCCGCTCGGCGATTCGCCGGAAGCGCTGCGCGCCACGGCGGGGTTGAACCGAGCTGTCGCGTCTATGAATGCCGAGGGCGCGGACATGCCGCGTTTGGTGTCCCCCATTCTGGGAACCGCCGTTACGGTCGATATGACGGAGACGCTGGTGGCCGGCATCCTGATGGCGGGCCATCCGGCGGAGGTGGTGTCGCTGACCGAGATGTTGGTCACGCAGCTGCGCCGGGGGGGCCGGACTTTGCAAAGGGATGGGAAGCCGGTGACGGACCCCGGGGAGGCGACGCGCATCGCAACGGAGGTGGTGCGTCACGTTCTGGACAGGCGCGCGCCGCTGTTACGCCGGCTGGGGGTGCTGGAGGGGTAGACAGGACCGCATTTCGCGGTGTGTAAATAATTCCGACTCTCTGGGCGTCTCACGCCAATCGCGTATCGCGTGCCCCTTATCAGACCTTAGGGGTCGCCTGCTTTCGGCGATTACGAGCCCAGCCAAGGCCGGCGAGCCCAACACCCAGCAGGGCCAGGGACATAGGTTCTGGGGCCTCGACTCGCATAGTGAGCGGGAAGTACACGCTTCCATCTACCACATGCGTGCCTGCGCCGCCCGTGCTGACTTTGCTTCCAGTCACGCCAACACCGCTTATTTCGTTCGTGGCAACGATTTGCCCGGACGTCGCCGGCCCCGCCACCAATGAAACCCAGTATTGGGTATGCGCCGACAATGTTGTTCCATGTCCCAATTGGCCAATGCCAGCCAACGAATAAAGGGCCGGAAGCTCAGTCAGGCTGGAGTCGAGAATGGTACCCAGAAGCGCCAGCTGGCTCCCCACCAGGCCGCTATTGTCGGCGTTCAAAGTGACAATAAACGAACCGCCATCCCTGGGGTGAGTAGCCGAAATGTCCAGCGAAATGCGTTCCAGGCCAAGTGCGATGGACCCGGTGCTGAAACTTTGGCTCAACGGTCCGTCGCCGGCAACCCCGAACGTCTGGGTCCCAGCGTTCATGGTGTCATCGAACAATACCACTGTGGCGTGTGCAGGCGTGCTGGCGATCAAGGCGAGTAGGGCACCGATCGCGAGAGTGCGGGTAATCGTCATAGCGGCATAATCCTACAGTGAGGTCAGTAAACCTGAGGCACTTCCTACCGGTGCAATCATCGTGCCATGAAAATAAACTATTGTATATCAATTTGCTACACATATTATGGGCGCGTTGGCGGGCCGAGATGTAAAATTTCCCGACACTCACCGAATCACAGGCTCCATGACTGCATTGATTCCAGGCAGGTCGGTCATCGATGTATCGATATGGCGCACGATGAGATCGAATTTGTCGGTGGCGCCATAATCGCGGGATTAAGATTTAATTTTTATCCTATAGAATTATATTGAGACTGTCCTAACAAAAAAGGCGCCAGGGAGTGCGTTGCCCCACCATTGGCACATTGCCGCACGGCGACCGGGAATTTCTGTTGACAAAAGAAGCGCATCAGGCAGAAAGGACAACTAGAAATAGTTCACCTTTTGTGGGGCTGCGGTCGGCAACGAATCCCAGCAGGAGAGAATAGTATCATGACAACGTACACTTGGGCAGGTTCGACCGCCAATTGGAACTCCCGCAACGCCTGGGGCGTCGGGGCCGGCAATCCCGGTCTCTCTACCGCCGACAGCCTGTTGTTCGATGGCAGTTCGACATCGACTTCGACCCTGAGCGCGAATTTTATCGCCCAGACGAGCGACACGATCGTCATCGCAGACGCCAACGTCACGGTGACGTTCCTCGGTGGGCGCGACCTCAGATTCACGACTAATAGCACCAGCGGCATCACCATGTCCGCGGGCACGTTCAACATTTTTTCTGCAAGCAATAAGATCGACAACGTCACTTTCAATCAGGGCAATATATCTGGCGGCATTATCACTGTAGGCACTAGTTCCACAGCGAACTTCACCTCGTTAGGAACTCTGACTCTATCGGGCGGCGTTATCGCCGCCACCACGGGTGAATTCAACATCGGCACCTCCGGCAGCACGGCGGCCGGTTTCTTCGATATGGCCGGCGGCACCGCGCTGATCCAAGGCGGCACCATCAGTGCTACCACGGCCTCCATCAGCGGCGGCACGTTCATACAGTCCGGCGGCAGTGTCGTTATCACCAATGGTGCCACGCTCGGCGGCGGCACCGACGCGCTCAACGGTGGTATCTTTCAGGCCGACACCGTTACCGTCCAGACATCCATATCGTTCGGCGGCGGCATCCTCGATGGCATCGCCGGCGGCGTCGTCAACGCGGGCACGCTCACCGGATTCGGAACGATCAAAGGCATCATCAGCGGCAGCGGCGGTTCGGTGGTCGCCACCGGCGGCGTGCTGGATATCACCAACAATGTAAATGCCATCAGCAACTTTCTCTACATCGGCACGGGTTTGTCGGTCCTGAGGCTCGACGGCTCCGAGACCACGGGCCAAACCATTACCTTCGCCTCCAAGTCCTCCGGCGCGCTGGAACTGAATGGCCTGATCGCGGTCGGCGGAGTCACCGACAGCCTGACGAATTTCGGCACCGCTGCCAGCAGTGCCTCGGTCAGCGGCGACAACTTCATCAACGTCCAGGGCGTAACCGTCGGGAAGATCGTGGTGGAGGGCGTCGGCACCAACATATTCGACGGCAAGGCGAATGTGTTCGATATCGAAGACGGCTCGAACGCGATTATTGGCAAAATCACCCTCGCCTCAAGCCCACTGGCTGGCATCGCGGTCGTGTTCGGCGCGGACAGCAGCGTCGGCACCGGCTCATTGGGCGGCACCGACATCTTCCTGGCACCCGCCCGCTTCGCCGCCGACATCTTCCTGGCACCCGCCTGCTTCGCCGCCGGCACGCTGATCGAGACCACGCAAGGCGAAGTCGCCGTCGAAGATCTGACCGCGGGCGATCTGGTCGTCACAATCCAGGATGGTCAGCCGGTCCCCATGCCGGTCAAGTGGATGGGCGTGCGCACCATCGATATCGCGGCGCATCCGCATCCGCATCTGGTGGCCCCGGTTCGCATCCGCGCCGGCGCGTTCGGCGACGATTTGCCGCGCCGCGACCTGGTGGTATCCACCGCCCATGCGATCTACGCGGACGGCAAGCTGGTGCCCGCCAACCTGCTGATCAACAACATGACCATCGTGCAGGAGCTGAAGACAGAATCGGTCACCTACTACCATGTGGAACTTGATCGGCATTCGCTGATCCTCGCGGAAGGCTTGGTGTCCGAATCCTATCTCGACACCGGCAACCGCGCGATCTTCAGCAACGCCGGCTTGCCGACAGTGCTGCACCCGGAATTCCACGTGAACGCCGGCCAGAAAATCTGGGAAGAAAACGCCTGCGCCCCGCTGGCCGTCGACGCGGAAACGATCGCACCGATCTGGCACGCGTTGGCCGCCCGAGCCGAGGCGCTGGGTCATGTCCCGCCGCGCTTCACCACGACGCTGGATGCCGACGTCTACCTCGAAGCAGATGGTCGCCGTCTGCGCCCGGTCGCGGTTGCCCACGGGCGCCACACCTTCATGTTGCCGGCCGGTACCGGCGATATCGTGCTGCGTTCGCGCACGTCGGCTCCGGCGGACCTCGACCCGCTGACCGGCGACTGGCGTCCGCTGGGTGTCGCGGTGCGCTCCATGACGCTGCACGACGGGGACGATCGCATCGTGATCCCCGCCGATCATCCCGCGCTGACCCAGGGCTGGCACACGCCGGAAGCCGGCAACGGCAGCATCTGGCGCTGGACGGCCGGCAACGCGACGATCCCCGTGAAAGGCATCGCCGTGCCAACCATGCTCGACATCGAAATCGGCTCCACCGCCACCTACATCCTGACCCGCTCGGATCGGGAAGCGCAGCGTCTGGCGGCGTAAGAACCTCCCGCCCCCCGGCCCCCTCCCGCAAGGTGAGGGGGCGGTTTTCCACTCTGCCTACACGCCCTTCATTTTCCCTACACCCCCGTGGTCGTCGCCGTCAGCAGCCGGTCGATCGGGTTCCAGACGAAAGCCGTCTGAATGATGGGCTGGCTGGCCACCGCGATCTCCATTTCCATTGCCGCTCGACCCCCGAGCCGTTGGTAAAACCAGCGGCTCGGGTTGTCGCGCAGCACCCACAGGAACGCGGACTGGCATCCTAAACCGCGTAAATGCTCCGCCGCGCCGCCCATAAGCGCTCGCCCAATGCCGCGGTCCCGCCAGTCGTCCAATACATAGAGTGTCTCGACCTCCCCTTCGGCCAGCGTTTGGCCAGCACCGCGGGCTCGGCCGGCGGTGGCGAAGCCCACCACGCGGCTGCCGCTTTCGGGGGGCAGGTCCTCCTCGCTCGCGGTCGCGACGAACACACCGACCCCCGCCCGAATGCCCGCCCCGTAATGGGACGCGTGGCGGGCAACGGACATGCGGGCCAGATAGGCATCCGGAAGGATATTGGCGTAAGCGGTGCGCCAAACCGCGACATGCACCGCGGCGATCGCCACCGCATCGGCAGGCCGAGCGGGGCGTATCTGGATCATGCGTGCCGTTCGAGGACGGCAGCGAAGAACCCGTCGGTGCCGTGCCGCGCGGGTGTGAGCGACAGATTGTCTCCAGCGCACGGCACCGGGGTTTCCAACGGCCAGGCACGCGCCAGGGGGACCAGGGCGAAATCCTTGTGCCGCCCGAGGAAGGCGGCGATTTGCAATTCGTTCTCCTCCAGCAGCAGAGAACACGTCGCGTAAATCAGCCGCCCGCCCTTGCGCACCAGCGTCTGGGCGGTGTCCAGAATTGCCGCCTGTTTCGGCACCAGCTCCGCCAGATCGGTTTCAGTCAGGCGCAGGCGGGCATCGGGATTGCGCCGCCAGGTGCCGGTGCCGGTGCAGGGCGCATCGACCAACACCCGGTCGAACGCCCCAGCCCGGCGTTTCAGCCACTTGTCGCCGGATTCGACCAGATGACGCTCGACGTTATGGACCCCGGCGCGTTTCAGGCGGGGCATCGCCCCCTCCAGCCGGGAGCGGGATATGTCGCAGGCCACGATCTGCCCTTTGTTCCGCATGCGGCTGGCGATGGCGAGGGTTTTTCCGCCGGCTCCAGCGCACCAGTCCACCACCCGCATACCGGGGTGCGCATCCACCATGACGGCGATGAGCTGGCTGCCCTCGTCCTGGATTTCCACGAGCCCGGTCTGGAAGGCAGGCCCGCTGGTAACCGGCCGGCGCCCGTCGATTCGCAGCCCCCAGGGGGAGAACGGCGTTGGCCGCGCTTCCCACCCCTCGGCGGCGAGGGCGGCCTGCGCCTCTTCGCGTGTGGTCTTCAGCAGATTGGCCCGAAGATCGAGCGGCGCTTCGGTGGACAGCGCCGCAAGTTCCGTCGGAGCGGCCGTGCCGAATCGGGCCGTTAGCAGCGGGAGAATCCAATCCGCCACTTCCAGCCGAGTCGCGTCTGGCATACCAGGATGGTCGATCGTATGACCCTCGACCTTCCCGAGAATTGCCTTTTCGCCGGCGTTCAGGGCGGGGGCGGCGTATTGCCCGCCGGAGTAGGTTTGGACCACGCCGGGCAGCGCCCAACCCTCGGTCAGCAAGGACGCCGCGATCAGCATCCGGCCGGTGACGGGGCCGCCCTTCAGCCACCATTCCAGCCGCCGCCGCGTCCGCAGCACCGACCACACCCGATCCGAAATCGCTCGGCGGTCGCCGGAGCCGATGAAGCGGCGCGCTCGGAAATAGTCGTTGGCGACCGCGTCGGCGGGGCGTTTGCGGGCGCTTTCGATGATGTCGAGCAGCTCGATGGCGGCGGCGATCCGCCCGGCTGTCATCATCCCAACATCCCCACCAGGGCCGACAGGTCCCGTATTTCCGAAACCTTCCCGTGCAAATCGTATTCCGCCCGCTGGCCGGTGCGATTGACCCAGAACACTTTGAACCCGAATGCGTTCGCACCGAACGCGTCCCAGGGGTTGGACGACACAAAGGCCATCTGGCTCGCCGCCATCCCGAAATGCGCACCAGCAAGGCGGTAGACACGCGGATCGGGTTTGAACACGCCGACCGATTCCACACTCAGAACGGCGTTCAGCAAATCGGTCAGACCGGCTGTATGCACCGCGTCACGCAACATGCCCGGTTCGCCATTGGACAGGATGGCACGTTCCAGGCCTTTGTCACGCAAGTGGCGCAGGACGACGGGAACCTCGGGGTAGGCATCCAAATGCCGGTACGCCATCAGGATTTCGGCCAACAACGCGGCGTCGTGGATGTCATGCCGGCTGGCCGCCCAGACCAGGGCCTCCTCGGTCAGATGCCAGAAGTCGCGGTGATGCGCGGGACCGGCGAGCGAGCGCACCCAAGCGTATTCCACCTGCTTCATCCGCCAGTCGGCGCTGATCTGCTGCCAGTTCGGACCCAGCCGAGCGGCGTAGCGCCCCATGGCGGCGTGAATATCCAATAGCGTACCATACGCGTCGAATATTACGGCACGGACGTGTTCCATTAGTCTTGCCTGTAGTTCGGGGCCTCGCGGTCGATTGCCACGTCGTGCACGTGGCTTTCCCGCAGGCCGGCGCCGGTCACGCGGCGGAAGCGAGTGTTGGCCTGCAACTCCGCCAGCGTTTGGCTGCCGGTGTAGCCCATGCCGGCGCGCAACCCGCCGACGAGCTGATGCACCACGTTGCCGACCGGGCCTTTGTAACCGACGCGGCCCTCGACCCCTTCGGGCACCAGCTTGAGCTGGTCCTTGATGTCCTGCTGGAAGTAGCGATCGGCCGAACCGCGGGCCATGGCGCCGAGGCTGCCCATGCCGCGATAGGATTTGTAGGACCGGCCCTGGTAGAGGAACACCTCCCCCGGGGCTTCGTCCGTGCCGGCGAGCAAGCTGCCGATCATCACCGAATCGGCGCCGGCCGCGATGGCCTTCACGATATCGCCGCTGGTGCGCATGCCGCCGTCGGCGATGGCCGGCACGCCTTGTTCTTTGCAGGCAGCGGAGGTTTCCAGCACCGCGGTGAACTGCGGCACACCCACGCCGGCCACGATGCGTGTGGTGCAGATGCTGCCGGGGCCGATGCCGATCTTCACCGCGTCGGCACCGGCCGCGATCAGCGCGTGGGCACCCTCGGGAGTCGCCACGTTGCCCGCGATCACCTGAACGGCGTTGGAGGCCTTCTTGATCGCCTCCACCGTCCGCAGCACGCCTTGGGAGTGCCCGTGCGCCGTATCCACCACGATCACATCCACCCCGGCGGCGATCAGCGCCATGGCGCGCGCTTCCCCGTCCTCGCCCACCCCGGTCGCGGCGGCGGCGCGCAGGCGGCCGAGTTCGTCCTTGTTGGCGAGGGGATGATGCTCCGCCTTGTCCATGTCCTTAACGGTGATCAGGCCGACGCAACGATACTGTTCGTCGACCACGATCAGCTTCTCGATCCGGTGCTTATGCAACAGGGCGCGGGCTTCCTCCGGCTGCACGTCGGCGGTGACGGTGACCAGGTTTTCCCGCGTCATCAGCTCGTAGACGCGCAAAGACGGGTCGGTGGCGAAGCGCACGTCGCGATGGGTGATCATGCCGACCAGGCGGTTGGTCTCCCGCTCCACCACCGGAAAGCCGGAGATGCGGTGCATGCCCATCAGCGCTTTGAGGTCGGCGAGGGTCTGGTCGGGGTGGACGGTCAGCGGGTTGACCACCATGCCCGATTCGTATTTTTTCACTTTGCGCACCTGCGCGGCCTGCTCGTCCGGCGTCATGTTCTTGTGGATGACCCCCATGCCGCCGAGCTGCGCCATGATGATGGCCATTTCGGCTTCCGTGACGGTGTCCATCGCGGCGGAAATCAACGGAATGTTGAGGGATATGGTGCGCGTCAGCCGCGTCCGCGTGTCGGTGGCATTCGGCAGCACCCGCGAATACGCCGGCACCACCAGCACATCGTCGAACGCATAGGCTTCCGCCACCCGCTCGGACAGCAGTTTGGAGAAGCTTAGGGAATGAACAGGACTATCGAGCGCCATGGCGGGGGGGCCTTTCCGCAACCTTGGCGACCCCACATAGGGCGGCGGCGGCTTGGGCGCAAGGACGGGGTTGTTAAGATCCCGCGAGCATGTCCAGGTGCGCCCGCAAATTCTGGTGGAAGTGCACAGCCGCCTTTTCGTAACGGCCGAAGGTGAAATGGGTATTGCCGTCGCCCGCCAGCCCCTGCTGGATGGAGCACGCGGCCGCTCGGTCTTCGATCACGCCGTTGTCCTTGACGAAGGCGGCGTCCTTTTTCGATTTTTCCAAAGCCCCCGCGTCCGGCGTTTGCAGGCGGTAGATGACCCAGAGCGACTGGGTCGGCGACACCGGCTCCAGGATCACCAGCAGATAGTGGTTGGACAGGGTTGCCAGACGAGTGTTGGGGAAAAGCTGATAGACGTAGGTCAGCATGCCCTCGGCCCGGCGTTCGTTGGCGGGCTTGTCGCGCAGCTTTTCGATGCGGCGGAACGGAAAGACAATGCGCGAGTTGGTGCCGTAGGTTTCCACGACGTTGAGGTTGTCGAAACCGAACGGATAGAAGCTTTTGTTGTGCAGGGCTTTGATGTGATAGCCCTCCATTGAGGTTTCCAGCAGCAGCTTCCAATTGGCGTCGTCGGTAAAGCTACTGTACTCGAACACGGTTTGGCCGGGGGCGATCAGATCGGGGAGACCCTCCAGCGCGCCTTCGGAAATTGCTTCTCCTTGTGTGACGAAGATCAGCCCGCCGCGTTCTTGCGCGTGCACCGGGACCAGGCCGTGGGCTTCTTTGTCCATGCCGGGAAAGCCTTCCTCACCGGGCACGTATCGCAGGCTGCCGTCCAGCCCATAAGCCCACGCGTGGTAGCGGCAGGCGAAACCGCGGGCGTTGCCGCTGCCCTCGACGACCATCATGCCACGGTGGCGGCAGGCGTTGTGGAAGGCTCGGACTACACCGTCGTCGCCACGCACCGCCACGATCGGCGCCCCGGCCAACGTGCGGGCCACGTAGTCACCGTTGTTCGGCAGCGCGGCGGACGGACAAAAGACCATCGGCAGCCGCTTGAACAGCGCCATCTCCCGCGCGAATTGTTCGGCCGAACGGTAGTTTTCCACCGGCTCCCGCCAGACGGTGTCGCCGAGGTCGGTGGTCTTGGCGTCCGCGTGATCGAGCACCCGTTGGATGACCTGTGTGTCGTTCATCAGCGGCATGGGTGGGTTCCTCGGTCGAGCGGCGTGGGGGATATCTTATGCGCCGGTCGATGGCCGGTGCAAAATTTGGGTCCTATCTGCCCTCGTTGTCCCTGAGCAACCACTGCGACACCGTCTCGCAGTAGTCGTTGAACAGCAGCGTATCGGGCGTTTCCTTTTTGTCATACCAGTCGCCCCTACCGGTGACTGGTATGCGCGCAGGGTTGGCGTGGCGGCTGTGCGCGAAATCAATACCATACCAGCCGGCTGGCCGCCTCAGCGAGACTCAAGGGTTCGGCCGGCTGGTATCATCGCACAATTTGAACAGGAACGGCTGGAATCGGTCGAACCGTTCGCGCATTGCCCAGCTGAAGTCGATCTTGTTCGCCTCATCGCCCATTTCGGTTTTTACCCAGTCCCGCACGGACTCGATCGCCGCATGCGGTTGGCCGGCATGCTCGACCGGGTCTACCCCGCCCAGATTGCTACAGTTTTGCCGGAATTTGGCGATGTCGTGCACGAGCAACAGACTCGATTTCAGGTTGTGAGGCTTGTTGCCAAACTGGTGCGCGCCGAAAAACAGCCCGTATTCGAGCGGCATATTGAAATGCGGCGCCTCGGCGCCGTTCGAGCGCATATCCGACAGATCGTGGATGCCCCAGCGGGCGCCCCGGATCAGAGCGACGATTTTCTCGACCCGAATGGTGCTGCTATTGGATGCCTGCAGCGCGCAGCGCGGTTCGAGATTGCAAGCAAAAACCGCGAACACGATGGCCCGCAGAACGGGACGGTAGGCCGGATCGTATGGGCAATTGATAAAGACGCCGCGATTGTAAGACGCGGTCTGATCCTGCTGCCGCTGCCGGTCAAACCTGGGCGCGGGCGGCAAACTTGTCGAACAGTATGTCTACTGCCTTGCGCACATCTTCCGCCTTGAACTTGCGCGCGCCGCCCGGCGTCGGCCGCTGGACCGGACCGGACCGGAGAGGTCGGGAAGGCGACGACGTTTCGGCGTGGGTGCCTTCGCGGATTTTGCGAGCGTCTTCGACATGATGCCCTCGTGCGCCGCGAGCAGACCCAAATACCGTCACGACAACGCGTGGACGGTACGCGCTGTTGTGATGGTAAGCAAGTATTTCACCTCCCAAACCCTCGCATAACCCCCAGCCCCCGATCCAAATCAGCGATCAAATCGTCCACATCCTCCAACCCGATGTGGATCCGCACCAGCGGCCCGGCGAATTGCCCGGTGCCCGCCGTGCGGGTGATGTTGCCCGTCGTCGGTACCGCCAAACTCTCGAACCCGCCCCAGGATGCCCCAATCCCGAACAGTTCCAGCGCCTCGCAGAATGCGTGCGTGGCCTCCGCCGAGAACGACGGCTTGAACGCCACGCCGAACAGGCTGCACGACCCCGTAAAATCGCGCTTCCAGATCTCGTGCCCCGGCGCACCCGGTAGCCCCGGATGCAGCACCTGCGCGACCTCAGGCCGTTTGCGCAGCCAGTGCGCCACCTGCATCGCGGCCTCCATCTGCGCTGTCAGCCGCACGCCCATGGTGCGGATGCCGCGCAGGGTCAGCCAGCAATCGTCCGGGCTGGCGTATTGCCCCAACTGCCGGGCACCGGCGTGCAGCGTTTGCCAGTCGTCCTCATTATTGACGGTAATCGATCCGATCAGCACGTCGGAGTGGCCCGCCAGATATTTGGTCGCCGCCTGGATCGATACGTCGACGCCATGTTCGAACGGCTGGAAATGGTGGATGCCCCAGGTGTTGTCCATCAGCACTTTGGCCCCCCCCGCATGCGCGGCGCGTGCGATCGCCGGAACGTCCTGCACCTCGAACGTGTGCGACCCCGGGCTTTCCGTGTAGACGACCGTGGTGTTCGGCCGCATCAACTTCGACAAACCATCACCGGTAATGCAAGGGTCGTAGAACGTCGTTTCGACACCGTACTTCACCAGCATGCCGCTGGCGAAATTGCGCGCCGGGCCGTAGACATGGTCCGGCATCAGCATGTGATCGCCGGATTTGAGAAAAACCAGCAGCGGCACGGTCACCGCCGCCAGCCCGGTGCCGACGATGTAGCAGCGGGTGCCGCCCTCGATTGCGGCAATGGTGTCCTCCAGCGCCCAATGGGTCTGCGATCCGCCGGTGCCATACGTCAGCACCTGCGCGCCCTTCTGCGCCTGCAAAGCCTTCCGTTCGGCCACCGTCGGCACCAGCACGGTCGAGCCACGCAGCAGCGGCGGGTTGACGAACCCGTGCTCGTGCTTCGTCCGCCGCCCCAGATGCGACAGCTTGGTGCGAAAGCCGAGCTTGTCGTTCATGCGCCGGTCTCCACGGCGGTGTCGGAGCGTCCGCCCCATTCGGTCCAGGACCCGTCGTAAACAGCGCCCTCGGGCAGGCCCGCCATCCGCAGGCCCATTGTCAAAATGCAGGCGGTGACACCCGATCCGCAACTGGTCACCACCGACCGCGATCCGTCGACACCAGCGGCGGCGAAGCGTGCTTTCACCTCGGCGATCGGGCGGAACGTGCCATCGGCGTTCAGCAGATCGGTATACGGCAGCGATGCCGCCCCCGGCATGTGCCCGCTGCGCATACCCGCGCGCGGCTCCGGCGTCGCCCCGGTGAAGCGGCCGCCAGCCCGGGCATCCAGGACCAATTCCGCCTGCGTCGAGACATTCCCCAGAATGTCCCCGACCCCGCGCAGCCTTGTCGCTCGGAAGTCCGGGTTGAACACGGCGGCAGCGGGGGTGGCCGGTTCACCGGCCTCGGTGGAACGCCCCTCACGCACCCACTTCGGCAGTCCGCCATCCAGCACGGCGGCGTTGTCGTGTCCGAACAGGCCCATCAGCCACCAGCCGCGCGCGGCCGAGGCCA
This sequence comes from Acetobacteraceae bacterium, assembly GCA_025352375.1. Taxonomy (GTDB): domain Bacteria; phylum Pseudomonadota; class Alphaproteobacteria; order Acetobacterales; family Acetobacteraceae; genus Rhodopila. The sequence goes on along the minus strand of JANXTL010000228.1, from coordinate 14,895 downwards.
ATCCTTTCTGGTCGTAGAATACCAGGCGCGTGGTGTTCGAAACGCCCATCGCGCCCATCAGCTTGGCAAAGCGGCCGGGGGTGGGGACCATGTGCGGCAGCGACGAGTCCTGGTCCGCCACGAAATCGATGTCGAAATAACGAGCCCCCGGAATGTGCGCCGCGCGAAATTCCACGAGGCCGTTCTTGGTCTCGTTCGGCAGATACATGGTCGCGTCGAACACGACCAAATCCGGCTTGCCGCGTTCCCCGGCCAGCCATTCCGTTGTTACCAGCGGACCCATCGTTTTCTGCTCCCCTAGATAGCCGGTGCAATGGTGATGCGCCGGTTCTGCTTGCCCTTGTTCTCGATCTTCAGCACCGCGATGCGCCCTATTTCTCCCGTCCGCGAAACATGCGTGCCACCGCAGGGCTGCAAATCCACGGTGGACCCGTCCCCGATCCGCATCAGCCGCAACCGGCCCATGCCGCGCGGGGGTTGCACCGACATGGTGCGAACCAGGCCGGGGTCGGTGTCCAGAACCGACTCGTCCACCCACTCGATCTTCACCGGCAGGTCGGCCTCGATCAGGGCGTTCAGCCCAGCCTCGATTTCTTCCTTGGGCGGCGGGTTGGGCAGGTCGAAATCGAGCCGGGACTTGTCGGCGCCGACCGATCCGCCGGTCACCTTGGCGCCCGCGATCAAGCTACAAAGCAGATGCATCGCGGTGTGCATGCGCATAAGCTTGTGGCGGCGGTCCCAATCGATATTTTCACCCACCACCGAACCAACAGGTGGCAACGCGGCATCCGGGGCGGGGACATGGAGAATGGTTTCCCCGTCGCCTTTGATCGTGTCGGCAATGGTGGTTTCCCCGCCGTCCCACCGCAACACCCCGGTATCGCCGGGTTGCCCGCCGGAGCGCGCATAGAAAATGGTGCGGTCGAGGACGATCCCCTCGGGCCCGCAGGCCAGCACAATACCGGATGCTTCCCGCAGTTCGGGGCCATCGAGAAACAGGCGTTCGGTCATGCGCGAATTCCTTCGGCGCGTCGCAGGAACGCGCGATTGACGGTGCTGCGCGGCCGCAGCGCCAGCCGTTCATACGCCAGCGCCACCGCCATGTCGCGCTGGCCACCTCGCAAGGCAGCCTCGGTCAACGTCCAGTCGGCGATATCGCGCTGGGCGTGGCTGCCGCCAATCAGCCGGGTCGCCGTCCGAGCCGCGAACAGGGTTTCGGCGGCCTGGGCGTAGGCGCCACGGTGGAACTGCCGCAGGCCTTCCGCCAGAGGCACCCCGGCTTCGCGGTAAATCGTCCCCGCCTCGTCGTTCCCCGCCGCCGTCGCGCGCATCGCCTGGACGCGCCGGTCGGCCCCGGCATCGTCGCCCGCCCCCAGCTCCGCCATCAGCGCGTGCAGGTCGCAGAACACCGAGCACCGTCCATCCGTATGACCCGCCCAGATCGGGGCCAGGCTGCGCCAGCGTTCCGACACGTCGTGACCCAGCAAATCCAGCCGCCACAGCAATGCGGACGCGTTCGTCAGGCTGACGCCGAGGGGGCGCTGCGTCCCTGTCAGAGGGCCGTCGTAGATCGACAGGGCATCCGCCGCCTGCCCCAATTCCATATAAAACAGCGCCCGATGCCACCAGATATGCGTCTGTGTCAGATGATCGGGGGACGACCACTGGGCCTCCCGCGCCAGCATCCAGCCGAGGCCGTCTTCCGGCCGCCCCTGCATCTCCATCACGTGGGTGACGGTGTGGTGCGCCCAGAAACTCAGGGGTTCGGCTTCGGCGACACGGCGGGATTGTTCCTCTGCCTGTTCGTAGGCACCGTTTTCCTCCAGCCCAAAGGCGTGCAAGCCGAGCAGGGCGGCGTGCCCTTCCATGGATAGGGACCAGACAGGCAAAGCCCGAGCGGGCCGGTCGCGCAGATTGCGGGTGTTGCCCAAGAACAGGTCGATCAGGAACCCGGCGAGATGCGCGAGCAGGTCGAGGGGGTGTTCCATCAGATACCGATCGAGCAGACGGCTGGCCTCGGACCATGCGCAACCCAGCGCCAGGTCCAGCGCCGCCAGATGCGCTTTTCCGCGTGTGTCCATCGGCAGGTCCCGCGCCGTGGCAACGATCGCGCGGGCGAAGGACGCCGCGCCGGGATCGGTGGCGAGGGCGAAAACCCACGCCTTACCGAGGTGCCCCATCGCGAAGCTCGGGTCTGCCTCGATCGCCGCTTCGAATTCGCCGAGCAGATCGCCGCAGCCAAGGGTGAAGACCCTCACCCCCTGCGCGAACCGGCGTTCCGCGGCGGTCACGGCGCCAACCACCGTTGCCGTAACGAGTCCCGGCGGGCGGCGAGCCACAGTAGCCCGATGGCAGTGATCGAGTTGGTAAACGCACCGTCCAGCGCCGCCTCGATCGCTTTCGCGGCGGGCCAGACGCGGACGCGGATGTCTTCTTCCTCCGACGCCTCCCCCGCGTGCCAGGCGATACCGTCGGGGCCGGTCTCGGGGGCATGCACGCGTCCGACGTATAGGTCGCAGAACTCGTCGGCACCGCCGGCCGTAAGCAAATAACCGCCGATCCGTTCCAGGCAATCCGCCGTCATGGCCATCTCTTCATGGAGTTCGCGGTGCATCGTTTCCTCCGGGTCCTCCCCGTCTTCCAGCAACCCGGCCGGGAGTTCCACCAGCACCGGGTCGATTCCGGCGGCGAAGGCGGGGAAGCGGAACTGCTCGATCAGTACGACGGCATCGGCGACCGGATCGTAAGGAACCATCGCCACCGCCTTACCACGCCGCCATATCTCCCACGTGCGAAGACCCGACATCGCCCCATCGAAGCGGCGGTTGCGGAATTTGATGACGTCCAGCGGAAAGCGGCCGGACCAGACACGCTGGTCGGACTCGATCTGAACGTCAGGGGAGGCCTGTAGCTGGGCGGTGGAGCGAGGACGCATGACGGCCAGTCTATGAGGTCGCCCACCGTGAAGGCCAGAGGGGTCGCGGGGGCGCATTTTTTAACAGGGATGCAAGGTGAACCTGCTCTGCGGCGGCGTAATAGACGCGCATGCCGACAAGCGCTGAGCGCACCACTTCGGATGTTGCATCGCAGCCGCTCGCAGGTGAACTTGGCGTCGAGATATTGGCGCGGGCGAGAATGGCCATTGAGGGACTTTATGTAGCGCCAGCTAGAGCGTGATCGCTTGAGGTTGACTTCAACCTCGGGCGTGAATCACCCTCTCAAACAAAGGCTTAGACCATGATCGAACGCCGCGATCGCGTACGACCTCAAACGATCATGGTCTAGAGCGCGATCGCCTGACGTGGATCGCACCGGCTTCCACCGGCAACAAATCCAATGCATGCTCTCCGGGCGGAAAGTCCCAGGAGCCGGCTCCCGCGGGTTCAGGTCGAACCGGGGTTTGTGCGGAGCACATCGCGGTTAAGCGGACAGTAGCGATCCTACTTATCGCATGCCTCTCCATTAAAAAATTTTATTGCGCACGCCGAAACACGCACACACTCTCCAATCGCGCCGACCACAGAAACTGGTCGATCGGCGTCACCAACTCCAACCGGTACCCAGACCGCTTCAGCAGCAACCCATCGCGCGCCAAAGCGCCGGGATTGCAACTGACGTACACAACCGTGCCGACACCGGACGCGGCAATCTGCGCCGTCTGCTCCGGGGCACCATTGTGCGGCGGATCCAGCACCACGGCGGCAAACGACGAAAGCTCCTTGACCAGCAAAGGCTGTCGGGTCAGATCGCGCTGGATCGCCTCCACCCGACCCCCGGTCGCCGGATTATTGGCTGCAGCGCGCAAAGCGGCGAACGCGTCGCGGTCGCCCTCGAATGCCGCGACCCGCACCTTGGGTGCCAGCGCGAAGGTAATCGTCCCGCAACCGGCATAAAGCTCGGCCACCCGCGACCGCGCATACAATTTCGTCGGCAGGGCCGCCAGGACGCAATCGATAATCGCCGCTTCCCCGACCGCGGTCGCTTGCAGGAACGCACCGGATGGTGGGGCCACAACCGTGCCGGACAGCGACGTAATAGCGGGGCGTAACAAACAAATCGTCTCAGGCGTGTCGACGCCGAGTGCCCAGGACACCCGAGGCAATCCGTGCTCCCGAGCGAATTCGATCAACAGATTGCGGTCAGTCTGCTCGATCGGCGCATCGCCTCGGAGCAGCAGATCGGGGCCGGAGTCCAGCAGGTTGATCACCGCCGAAGCCTCCTTGCGGAGAGTCCGCAGCCGCGTCAGTAGCACACGCAATGGGGCGATCAAGGCGAACAGATCGGGGTGCAGAACGGTGCATGCGGTGAGGTCCACCACATCGGAAGACCGCGCCCGATGCAGCCCAAGACGCACGCCCGCCGGCAAACGGCGCACCGCGAGGTCGATCCGCCGCCGCGAACCCGGCACCCCCGCCACGATCGGCGCAATCGGTGCGTCACCGTACCCGGCTCGGCGTAGGCCGGCCTGGAGCAAGGCGATCTTCCAGGCGTGGTAACCCGGCTCGCTCCAATGCTGCGCAACGCAGCCGCCGCAGGTGCCGAAATGCGGGCATTGCGCCGCGATCCGTTCCGCGCTGGGTTCCAGGATAGTTTCAGCGGTTGCGGTCCAACCCTCCCCATGCCGAGCGACCGGGCGGGCAAGCACCCGTTCACCGGGCAGCGTGGAGGGGATGTATAACGGCGACCCGTCCAACAACGCACCGACCCCGTCCCCGTCGGCACCAACCCGGGAAATAACGATTTCCTCGGGTGGTGGCGCTGGCGGCAGGCGGATGGAGGCGCCGCGTTTGGGTTGGCGATGTTGACGTTGTTTCATGAATTGGTAACGGACCGAAGTGATTGCAAATGAAACCGCCCTCTCCCTGAAGGGGAGGCGGAGAGCTTTCTTAAATCATCCGCCAAACGCCGAAATACCCGTCTGCGCGCGGCCCAGGATCAGTGCATGCACGTCGTGCGTGCCCTCATACGTGTTGACCGTTTCCAGGTTCATCACGTGGCGGATCACATGGTATTCGTCGGCGATACCGTTGCCGCCGTGCATGTCGCGGGCAACGCGCGCGATATCGAGCGACTTGCCACAATTGTTGCGCTTCAGCAAACTAATCATTTCCGGCGCGGCATTTTCCGCGTCGATCAGGCGCCCAAGCTGCAACACCGCTTGCAGGCCAAGGGTGATCTCGGTCTGCATATCCGCCAGTTTCTTCTGGATCAGCTGCGTCGCCGCCAAGGGCCGGCCGAACATCATGCGATTCAGGGTATAGTCCCGCGCCGCATGCCAGCAGAACTCGGCGGCGCCGAGGGCGCCCCAGGCGATGCCGTAACGGGCATTGTTCAGGCAGGAGAACGGCCCTCGCAGGCCTTTAACCCCAGGCAACATGTTCTCGGCCGGGACAAACACGTCCTGCATCATGATCATACCGGTGATGGAACACCGCAGCGAGAATTTACCCTCGATCTTGGGCTGCTCGAGCCCCTTCATGCCGCGTTCGAGGATGAAGCCGCGGATGTCGCCGGCGTCGTCCTTCGCCCACACCATCAGCGTATCGGCGATCGGCGCGTTGGTGATCCAGGTCTTCGACCCGTTCAAAAGGAACCCGCCATCGACCTTCTTGGCACGGGTGCGCATCGATGCGGGATCGGACCCAGCATCGGGTTCGGTCAGGCCAAAGCAACCAACGGCCTCGCCGCTTCGCAACCGGGGCAGATATTTCTGGCGTTGCTCCTCCGACCCGAACGCATGGATGGGGAACATCACCAGCGAAGACTGCACCGAAAACGCGGAACGATACCCGGAATCGACGCGCTCCACTTCCCGAGAAATCAAACCGTAGCTGACGTAGTTCACGCCGGCGCAGCCGTAGCCTTCGAGCGTGGCGCCGAGGAACCCCATCTCGCCCATTTCGTTCATGATCTCGCGATCGAACGTTTCATTGCGGTTGGCCATCAGCACGCGCGGAAAAAGCTTATCCTGTGCGTAGGCATGCGCCGCGTTGCGAATGGCCCGCTCGTCTTCGGACAGTTGAGAGTCCAGACGCAGCGCGTCATCCCATTGGAAGGGCTTGAAGGGATTGGCGCTCATCCGTCCGACTCCGTCTCCTGAATGTGTTGAGGCGCCCGGGTGCGCAGCAGCATGAACGCCGGCACATCGTCGCCGAAGCCCAGCACCGCCGCACCCAGATCGTCGTCGCGACGCCCGCGTTCGCGGCGGAAATCGCGCGGTTGATCGCGATAGCGGTCGGGCCGAGGCCGTTCGGCCGGCACAGGTTCCGGGTGGCGCTCGACGACCTCCGGCACGATCTCACGCGGGGGGCGCGGGGTCCGTTCGCGCGGCGGCCGGCCTTCGCGCAACGGTTTGTCGTCTCGTGGCGCCCGATCTTCGCGCATCGGCCGGTCTTCGCGCATCGGCCGGTCTTCGCGTATAGGCCGGTCTTCGCGTATAGGCTTGTCCTCCCGCGGCGCCTTCTCGCGCGCGGCGGATTTGCGTGGGGCAGCAGCGGCACCTTTCTTCGGGCCGCCCCGGCCACGGCGCTTGCGGCCGTCGTCCTCCGCCCAATCCACGGGATCGAGGCCTTCGACGGTGACCGGCGGAATGGCATGGCCAGTCAGTTTTTCAATAGCTTCCACCGCGAACCGGTCGGTCGGCGCGGCGATGGTGAACGCACGTCCCGCCAGGCCGGCTCGTCCGGTGCGGCCGATGCGGTGCACGTAGTCTTCGGCATGATGCGGCACGTCGAAGTTGAACACGTGCGACAGTCCGCCGATGTCGAGGCCGCGCGCGGCCACATCGCTGCACACCAGCAGCCGCAGTTCGTTGGCCTTGAATTTCTCCAGCGTGGCGAAGCGCACCGTCTGCGCCATGTCGCCGTGCAACGCGCCCACGTCGAATTTGTGCGAGCGCAGCGACTTGAACAGGATGTCGACGTCGACCTTGCGGTTGCAGAAGATCAGGGCGTTCTGCACGTTCTCGGTCCGGATCAGGTGGCGCAATGCCTCCCGCTTGTCGTGCTCAGCGACCAGGGCAAGCCCCTCGGTGATGGTGGTCGCGACCGAGGCCGGGCGGGAAACCGCTATTTCCTTCGGGTTCTGCAGGAAGGCGTCCGCCAGCCGCTTGATCTCCGGCCCCATGGTGGCGGAGAAAAACAGCGTCTGCCGGGTCTTGGGCAGCATCGCGACAATGCGTTCAACGTCCGGGATGAAGCCCATGTCCAGCATGCGGTCGGCTTCGTCGATCACCAGCAATTTGGCATCCGTCAGCAGGATGGTGCCGCGCTCGAACATGTCGATCAGGCGGCCGGGCGTGGCGATCAGTACGTCCACGCCTTTGTTCAGAGCCTCTTTCTGGTCCGACATGCTTTCGCCGCCGATGATCAAAGCGTGCGTCAGCTTCAGGTATTTGCCATACATGACAAAATTTTCGGCGACCTGCAGCGCCAGCTCGCGCGTCGGCTCCAGAATCAGGCTGCGCGGCATACGAGCCCGCGCTCGGGAACCCGAGAGGATATCGAGCATCGGCAGCGTGAACCCAGCGGTCTTGCCAGTGCCAGTCTGCGCGGTGCCCATCACGTCGCGGCCCATCAGGACGTAGGGGATCGCCTGTTCCTGGATTGGCGTCGGGTGGCGGTAGCCCATATCGGCGATGGCTTGCAGCACAGCTTCCGATAGCCCGAGGTCGGAGAATAACGGGCGCGGCGGTTCGTCGGGAAGGGCCGGTTGCGGCGTTTCGTCGTCGTCCGAGCCCCAGGCGTCGGCTTCTTCCTGGGCTGTGAGGGACTCGTCAGTCGGTTCGGCGGTTTCCGCCTCCACCGGAACGGGCACTTCCATTACATCGACGGAAACAACCGGTTCGGGCGCCATCGGTTCGGGCGCGGTTACCGGTTCGCCGGCTTGGAAAGCATCATGCGGCGCATGGTCGGTCGGTTCCGCCGGGGCGGTCGAGGGGTCGGTCAAATCGGGTCCTGTCGATGGCTGGGTTGCGGACTTTTCTGCAACGATCGCGCCCAGGGCCGAAAGTCCGGGAGGCCGAATACCCGGCGCCGGACGCCCGCTCACGCGCAACGGGCGCGGTATCGGGAGGAATGGCCGAAAAGTCAAGCCGGATGGACGGGATTTAAAATGGAAAGCAGGAGAACTCTCCCCCTCCCCTACCGGGGTGCCATCCGCAGCGCACCGTCCAGCCGGATCGTTTCCCCGTTCAGGAACCGGTTGGTGACGATGTGTTCCACCAGGGCCGCATATTCCTCGGGCAAACCCAAACGCGACGGGTACGGAATGCTGGCCCCAAGGCTGGCCTGAATTTCGGGCGGGAGTTGTGCCACCATCGGGGTTTGGAACAGCCCAGGGGCGATCGTCATGACCCGCACGCCCACGCGGGCCAGTTCGCGGGCCGCCGGCAGCGTCAGGCTGACTACGCCGCCCTTCGACGCGGCGTAGGCAGCTTGCCCCACCTGGCCGTCGAAAGCGGCGATGGAGGCGGTATTGACGATGACCCCACGCTCATTTTCCTCGAGCGGCTCGTTTTCGGACATCTCGGCGGCGGCAAGGCGCAGCATGTTGAACGTGCCGATCAGGTTGACGCGGATAACGCGCTCGAACGCGTCCAGTTTCAGCGGCCCCTCCCGTCCGACGATGCGCCCGGCGTTACCGATACCGGCGCAGTTCACCAGGATGCGGACGGGACCATGGGCGGCGCGGGCGGCGGCGATGGCGGCCTCGGCCGAGGCAGAGTCAGCCACATCGCACTTGATCCCGATACCGCCGGAGCGTGCGGCCGTGGCTTGGGCGGCGGCTTCGTGGATGTCCAACGCGGCCACGCGGCAGCCGGCCTTCGCGAGGCGTTCGGCCGTTGCCGCCCCCAGGCCGGAACCGCCGCCGGTTACGATTGCCGCCATGCCGTTCAGTTGCATCCGATTATCTCCTGTTTTCGTCGCCGCCTTAGACCATGATCTTTTGAGGTTGCACGCGATCTCGGCGTTCGATCATGGTCTAAGCCTCTGTTTGAGAGGGTGATTCACGCCCGAGGTTGAAGTCAACCTCAGGCGATCACGCTCTAGAACCATTGACCTGGGTCGTGGCGCAAGTTCTTCCGCTTGACCACAGCCCTGTCTCGGCGTGACAAGCACGCCGCAGATACGCAATCGGGGAACGCCGCGATGAACGATGCCGCGCTGTACGACAAAGCCTATGGCGAGTGGCGGGCGGATCCGCATGCCTGGTGGGCGAAAGCGGCCGAGGGCATCGACTGGACCAAGCGATGGGACACCGTATTCGATCCCAGCCTGGGCGCCTACGGCCAATGGTTCGCGGGCGGGGAGTTGAACACCTGCTTCAACTGCATCGACCGGCATGTCGCCGGCGGGCGCGGCGAACAGGCAGCGTTGATCTGGGATAGCCCCATGACCGGGCAACTGAAGACCTTCACCTACAGCGACCTGCTAAACCGGGTGTCGAAATTGGCGGGTGCGTTGGCCGGTTTGGGCGTAACACGCGGCGACCGCGTTATTCTCTACATGCCCATGGTCCCCGAAGCCGCCATCGGCATGCTCGCCTGCGCCCGCCTGGGCGCGGTGCACTCGGTCGTGTTCGGCGGTTTCGCCGCGGCGGAGCTTGCCACCCGCATCGCCGATGCCAAGCCCAAGGTCATAATCTCCGCCTCCTGCGGGTTGGAGCCGGGACGGATCGTCAAATACAAGCCGTTGCTCGACGCCGCGATCGGCCTGTCGCCGCACAAGCCCGACGCGTGCCTTATTCTCCAGCGCGAGCAGTCGCCCTGCGAACTGATCCCAGGCCGCGACCACGATCTGCTGGAGGTTGAGGCCGCCGCCGCACCGCACGATTGCGTGCCGGTGAAGGCCACCGATCCTCTGTATATCCTTTATACCTCAGGCACGACCGGCCGGCCCAAGGGCGTGGTGCGCGACAATGGTGGGCACGCGGTGGCGCTGTGGAGCTCCATGAAGATGCTCTACGGGGTGGAGGCCGGCGACACATACTGGGCAGCCTCCGACGTCGGTTGGGTCGTGGGACACAGCTACATCGTCTACGCCCCGCTGCTGCGGGGCTGCACGTCGATCATGTACGAAGGCAAGCCGGTCGGAACGCCGGACGCCGGCGCGTTCTGGCGGGTCTGCGCCCAACACAAGGTGAAGGCGTTGTTCACCGCCCCGACCGCCATGCGCGCCATTAAGCAGCAGGACCCCGACGGCAAGCTCCTGGCCCAGTACGACTTGTCGGGGCTGGAGACGCTGTTCCTCGCCGGGGAGCGCTGCGATCCCCCGACCGCCGTTTGGGCGCAGGAGCTTTTGCAGAAACCGGTGGTCGACCATTGGTGGCAGACGGAAACCGGCTGGGCGATTACCTCGGGCTTCCGCGAATTCGGGCTGTTCCCGTTCCTGCCGGGATCGGGCGGGCGCCCCTGCCCCGGCTACGACCTGCACGCGCTGGACGACGATGGGCACGTACTGCCGCGCGGCACCAGCGGCAACCTGTCCGTGCGCCTGCCGCTGCCGCCCGGCTGCGGCCCAACACTGTGGCAGAACGACGAAGGCTACCGGACGTCATATCTTACCGATTTTCCAGGCTGGTACCGCACCGGCGACGCCGGCATGGTGGACGAAAACGGCGACGTCTGGGTGATGGGACGCACCGACGACATCATCAACGTCGCCGGCCACCGCCTGTCGACGGGATCGATGGAGGAGGTGTTGGCCTCCCACAAAGACGTCGCCGAATGCGCCGTGATCGGTGCCAAGGACGAACTGAAGGGCCAGACCCCGCTCGGGTTGGTGGTGCTAAAATACGGGGTGAACCGGCCAGAAGCGGAAATAGCCGCCGAGCTGGTAGCGTTGATCCGGGAGCGGATTGGGCCGGTGGCGGCGTTCCGTGATGCCCGCGTGGTGCCTCGGCTGCCCAAAACGCGGTCCGGTAAAATCCTGCGCGCCGTCATTCGCCGCATCGCAGATGGTGAGACGGTGGCGACTCCGCCGACCATCGAGGACCCGATGACGTTAGAGGAAATCGGCTTGGTGTTGAGGCGCTGATGGCCCGTCTCAGCGTCAACCTCAACAAGGTCGCCCTGCTGCGCAACGCGCGCCGCACCGGGGTGCCCCATGTCCTGCACTTCGCCCGCATCGCGCTGGACCATGGCGCTCGTGGTTTGACCGTGCACCCCCGGCCGGACGAGCGGCACATTCGCGGGTCGGACGTTCCGGCGCTGGCCTTATTGATGAAGCCCGTCCGGCCAGCGGTGGAATTCAATATCGAGGGCTACCCGGACGAGCGCCTGATGGACATTCTCAGAACGACGTTACCGGAACAATGCACGCTGGTGCCGGACGCGCCGGAGGCGTTCACGTCGGAGGAGGGCTGGAAGCTCGACCTCGCCCAAATGGCGTTGGCGAAGCCGGCTATCGCCGCGATCAAGGCACTGGGCTGCCGGGTCGTCCTGTTCACCGATCCCGACCCGGCGGTGGTGCCGCGTGCTGTGGAGGCCGGGGCGGACGGGATCGAAATCTACACCGGGGCCTACGCCGCCGCCTTCCACCACGGCACCCATACGGCGTTGTTGTCGGCCATCGCCGCCACGGCCGCGGCCGCTCGCGACGCGGGCCTGGTGGTGAACGCCGGGCACGACCTGAACCTGCGCAACATCCCGCCGTTGATGGCAGCGGTGCCGTTCCTCGCGGAGGCTTCGATCGGCCACGAACTCACCGCCGACGCGCTGGAGCTTGGCTTCGGCCCCACCGTCGCGGCTTACGCGGCGGCGCTGGCGGCTACGGGAGGGTAACCATCCCCGCCCACCACATGAATTTTCCGCCGGTTTCGATGTCGTAGGCGTTGACGAAGGTCAGCTTGCCGTCATCGCCGATGCGGAAGGTGGTGAGGCGGCAGGGGATGTGCCCCGAGCCCTCGATATGCGCCACCACCATCATTTTGCCTGAGGGATCGATGTGGAATGTGCGGGGGTGCACGCCATGCGTGTCCACGTTCTGGATGCGGGTCGGCATGCCCGCCTGATCGAGCGCGAAAACCGCCATGCTGTTCTGGCCGATATGGTTCCGCGAACGGTTGGCGACGTACGCAAACCGCCCGTTCGGGTGGACATGCACGGTGCCCACAAGCTGGTGGTCGCTCTGCGGTTGGTCGTGCAGCAGCGTGTCCACCCGCGACAGGGCGTCCGGGGTCAGTTTGCCGACGGTGCGCCTGAAGAACGCGATCTGGTTCTGCCGCTCCAGCGAGACGTAGATCCAGGGCTGCGTCAGGTGGAAGTCGAGGTGCCTCGGTCCGAAACCGTAGCCGCCGTTCGGAGCTACTGTTTGCTGGTTTGACAGGATGCCGCCCGCGAAATCGAAGACGTGCAGGGCCCCGGGGTCCTCGGGCTTCGTGGCGGTGGCGTCGAACCCGCGGGCGACCAGGATGACCTGGCTGTTGTCGGGAGTCGCCAGCACCTGGTGCGGGAAAATGCCGGGGTTAATGGACGAGGATTGCGGCACCTCGGCGCCCGGCGTGCCGTCGGGGTCGATCTTATATACGCGCACGGCGGGCGGGTTATTAAACGCGACCAGGATGTGTTCCGACGGGATGTCGGTCGCCATATGGATAGGCCGGGTCGGCAGCGGGATCGGGGTACCGTGCTGCGACAACGCGCCGGAGGGATCGATGCGGTAGGCGGTCAGGTGGTGGTTGCTGCCGCCGCCCGCCATCCCCGAGCCGCTGTCGGTCGAAGCGACGTAGAGGTATCTCCGGTTCGCGTGCGGCCAGATGTACTGCACGTTCGCCGGCGATGAGATCGTGCCCTTCGGTCTCAAAGCGCAGGCGGCGACGTCAATGTCGTACGTTGTCGTGTTCCGGCCGACGCTGGCATAGAGGACGGTTTTCGGCATGGTGGCGTTGCTCCGTTGGGGCGACGTTGGGGTGGATGATCGTCCGGTTTGGGCGGTGAGACTAGACCATGATCGTTTGAGGTTGCATGCGATCTCGGCGTTGGATCATGGTCTAAGCCTTTGTTTGAGATTGTGATTCACGCCCGAGGTTGAAGTCAACCTCAGGCGATCACGCTCTAAGCCGCGTCGGTCACCGGGTCCCAGGAGAGTGGTACGACCACACCGGCACGGTCAAACGACTAATGGATGCTTATTCCGTCCTATTCCATAGGTGCGCAAACCAAGGACAATCGCCGGAACGCGATCGCCAACCGCCGATCGTCATGCTCACCGGCGACATCCCTCGGACTCGCTGCGAGGGGATGTTCCAGCAAGATGTCGATCTTCTTCCGGCCTCGTATCAAGCTCCCCGCGACCGGACATCCGACCATCCCGCGATCCAGCGGCTCGAACCGATGAACTTGCGTGCCGTTCACCATCACCGTCAGACTCTGGTGCGGGACAGATGGGGGGGCGGTGTAGGGGGCGACATCCATCTCCAGCCAGTAGTCGCTGGCGTCGGATGGCGCGTCGAGCGTCAGCAAGCTGCGATCGCCGATCGACCAGGCGAAACCGTTTTCCTGCGCGGACCATCCGAACCCTGTCATTTTGTCGGCGTTGCCGTCCACACCGAACACCGCATCGACCCGGCCCACGGGCAATGGCGCGGGGGATAACGGAGGCGGCGCAATGACCGGTTCGGCCACCCCCGCGGACCGACGTGCCGGCCACATCGCCCAGGCACGACGCAGCACCGTCACCCAGGACTCGACATCGAGGTCCGGCACGTTCTGCCGCGGCGCCAACCGCCGCACGTACCCGACCATGAAGGTCCAGTCGATGACATCGACGGTGCCAGGCGGATGGCCGGGGCAGGCCTCGGCGACCCAGAGCAGTGTGGACGGGCCGAAGCGCGACAAAGTGGCGCGCAGGTCGACCAGATCGATCGCGCTCAGCGGTTCATTCTGTTTAAACACAAATATTTTTTCGGGATTCTCTAGATCGCCGAGCAGCTTTTGGGCCAGAAAGCGGACGGTGCGCGTCTGCTGGCGGTGCAGCACCTCCGGTTCAACATCTCCGATTTTCGCATCGGCATGATAAATAAAATCGTATTTCGTGAGCCGGATCATGTATTCGCCATGCTCGGGCTGCAGCCGCACCTGTTCCGGTTCGGCAATGCCGGCGAACCGGGCTTCCATGGCGCGCAACATGTTGCGGAGCGGGGTGCCGGCGAAGCGGAACAGGCCCAGAGGTTCCGCGCCCAGGCGGCGCTGGACCAGACCAAGCTCGCAATTGTCGCCCAGACTTTCGAATTGCAGCACCAGGTCGCGGTCGCTGACCGCGGGCAGTGCGTCGGATATCTCGCTCATGCCGGTTCGTATAAACCGGCGTACCCCTCAATCGCAACGCGATAGCGCGGAGGCACCTATCGGCACCATGACGGCACCGAACGCTGGAAGAGGGACCCACCGTATGCTTGACCGCCCGATCGCCCCGGCGGCGCGGTGGCATGCGGCGTGCTGCGCGAAGGCGTCTTTCCGATCATGTACCAGGCCCCATTCGGGGCGTACGTGCAGGAGGTACTGGATCCCGGTTCGGCGCTGCATGCCTTCAAGCCCGAACTGGTTGTCATCGGGGGTTTTCGGTAAGGGCGGACGGGCTGAAGGAGCGCCCGTTGGGCAATGGGTCGGACGATCTGGTGACCTATATCGCTGGAACTTAGGCCCTGTCCAAAGATAATCGAATCGATCATGCGGATCGGACAGGGCCTAAGCTCTTGTTTTGAACGGCAACTTTGCCGGCGTGCTGACGCACTTACTTGCCGGCGTTGCCTTAGTTGCTCGGCCGTTCCCGCATCGTCATGGCGGGCTACCACCCGCCATGACCTTGAGTGACGTGATCTGTCTCATGCGCTCATACCCTAGACCATGATCGTTTGAGGTTGCATGCGATCTCGACGTTGGATCATGGTCTAAGC
>JANXTL010000289.1 GCA_025352375.1 Acetobacteraceae bacterium | reverse complement strand
CCCCCCCCCACGACGATGCGGTGCCCGCGTAATGGCGAAGAAAATTCCCCATCACGGCAAAAAGCGTGATCGCGGCCACAAGCCGCCGCCGCGCCACCGGCACGCGATGCTCCCCGAAACCGCCATCGTGCGCATCACCGGGACCGACAACGACGGCGATGCCCTGGCCCGCCTGGTCGTTTGGGACGCGGACCAAGGCCCGCCCCCCATCATTCATATGCGCCCCGAGCAGCCGGGCCGGCCGGCATTGGCGCCAGGGGAGCGCATCCTGGCGCGCCTGACGCCTGACGGACCGGGCCATTATCTCGGCCGGACGATGAAGCGGATCTCGGAAACGCCGGCCCGCATCCTCGGCGTCTTCAAACCCGGACGGT
The DNA here is from genome assembly GCA_025352375.1 of Acetobacteraceae bacterium. Taxonomy (GTDB): domain Bacteria; phylum Pseudomonadota; class Alphaproteobacteria; order Acetobacterales; family Acetobacteraceae; genus Rhodopila. Next base: position 3,346 of record JANXTL010000289.1, on the reverse strand, counting down.
CCGAGCACCGGATTGTCCCCACCGACCGCCGCTCCAAGGCCGAATGGATCGTCCCGGCCGGCGGGGAGAACGGCGCCAAGGACGGAGAAATCGTGCTGGCCGAGCCGCTGCCCGACCACCACCGCCTCGGCCTGAAGCCGGCGCGCGTTGTGGAAGTCCTCGGGCACGTGGGCGACGCGAGATCGGTCAGCCTGATCTGCATCCACACCCACGACATCCCGACCGAGTTCCCCGCCGACGCCATCCACGACGCCGAAATGGCCCAAGGCGTGCCGCTCGGCGACCGCACCGACCTGCGGACCGTTCCTCTGATCACAATCGACGGGGAGGACGCGCGCGACTTCGACGACGCCGTCTTCGCCGAACCGGACGGGAACGGGTTCCGCCTGATCGTCGCCATCGCCGATGTCGCACACTACGTCCCAACCGGTTCAGCCCTGGACCGGTCCGCCCGCACCCGCGGCAATAGCGTCTACTTCCCAGACCGCGTTGTGCCGATGCTGCCGGAGGCGTTGTCGAACGGCTGGTGCTCGCTGCGTCCCAACGAGGAACGGGGCTGCCTGTTCGTGGAAATGCGCATCGGCGCCGACGGCCGCAAAACCGGGCACCGTTTCGGCCGTGGCCTGATGCGCAGCGCCGCTCGTATGACCTACGAAGGGGTCGAGCAAGAACAGGACCGCTTCCCGCATCTGTATGCCGCCTATCGGGCGCTCATTGCCGAACGGAACCGGCGCGGCACCCTGGACCTCGATCTGCCGGAACGAAAAGTCGTGCTGAGCGAGGCGGGCCAGGTGCTTGCGGTGGCACCCCGGCCGCGCCTCGACAGCCATCGGCTGATCGAGGAATTCATGGTCCTGGCCAACGTCGCGGCAGCCGAGGAATTGGAACGTCTGCACCAGCCCTGCATGTACCGGGAGCACGCGCCGCCGACCGAGGAGAAACTGGCCAATCTGCGAATTTTCCTTTCCGCGCTTGGTATTTCGTTGCCGGCGGGGGACCGGGTGCATCCGCGCGACCTCGACCATGTGTTGAAAATGGTCGCGGGCACCCCAGAAGCGCCGATGATCAACGATGTCATGTTGCGCAGCCAATCCCAGGCCGCCTACAGCCCCGACAATATAGGACATTTCGGGCTCGCGCTTACTCGGTATGCACATTTCACCAGTCCTATCAGGCGCTATTCCGATCTATTGGTACATCGCGCGCTGATTGCCGGGCTGAAGCTGGGGTTGGATGGGTTGCAGGCGGAAGAAGCGGCCGGTTTCCCCGAGACCGCCGAACATATCACCGGCACCGAACGACGGGCGCAGCTCGCGGAACGGGATGCCGTGGACCGGTACCTCGCCGCATACATGGCAGAAATGGTGGGGGAGCGTTTCGCAGCACGCATTTCTGGTGTGACCCGTTTCGGTCTATTTGTGACCGTGAGCGATAGCGGGGCCAGCGGACTCGTTCCGGTCTCCAGCCTACCCGACGACTATTGGCAGCACGACGAAGGAGAGCAGACATTGACCGGCCGCCGGAGCCATCTGGTGTTCAAGCTGGCGCAGGACGTCGAGGTGCGCCTGGTGGAGGCCACCCCGGTGACCGGCGGTCTGGTGTTTCATATCATGCAGGGAATTCCGTCCGGGGCACGATCGCGACGCCGATGATTCGGGTTGCGCTCCTGCTTGGGTTGCTGTTCGCCGTCCAGATCGGTGCGCACCCGGCACACGCGCAATCCGCCGCGGGTTTCGATCCGCAGGCGGCCACCAGCGTTTATACCGCCGCTTTGACGTTCTTGACGCCGCGTATCGTTGACGCGGAGCCCGTTTCGCGGCTGACCCAGTGGGGCTTGCAAGGGATCACCGCGCTCGACCCTTTGCTGGTCGTGGGGGTTCGGGATGGCAGACTTCTTCTGACGGCGAAGGACAAAACCGTGTTCGAGATCGCCGCGCCAAGGGGCGAAACGGTCGCCGAATGGGTACCGGCGGCCATCGCGGTGACCAAGGCCGCGACCGACGTGTCCCCGGCGCTGCGGCGCGCAGGGACGGGGCGCATTGTGCAGGCTTTCTTCGACGAGATGTTTAACCACCTCGATCCGTATTCCCGCTACGTGCGGCCCACGGATGCCGGGGAAGACCGGGAGCGGCGGGCGGGCCGAGCGGGGATCGGCATCGAACTGGTGCAGCGCGGGCCGGCGGTCACGGTGTCCGAGGTCATTCGCGATAGCCCGGCGGCGGCGGCGGGCATACGGCCGGGCGACATTGTCGTCGCCATCGGCGGGGAGTCCGTGCGCGGCCTGGGCGCCAGCGTCGTTGCGTCGATGATTTCGGGCCCGGAAGATACCAACTTCGCCCTGACCTGGCGCAGCCGCGACGGGAAGTCGCACGAATCCGCGTTTGTGCGTGTCCTCGTGCCTGCCGAAACGGTTTTCGGGCAGCGTTCCGGCGACATGTTGGTCGTCCGCATCGCCGGTTTCAACAACACCACGGACACCCATCTGGCGCATCTGTTGCAGGACGGGATGTCCGGGGACAATCCGCCGGACGGGATCGTGCTCGACCTCAGGGGCAATCGCGGCGGTTTGCTGCGCCAGGCGGTCACGGTGGCTGACACCTTCCTGCCGGAGGGGCTTGTCACGGCGACGATCGGGCGGGCTCCCGAAGCCAATCACGTCTGGAATTCCACCCCTGGCGAACTGGCGGAGGGGGTACCGTTGGTCGTGCTCGTGGATGGACTTACCGCCAGCGCGGCCGAGGTTCTCGCGGCGGCACTCGCCGATCGCGGACGGGCTGTCGTGGTCGGTAGCGCCACCTTCGGCAAGGGCCAGGTGCAGACCATCGTACCGTTGCCGGATGGCGGCGAGTTGTTCATCACCTGGAGCCGCATCCTTGCCCCTCGCGGCTGGCCGATCCAGGGGTTGGGCGTGTTGCCGCAAGTCTGTACCAGCCTGGGTGGTGGGTCGGCGCGGCAACAGGTTAATGCCCTGGCCGGGGGCAGGCAATCGATGCAAGCGGCCATCGACGCACATCGCGGCGCTCGCCCACCATTGCCTCTGGCGCGAATCCAGGCCATTCGCGACGCGTGCCCGGCCGCCGAAGGGCAGGCGGACGACCTTTCCGTTGCCCGCGATTTGATCGCGAACCCGGCGGCTTACGCCGCGGCGTTGCTGCCACCGATGCGCTAGACCATGATCGTTTGAGGTTGCATGCGATCTCGGCGTTGGATCATGGTCTAAGCCTTTGTTTGAGAGGGTGATTCACGCCCGAGGTTGAAGTCAACCTCAGGCGATCACGCTCTAACAGCAGCCCGCCGATCGCGGCGCCGACAAGCCCCCTGACCGGCGGCACGCCGCTGGCGCCGC
>JANXTL010000181.1 GCA_025352375.1 Acetobacteraceae bacterium | reverse complement strand
TCGGGATCAGCACGATTTCGGTTTCGGGCTTGCGGAACTGATCGAGGTCGTTGCCCTTGATCCCCTGAAACTGGGTCCAAACCAGTCGATTCTCTGTCCATTCGCCATCTTTGGTAAAGGCGATGTCGCCTACCACGGTTTTGAACGGGTGGGCATGCATGTATTCAGCGAGTTTTTCGTCATCCAGCGAGTGTATGGCGTTTACCGCCTGCTCCAGCACCTGCATCCGGGCATAGGCGAACGGGGGCAGGAAGACGCCGAGCGGATCGACGCCCTCCGCGACTGCTCGGGATTGATAGATTTTCAGGAAATCCATCACGCCGGGAAATTGCAGCTTGGGCGCTGGCACCCATTGCTCGCCCAGAACAATATCGTTCAGCAGCGGGCCAAGCTGGGTTTTCATCGAGGCCGTGGCCAACCCCACAAGGCTGCCGCCCAGCATGCGGGCCTTCAAACCCATTTCCGTCGCGGCACGCAATATCCCCGTGGTGTCCGCTGGATAGGACGCGATGTATACGATGTCCGGTTTCGTGGCCTTCAGCGCCCGTACGATTGGGGTGTAGTCCGTCGTCGTGGGCGGGTAGTTGCCATCATAGACAATCTTCAGTCCCGCCGCCAGGGCGTTGATCTTGGCGCCATCGGTTCCGTTACGCGCGAACTCGGTATCCGACCCGAGGATCGCCACCGTCTGCGGTTTCGGATCCAGCTCCATCGCCAGCTCGAAGAACCCTTTGGAGAACGCAATTTTGGCATCCGGCCCCGTCGCGATCATGGAGAATGAACGGGAGTAGTGGAACTGCGAATTGGTTGCCAGTGAGAACAACGACAAATAGAGCTTCTTGTGGGATATCGCGACCGGCATCCCTGGCACTGCCATGTTGGTGGCATAGCTGGACAGAATAAAGTCGACATGATCCACATCCAGCAGCTTCACATACAGGCCGGGAATGTTCGCCGGATTGCTTTGGTTGTCGTAGAAGATCAGTTTTACCTGCCGCCCGAGCAGCCCGCCCTTCGCGTTGATTTGCTCGGCCCAGATTTGCATCGCCAGAATGCCGGACTTGCCAATCGCGGCCAGGCTGCCGGTCTGTGCCTCCGCGAACCCGATCTTGATGGGTTCAGGTTCCACCGCACGCGCGGGCGAGATGGCCCAGAAAACGGCACACACCAGGGCGATAAGGATTCGCATATCTTCCTCCCGTGCCCAGATTTTCGTGGGCTTAACGGTAGGATGCTACACTTTCCCAGCGATGGCTACCGTCCGCTACCGAAAATTCCGCGCATCACCGGAACGGCGACACCGCCCGCGATGTCGAAACTCACGCTGACTTCGAACATGCCGACATGACCGGGATGTATGTGCAACGGCTCGCCCGCTTGCCCCGGCCATCCCGCACCTCGGTAAACTCTGGCCGGGCACTTTGGGAGTGAAGGCCACGCCGCCGGCGCCCCGGCGCACGTAAACTCCGTCATGAACATTTCCAGGACGGGTAGCACGCTGCCGGAAAACGACGATCTTACGGTGCGCTCTACTTCTGGCCGGCTTTCCAGGCGTCGTAGCGGGCTTTGTTCTCAGCGTTCGGCGGATACAGGCCGGGCAACGACGCGCCGGCTTCGACCTCACCCATGATCCATTCTTCCATCTGTTCCTGTTCGGCGGCGACGGCCGCGACTTCCTCGATCATGGCTTTGGGGATGACGACGGCGCCGTCATCGTCGACCATGATCAGATCGTCGGGGAACACCGCGACGCCGCCGCAGCCGAGCGGTTCCTGCCAGTTGACGAAGGTCAGCGCGGCGACGGACGCCGGGGCGGCGGTGCCCTGGCACCACACCGGCAGCCCGGTGCCCAGCACGCCGTGCATGTCGCGCATTACGCCATCGGTGACCAAACCGGCCACACCCTTCTTGGCCATGCGAGCACAGAGGATGTCCCCGAAAATGCCGGCATCCGTCACGCCCATCGCGTCGGCGACGGCGATGCAGCCCACCGGCATTGCTTCAATGGCGGAGCGGGTGGAGATCGGCGATGACCATGACGCCGGGGTCGCGAGATCTTCCCGCGCCGGCACGAACCGCAGCGTGAAGGCGTGCCCCAGCAGACGGGGCTGGCCGGAACGGATGGGGCGCGTGCCGCGCATCCAAACGTTCCGCAACCCCTTCTTGAGCAACACGGTTGTGATGGTGCCGGTGGAAACACCGTAAAGCGCGGCGGCGATTTTGGGATCGACGGTCATGATGGTGTCCTGGAACGACGGGAAAGACCTGCCGATCTTGCCCCGCCCGACCGCCGAACGCCAGTCACGCTTGCATCGGGTTATTCCCGATGATCGTTAACCGCTGGCAGAATGCCTACTCGTACTCCGAAATCGAACAAAACCTGCGCTTTCCAGCTGAGAAACATCATCGCCCCCAGGCTGACCGTTCCGACGATGGGTCGGACGGTCAGTGCCTGCTCCATCGGCAAAATCCCCCCCAACCACAGATACACCGCGGCCTTCACCAGGAAGTACAAAGCCCATAGCAGGGTAAACAGCTTGAAGAAGCGGCGGATATCCGGCCCGTCCTCAATCGCGCCGGGGTGCTGCTGTTCGACCATGCCCTGGATCATCGCCTTTTCACCCCGCGCGCCCCAGCCGAGGACCGCCGCGATGACAAGGCTGGTGATGACGTCCTCGTATTTCAGCATGAAGGGCGTTTGCGCCCATAGATCGATGGCGCCGAAGAACACCGTCAATCCGCCGGATAGAATATACAGCTTGGTGATCGGCATGCCGCGCCAGTAGCGGAACGTGGCATCCGCCAGCAGCAAGACGACCCCGATTCCGATGGCGATTTTAAGATCGACGGTCCATAGCAGGATCCAGAAGATCGCGAGCGGCCCGATTTCGAGCAGGACCGGGATGAAACGCTTCAACGACCGGCGAATCCCTTGAACGTGCCAGGTATCTTCTGCACAGCCTCGATCACCCCGCGCCGTGTCGCCGCGTTAGTGCCGGCCGCGAAATCGATCGACACCGTGTCCACGATGCCGCCGTAGCGCCTGGCGATCGCCTCGGGCAAGCTCTCATAGGTGGCGCGCGCGACGAACAGATCCAGCACGTCGTCGGAGATTTCGGCGGCCATCTTGCTCCAGGCGCCCTGTTTGGACATGTCGGTCAGTTTCACGCCCAGGTCGCTCAGCCCATGGAGGTCGAAGACCGGCCGGTAGGCGGGGGTGGAGCCGTAGAAGGCCACGCGGTAGCGCACTTTCTCGGCGGCTTCCCGCACCGTAGCTTCGTCGGGGCCGGTGGCGATGAAGCCGCCGCCGGTGACCTCGAAATTTTCCAGCGTTTTTCCGGATGCCGCCAGTTCCTCGGCCAGCAGGGGGCGGACAACTTCCTCTAAATATTTCCGGGTGGCGAAGCTGTGCAGGCGCACGCTGTCGGACACGCGGGCGGCGGTCTTCAACATCAACGGCCCGACGGCGGCCATCGCCACGGGGGGCAGCGGCAGGCCCTGAGCGGGCGGAGAAAACTCCGGCGTCATCAACGTGAAATTGTAATATTTTCCCTTGTACGACAGTTTCTCCCCGTATTCCCAGCAGCGGAAAATCGCCCGGAGCGAATCGACATATTCCCCCATCCGAGCGGCGGGGGCGATCCAAGGGGTGCTGAAACGGCGCTCGTTGTGGGCTTTTACCTGGCTGCCCAAACCCACCACGAAGCGCCCCTTTGAATGCTTGTGCAGATCCCAAGCTTGGTTCGCCACGATCATCGGGCTGCGCGGAAACGCAATCGCCACCGACGTCACCAACTGCACCCGCTCGGTTGCCAGCGCCGCGAAGGCCAACGGCGCAAACGGGTCATATTTCAGCTCATTGCTTTGGATGGAGTCGAAGCCATCGTCCTCCGCCTGGCGCGCGGCGAGGCCGCACAGCGACCAATCGTGGCTGGGCAGGCTCATGGATACGCGCATCGTGTTTTCTCCCATATCGAGCGTCGCTATTTGCCCCGTTGGCGTCCGTCCCGTAAAGCGAGGGCAAAGAGGAGTGAGATCCATGGGTCACCTGACCGGCAAAGTTATCATCGTTACCGGCGCCAGCCGGGGCATCGGCGCGGCGGCATCCGCCGCCCTCGCGAAAGAAGGCGCGACGATCGTGTGCGCCGCCCGCGACGGCACATTAGCCGGGGAGGTTGCGCATTCCATCGTGGCCACCGGTGGCGTGGCCTCCGCCCGCGCCTGCGACGTGTCCGAATATGCGTCGTGTGTGGCGCTGGTCGCCGATACCGTCGGCCGCTTCGGCCGGCTGGACGTGCTGGTGAACAATGCCGGGGTGATCGAGCCGATTGCGTCGGTTGCCGAGAGCGACCCCGCCACCTGGGCACGCAATATCGATATCAACCTGACCGGCGCCTATTACGGCATACGCGCCGTGCTGCCGCACATGATCGCCAATGGCGGCGGCACGATTATCAATCTTTCGTCCGGCGCCGCGATCCGTCCGCTGCAGGGATGGAGCGCCTACTGCTCGGCTAAAGCCGGCGTTCATATGCTGACCCGCGCCGTGGCGCTGGAAAACGCCGACAAGGGCGTCCGTATCTTCGGGTTCCAGCCGGGCACCACCGATACGGACATGCAGGTGCTGATCCGAGCCTCGGGCGTCAATCCGGTGAGCCAGATCCCGCGGGAGAACCTGTATCCGGTGTCCCAGCCCGCCACCGCCATCGTCTATCTGTGCACACCAGCCGCCGATGACCTCGCTGGAGGGGAAGTTAACCTCCGCGACGACGCCTTCCGCGCTCGCATCGGTCTCGCGTGATGCCGGGCCCTCTGCACGGCGTGCGCGTCATCGAAATCGGGCAGGCGCTGGCTGGGCCTTTGGCCGGGGTGATCCTGGCCGACATGGGCGCCGATGTGATCAAGGTGGAAAAGCCCGACGGCGGCGACGATGCCCGGATGTGGGGGCCTCCGTTCATCGATGGTGATTCCCTCAGTTTCCACACCAATAATCGCGGCAAGCGGTCGGTAACGGTGGATATTAAAAATCCGGCGGATGTGGAGAAACTGAAGGCGTTGTCAGCGCACGCCGATATCCTGATCCAAAATTTGCGGCCGGGTATCGTGGACGATTTCGGCATCGGGCCCGATGTCATGACCGCGCTTAATCCGCGGCTGATTTATTGCTCCATCTGGGCGTTTGGGTTCGCCGGCCCGTTGAAGATGGCGCCAGGTTTCGATCCGTTGCTTCAATGCTATGGCGCGGTGGTGTCGCTAACCGGCCGGCCCGAGGATCCTCCCACGTTTTGCGCACCCGCGATAAACGATACCGCGACGGGCATGTGGTGCGTGATCGGGGCTCTGGCGGCGTTGAAACAGCGGGAGACGACCGGGCGCGGCTGCGTCGTCGATGCATCCCTGTTCGAAAGCGCCGTAGCCTGGGTGCAAGGGCCGTTGAACGCCTATAACCACACTGGAAACTTGCCCAAGCGCCACGGGGCGGCGAGCGCGACATTGGCGCCGTACCAGATCTTCGAAACCGCGGACCGCCCGGTTTGCATCGCTGCCGGCAACGACCGCCTGTTCGCCAAGCTCGCGCGCGCCATGGGGCACCCGGAATGGTCCGCCGATCCGTTGTTCGCCCGCGGTCCGACGCGCGCGGGGAACCGGGAGGCTTTGGTGGCCGTCATGCAGCCGGTGCTGCTGACGAAGACGCGGGTGGAGTGGCTGGGCATCATTGGGGAAGCCGGCGTTCCGGTCGCACCCGTCAACAACATCGCCGAACTGGCCGAAACAGAGCAGTTGCAGGCTATGGATATGATACGGGTGTTACCAAATAGCGGTTTGAAGATTGTCGGATTGCCGATAACCTTCGACCGCCAGCGGCCGCACCCTGACGGGGACTCGCCGAAGCTGGGCGAACACAACGCCGAAATTTTTGGGGCATAGAGTCATGACAACGATCGACGACGCTCGCCGGCATCACGCGGAACTGACCGAAATCCGCCAGGATATCCACGCCCATCCGGAGTTGGGGTTGGAGGAGCACCGCACGGCTGAGATCGTGGCCCGCAAGTTGGAAGAATGGGGCATTGAGGTGCACCGCGGCGTCGGCGTGACCGGCGTCGTCGGCGTGCTGCGGAACGGCAACGGCCAGGATTCAATCGGGTTGCGCGCGGACATGGACGCGCTGCCGGTGCTGGAGATCAACGACGTCCCCTACGTCAGCCAAAACCCCGGCCGCATGCACGCCTGCGGCCACGACGGCCACACCACCATGCTGCTTGGTGCCGCGAAGTACCTGGCGGAGACCCGCAATTTCAACGGCACCGTCAATTTCATCTTCCAGCCCGCCGAGGAAGGCACCGGCGGTGCGCTGGCGATGCTGAAGGACGGGCTGTTCGAGCGGTTTCCTTGCAACGCCGTCTACGGCATGCACAACCGCCCGGGCATGCCGATTGGACAATTCGCCCTTGGCAGCGGCACCCGTTCGGCCGGCGGGGCCTTCTTCGACATCGAAATCACCGGCAAGGGGGCGCATGGGGCGCGGCCGGAACAAAGCATCGATCCGGTGCTGGTGGCGTGCCATATCGGCACGGCACTGCAATCCATCGTGTCGCGCAATATTTCCCCTAATGACACTGGGGTGCTCAGCGTCACCCGCATCGCGAGCGGGGATGCCTACAACGTCATCCCGCAGTCCGCGACGATGGCGGGCACGGTGCGCACCATGAAGCGCGACACCATGACGCAGATCGAAACCAATATGCGCCGTATGGTCGAGGCCGTAGCGTTGGGTTTCGGCGCGACCGCGACTTTAGATTTTCGCGTGATCTTTGCCCCGATGGTTGCCGCCGATGATGAAACGTTAATCCTGGGCGACGTCGCCGCGGAACTGGTCGGCGAGGACAAAGTGCGCCGCGACGCCCCCGCCGGCATGGGGTCGGAGGATTTCAGCTTCATGATGGAAAAAGTGCCGGGCGCGCATATTGGTATCGGAAACGGACCGAGCGCGGCGTTGCACAATCATCTTTACAACTTCAATGACGAAGCGATCCCCTTCGGCGTCGCGCTCTGGGCGAAAGTCGCGGAGCGGAAGTTGCCGAAGGGGACTGCGGACTAAGCCCCCGACAAAATCGCGTCGGCCATCTTCTCCGCCGTCATCAACACCGGGAAATTGGTGTTAGCGCAGGGCACGACGGGGAAGACGGACGCATCCACCACCCGCAGCCCGCCCACGCCGCGGACCCGGCCGGCATTGTTGGTCACCGCCATCGGGTCGTCATCGGTGCCCATGCGGCACGTACATGACGCATGCCACACCCCCACCGAGGCCTTGCGCACGAACTGTTCCAGTGCGTCGTCGTCGGTGAGCATGTCGTGCAGGGTCACGCCCTCCATCACCAGGGTCTTGATGAGATAAGTGCGCAATGCCGCTGGGCCATCGAGCAAGCGCCCCAACACATCGGTGATGAACTTGTTTTTCTTGCTGTGCAGCCCAACTTGCCGAACTTTGTCGCTGTAGCTCGCGGGGAACGGATCTGCTGTCACCGTCTGCATGATCGGCGTCAGGTGCATCGCGCTGAACCGGCGTATGCCGTCCATCATGCGTTCGAGATCGCGATGATCCGATAGCAGATTGAAATCGACTGACGGTTCATCGTTCGGATTGGCAGACCGAAGCTTTACCTCCCCGTTTTCGGAGTAAGTCTTGTAGACGGTGACGATGAACGACCCGATCTGCTCACCGACGCGATGCCAGGATGTCTTGTTGGTCACCACCGTCATCATGTCGCCCATCGGGACGCCCGGCAGGTTCGACGAATATCGCAGGGCCGTGTAAATATGGCGGCGGGAGTAATCGTGAATGATGCGTGCATGCGGCTTCAAAAACGCCGCTACCGCCGCCGCCGGGTGATCCTGCAGCCGCTGGCCCACGCCCGGAAGGGCCACGCGGACATCGATCCCGAGGTCCCGCAAATGCCCAGCGGGACCAATGCCGGCCCGCATGAGATGCGCGGGGGAGTGGATTGCGCCCGAAGACAGGATTATTTCGTGCGCGCGGAATTCCTGCACTCGGCCGCTGACGGTCGCTTTGACGCCGACGCAAGCCATCCCGTCGAACACCAGCCCGGTTGCGACCGTATCCGTGGAGATCGTCAAATTCTCTCGCAGCCGCGTGCCTGGGTCCAGATACCCGATGGCCGCCGATACGCGGCGTTCATAGGCGTTGGAGATCGTGATTGGAAAATAGCCGTCTTTCCATTCCGCGTTTTGGTCCTGGATGTAGTCCCAACCCGCCTCCTTGAAGGCCTGAGCCACGGCTTTCGCATGTTCCGGCCACAGATCGGGGAAAATCCGGCGGACGGGAATGCGGCCGTCGCGGCCGTGATACGGACCTTCGAAGTCCATATCCCGCTCGACCTTTTTGAAATACGGTAGCACCGCATCCCAATTCCAGCCCTTCGCGCCGCGGGTTTCCCAGTCATCGTAATCGCTCGGTGCACCGCGATTGGCGAGCTGCCCGTTGATCGACGAGCCGCCGCCCAGAATGCGCGCCTGCTCGTAGGTGCGCAGCGGCGGCGGCTTTGCGGTCGGGTTATTGTGGGAAATGACCTCGGTCGTGACCTTTAGTTTGTTCCAGGTGTAATCCGGGTTCAGGTACGCGGCGCCGGGATAGGAATCCAGCACGGCAGCGGGAACTTTCCCATGCGGCGTATCCTGCCCGGCTTCCAGGAGCAGCACCTTGTTTGTGCTGCGCGCCGACAACCGGTTGGCCAACACCGATCCCGCCGATCCGCCGCCGACAACGATGTAATCGTAGATCATCCGCGTGTCTCGGTGTGGAAAGTTTTCGACACGATCTTCCAGCCTTCCGCCAGTTTCACGAAGGTCAGGTAATCGGTGAAATAGCGCGGCGGTATCTGGCAGTTCACCTTGACGAAGGCTGTCGTCGGGCTGGACCGGTCGATGTGGACCACCCAATCTTTGCGGGGCGAATCGCGGCTGACAGCCGAGGGGCGGCTCGTCACCATCTCGAACCACTGCGTCCGCGGCAGATCGTCCAGCTTGCCGTCGGTGACGCTGAACAGATGCGAGACCTCGTGGAAGACGCTGCCGAGTTTCGCGGTGTCGCCCTCGTACAAACCGTCGAAATAGGTTTGGACGGCGGTTTCCAGGTCGTTCAGGTCGCTCATGTTATCCTCCGTTGGTTCAATCGATCCAGGCATCTCGTTCCCACCCATTAGCTCTTGACACCATACTCCCGTAACGCTGCCTCGCGGCTGAGATAGCCGAGCCGCACGTCGCGCTTAACGGCCTCTGGGTCCCGGTCGGCTGGTTTGCCCATTCCGCCGCCGCCGGGCATTTCGACCAACAGCCGCTCGCCTGGGGGTATCACTGAAAGACCTTTCGGTTTCAGTTCCGTGCCGGATGTCAGCGACAGTCGTCCCGTCCCGCCGGCACCTCCGCCATTTCGCCCGCGTGCCGGGAATTTCACGCGTTCGAACCCCGCGAAAATGCCGAATGCGGTGTTTTCGCGCGAGCTGACCTCCATGATCTGGCCAAGCCCGCCGCGATACTTGCCGGGCCCGCCGGAGTCCTGGCGAAGTTCTTTCTTCCAGATCACCAGCGGGGTGATCGCCTCGGTCGCCTCGACGGGAACGTTGCGTACGCCGGAGGGGAACGGGGTTGCCGACAACCCGTCCTGGTTGGGCCGGGCGCCGGCCCCGCCGGAGTGAAAACTCATGACCATGAAGGGCGTGCCGGCCGCCGATCCGATGCCGGTCAGGCCGTGGCCGGCGATCATTTTCAGGCTCCAGAGGTTGGACGTCCCCTCGGCGGGCACCCGGCCGGGGATGGCCTGTTCCAGCGCCCCGTAGACGACGTCCGGCATCATGTGTCCGATTACGGAACGGGCGTAGACTGCGGCTGGGTGCAACGCGTTGACGATGGTGCCCTCGGGCGCGGTGACCTTCACCGCCGCGAGTGAGCCGGCGTTGTTGGGAACATGGGGCGCGACGATGCAGTTCACACCGAACGTCGTGTAGGCTTCGGTGTAGCAGATCGGGCAGTTGATCGCGTAGGTGGACATGCCAGAGGTGCCGGCATAATCGACATGGATCGTGTCGGTACCGATGGTAACAGTCGCCACCAGATCGATCGGTCCTTCATAACCGTCGATCCGCATTTCGTTGCGCCAGGTCCCCTGGGGCAGCTTACCGATGGCCTCGGCCATCGCGCGGCGGCTGCGGCCGATGATTTCCTCCCCCAGCATATCCAGATCGCGCAGCCCGAATTCCCGCATCATGGACAGCAACCGGCGGGAGCCTATGTCGTTGCAGGCCATCAACGCGTAGACGTCGCCGATCACCTGCACCGGTTCCCGTACGTTTGCTCGTATCATGGTTAACAGGTCTTCGTTCATCTCCCCAGCGCGGGCCAGTTTCAGCAGCGGGATGAACAGGCCTTCGTGGTAAATCTGCCGTCCCTCGGGCGATTGCCCAATGCCGCCCATGTCCACCAGATGCGCGGTGCAGGCGAACAGTGCGACGATGCGGCCGTCCAGAAACGACGGCGACACGATCACAAGATCGTAGAGATGGCCGGTGCCTTTCCAGGGATCGTTGGTGACGAAAATATCGCCATCCTTCATATCCTTGACGGGGAAGACATCCAGGAAGTGCCCGACCGACCGAGCCATGGTGTTGATATGTCCGGGGGTGCCGGTGACGGCTTGCGCCAGCATTCGCCCCTCAAGATCGAAGACGCCAGCGGAAATATCCCCCGCTTCGCGCGATGACGTGCTGAAAGCGGTACGGACCAGGGTTTGTGCTTGCTCTTCGACGACCGAGAGTAGGCGGTTCCACATGATCTGCAGTTCGATTTCGCCGATACGGTTACTCATTGTGCTGCTCCGTCCGCCGTAATTACCAGGGCGCCGGACTGCGCCACGCATACCGTGTAACCCGAAGGCACGATGGTTGACGTTCCGTCCTCTGTCACGACGGCCGGGCCGGTAAGCCAGTTGCCTTGTTGTAGATTAGCCCTATCGAAAACCGCGGCCTGTTCCTCGTTCCCGGTTGCCGGATCCACCATCCGCCGATGGCCGTTCGGGGTGGCGGCCGCGCCCGGCGAGGGGGTTGGTTCGGCAGATGGCAAAGCATGCGGTTGCGACAACGCCAGAGTCCAGGTGACGGCTTCAACTTGAAGTCCGGGTATTACCCGCCCAAAGAGTCGTGTGTAGGACGCATCGAACGCTGCTCGTAGAGCGGCCGGATCCAGCAAAGATCCAGACAATGGCACCGCGATTTCATGCCCTTGGCCACGATAGCGCATGAAAGCTGTTCGGGTTTCCTTCAACTCGCCTACAGCGACTCCAAGCCGGACGACGGTTGCGGCTTCCGCGCGCATTTCGGCGAATAAACTGTCCAGCCTTGCCTGGTCCAGTTGGTCCAGTCGTAACAGCAACGTTCGCACGACTTCATAGGCTATGGGAGCGTTGAGGAACCCGAACGCCGAACCGACACCGGCATCTTTGGGGATGACGATGCGGGTCATACCCAGCTTTTGGGCCAGCCTGACGGCATGCAACGGCGCCGCACCACCGAACGCGATCAGCGTGCGCCCGCCGGTATCCTTGCCGTTTTCGACGGCGTGAACCCGAGCGGCGCTGGCCATGGTTTCGTCGACGATTTCGGCGATGCCTCGGGCGGCTTGCAGGAGCGGCATGTCGATGGTTCGCGCGATCGCATGGGCCGCGCGGGCCGGGTCCAGCACGATGCGTCCGCCCGCGAAGCCGTCAGGATCGATGCGGCCCAGGACGACATCGGCATCGGTCACCGTGGGTCGTTCGCCGCTGCGGTTATAGCAAGCCGGCCCTGGATCGGATCCGGAACTATCCGGCCCCACCACGATACGGCGCATTGCGTCCACGCGCGCGATGGAGCCGCCACCGGCGCCGATTTCGACCATGTCGATGACGGGGATGCGAACCGGAATGCCGCTGCCTTTGGCGAAACGATAGGCGCGGGCGACCTCAAAATGGCGGGATTGCTGCGGGGTGTAGTCGTCTATCAAGGTGATTTTGGCTGTCGTCCCGCCCATGTCGAATGAGACCGCTCGATCGTAGCCGCCGAGGGCCGCGACATGGCGAGCGAGAATAGCCCCGCCGGCGGGGCCGCTTTCGACCAGACGTACAGGGAAGCGGCAGGCGGTTTCAACGGTGCAAATCCCGCCGGAGGACATCATCAACAGCAATGGACAGGACGCGCCAAGGCCCAGCAACCCATCGCGCATGCGGGCGATGTAGGATTCCATCAATGGCAGTACATAGGCGTTGGCGACGGCGGTGGAGGTTCGCTCGTATTCGCGAATTTCCCGGCATACCTCGGACGAGATGGTGATCGCCAGTTCCGGCATCGCGGCCGCGATCAGGTCGCGGGCGCGCAGTTCGTGGGTGGGGTTCACATAGGAATGGAGGAAGCTTATCGCCAGCGCCTCGATCCGGTAGGCACGAAACTGTTCCACCAGTGCGGGGATGGCTGCCTCGTCCAATGGCAACAGCAACGATCCATCTGCGGCGAGACGTTCGCCGATTTCCATCCGAAGGTCGCGCGGCACCAACGGCGCCGGCCGTTCCATGTAAAGATCGTACTGCTCGAACCTGTGCTCGTAAGCGATTTCCAGAGAATCGCGGAATCCGGCCGTGGTCAGGAGTGCGGTGCGAGCACCCTTGCGCTCGATTAACGCGTTCGTGGCCAGCGTGGTGCCATGGATGACAAGATCCAGTGCGGACGCGGGAAGGCCCGCTTCTGCCAGGATGTCGCGCGTGCCGGCAATCACCGCGGCGTCCGGCGCATCGTGCGTGGTCAGCCGCTTGGCCGACAGCGTCCGGTCGGGCAGCGACAGCACCAGATCGGTGAATGTCCCCCCGATATCGACCGCGAGGCGGTTACCGCGCGGCGAGAGCATCGGTCAGCACTCCAACATCCGGCAATGTATCCAACCCTAACCCACACTGAGTCGCGATGTCGCGGGAGCGCGAGACGTTAGCCTCGTAGCTTAGGATGCCTACATTGGCCCAGCCGAGCGTGGTTTCCGACAAGCCGGCGCCGGACATTCCGCCGCATTTGAAACCCATCTGCTGCACGAGGCGCGCGCTGAACCCGTCGCAGACGCTGGGCCGACCCAGGATTTCCTCGGCCTCGATCGGTTGGCGGAACATCGTGGTCTTGCGCATGGCCGTTTTCCCTCGTTTAGCTGGAAGCGATGGTAGGGCTAAGCTCCCGGCCGGGTCCAGACACTGGGGATGGCGGATGGGTAAGATGATCGCGGAAAAATTCTCTCCGCCAAAAGCTGCAAGGATGCTCATGCTGGCGACATCGTGGTGGCGTCTCTGGACCTGACGTACTCGCACGATTGCAACCGGCCGCTGGCGATGGAATTGCTGGAGTCCATGGGCACCAGTCGCGTTTGGGATTCGTCGAAATACATCCTGTTCCTCGATCGACACCCCAGCGCCAACGCGGTGTCAGCGGCAGCCCGTTCGCCGAACAGCAGGGTGTGCAGATCGGGGCGGACGGCGCCATCTTCGCTTCCATCGAATTCGCCGGACCGACAATCGAGGCGATGCCGATGGACGGGCGGTTCACGCTGACCAACCTTGCCATCGAGATGGGAGCCAAGGCGGGCCTCATCGGCACCGATGCCGTGACGGAGACGTGGCTAAACGGCCTGCTCAAGCGCGCATGGTCGCATCCGACCGCCGATTTGGACGCGCTCTACTCGCAAATTGTGGACAACGACGCCGCGGCGCTGACCCCGCGCATCCTGCAAGGCAAGCACATTGCCCCCGGCGTCCGCCTGATTGTGACCCCGGGACGGGAAGGTTTTCCTTGCAATCTCACCCAAACCGCGAAAAATCCGACTTCCGCTTTTCGACGAACGCGGCAAACGCTTCCTCGGCCTCCGGAGAGGCCAGACGTGCCCGGAACAGTTCCAGCTCTTCCGCGATGCGGGCCGCCAGATCCGGCTGACCATGCCGGATCAGCTTCTTGGTCTCCCGCACCGCTTGCGGCGGTAGTGCGGCCATGCGGCGGGCCAATCCGCGCGCGGTGTCCATCAGTGCGGCGTCGTCCACGACCTGATTGACGAAGCCCCACTCGAATGCGGTTTCCGCGCTCAGCGGTTCGCCCAGCAGCAGCAATGCACTGGCGCGTTGGTTGCCGATCATGCGGGGGAACAGCAGGGAGCTACCGGCCTCCGGCACCAATCCCAGGCTGGTGAACGGCATAACAAACCGGGCCGACCGCGCGGCAATGACCAAGTCGCAATGGGCCAACATGGTCGTGCCCACGCCGATTGCCGCCCCGTTCACCGCGCCAATGAGCGGCTTTTGCATCGTAGAGATCGTGGTCAGGAACGGGGAAGCCGCGCTTGTATTCGTGCTCGCGGCCCGCGCCTGGAAATCCTTGATATCATTGCCGCTGGTGAAGGTTTCGCCCACGCCGGTCAGGATCGCCACACGGATGGCCGGGTCGGCATCCGCCGAGACCAAGGCGTCCACGACCGCCGCGTACATATCCCTACTGCCCCGAGTCATTCATAGTGACGGGTACAACCTCTTCAGTTTGACCCGCGCATCAGCCGTGGTGAACTGCCAATCGGCTTTCGCATGATTTTTGTTTCGCTCAGTTTCCCACGCGGCGACCTCATCAACCAACGTCCGCTTATCGGGAATACGCCGATCCAGACACTGCCCTGTCAGCACGCTCAGTTCGGACTCGGCCATATCGAGCCAGCTTCCGTGCTTCGGCGTGTAATGCCACTCAAACCTTTCCACGAGGCGGCGTGCCTCGATGGCGGGAAACGCGTCATAAAGCGACGCGGGCTTATGGGTGTTGAGATTATCCTGGACGAGCACGATCTTCGCCACGTCTGGAAAGTGCCGGTCCGCCAATTGTTTCAGGATATGCGCATAATCCACCGCGGTACGGCGATCCGTGACCTCGACATGCCGCCAGCCTTCCAGCGGCGCGAACAGCATGAACAAATTGGCGGTTCCGTTACGTTCATACTCGTAATCGCACCGCGCCGGTTGCCCAGGCTTCGCGGCAATCGGCGCCCGCGTCTCGATGATCAATTGTTTCGAGGTTTCGTCCAGACACACAACGGGGCGTTCCGGATCGCGGGGCCTGTGATAGACCTCCAGTATATCTTCCATCGCCGCCACGAAAGCGGCATTGGCGTCGGGCGGAATGACCCATTGTTCTTTCAGATGCGGCCTGAGGATATTTTTTTTAGCGTACGCCCGATCGTATTGTCACTCGCGCGCGGAACGATTTCCAGTTCCACGACCTTGTCTTCCAGCAATTTCAACGTCCACCGTGCCCGCCCCTTGGGCGGTTGCGAACAGGTCAACGCAATGAGTTTTGCCTCGGACGCACCATCGAAGATGCGCGGCCTGGCTGACTTTGGGGAGTGCTTTCGCTTCAGCGCACCGTCGAACCCATCTTCGACCAGCCGCTGGCGCGTGCGGAAGATGGTCGCGATGCTCGTGTCGAGGGCATTCGCGATCCGGCTGTCGCTCCAGCCTTCGCCAGCTTCGGAGATATCGGCTTTCAGCAGGATACGGGCTTTAAGGATTTCGGCGGCGGGGTGTTTGCCCTTGTGGATCGTCGCTTCGAGCGTTTCGCGCTCTTCCAGACTCAA